>MVRS01000126.1 GCA_002067975.1 Syntrophorhabdus sp. PtaU1.Bin058
AGAGGTCGGGGAAGGGGCGATCATGCCCACGATCCCTGCAATACTGAATGCGATCCACGACGCCGTGGGAGTGCGCGTCACCGAACTCCCCGCAACGCCGGAGAGACTGCTGATGGCAATAAAAGAGAAGAATAAGAAATGAGTAGTGAATAAAAGGTGAAAAGTGAAAGGTGAAAGGTGAAAACCTTGTCCCTTGTTACTCGTTGCTCGATGCTTGTCCAAACCAGTATCAAGTAACCAGCAACCAGTATCCGGCATCTGGTCTATCCGATTTGTTTCCTTGTTCGTTTTAACCTTGAACGTTGAACATAGAACGTTGAACAGATCTTAATGGGGTCTATGCGAATCCTTCGAGAATGCGTAGAACAGAAGACCGCAGACCATACCCAGAAGACATATGAAGAACGCCGTGTGATAGGCTTGTGGAGGGTAGGAACGATCGGCACGTACAAAACCCTCTACTATAATCCCGATTACCTGCATTAAGACCGCGCCGCCTGATATAACAAAGAAGTTTACTCCCGATATGGCCGTTCCAGACATATTGAGAGGAAAAAGTTCCTTGATATGCGTGTATGCCAGCATCCCGAAACTACTGAATACACCTATGAAAAACAGCAAGACGGAGAATGCGAGGGGACTGTCGATATCGAATATCCCTGTAAGCGGTACAAGACAGAGTGAGTAAAGGCCTAATCCCATGAGAATGACGGTCTTCCTGGAATAGAAGACCCTGTCGGTCAGGTATCCGGCTGTCGGGGAACCGACGATCGTCCCGAGGGAGAGCATCATCAGGAGGTTGCCGGTCTTCATCTGCGTCAAACCCTTGATGTCCATGAAATAGGGTCCAAGCCATAATCCCTGCAACGCAACTAATGTGCCGTATCGGAAGAAGGCTACAGCGCCCAGTTGCCAGAACGACAGATTGCTCACGACCAGCCGGAACGATTCCAGGACACCTGTTTTTCTCTCTTGGGCAGACAAGGGTATATCGTCATATTGCCTGTTCCTGCCGTCGCCTTTCAGCACCCAGAAAAGGAGGACCGCGAGGATTATGTTTATGCCCCCTGCATATAACAATGTCTGTCTCCAGCCTATTGTCGCGTTGAGGTATGCCAGGGGTGATGTGGCAAGGATGTTTCCCAGTGTTCCAATAGAGATGATGGTTCCTGAAAGTATGGCGAACCTTCCTGCCGGAAACTGTAAGACGAAAACCTTCAGGCTCCCCATCAGGGCTGATGCCATACCGATACCCAGCAGGGTTCTTCCCGCAAATGCTGATGCAAAGGAATCTGCAGAACCGAATACAATGGCCCCTGATGCACCTATGAGCGAAAAAAAGGTTATGATGATCCGGGGTCCTATCTTGTCGAGAAGCACCCCCATAGGGATCTGGCAAAGGGCGAAGGAATAAAAGAAGGCGCTGCCGAGCGTGCCGAGCCTCTCTGCGTTGAGGTGAAGGTCGCGTATCAGGTCAGGGGAGATCACCGCGTTTGTAACGCGGTAAAACATTGAAAGACAGAGTATGGAGGAGAGGGTTGCGAAGACTAATATGGGTCTCAATCGACTAACTCCCCCTCAGATATTGGCGATGATCGGACTGCCGAGAGGCACCCTGTAAAGGGTGACATAAGGCCTGCATTTCGCCTGAAGCAGAAAAGATATCTTTCCTTTCAGGCCTGCCTCTTCTGTCAATGTGTCGTAGTTTCCCCCTCCTTTTGAAATGACCAGATCCGATTCGCATGTCAGTTCCCTCAATTCCTCCGGAAGTTTTTCAATGATCGTACCGGGCAGGGGTTGCCGGATGCCGTTCTCGACGGTGTGCGTTACGGCATCCATTCCTGCATACAGGGCATCCTCCAGGGTTGCGTCGTTCAGTACGGGGAGCGTCCGCGTAACAAACGTCACGTCGCTGCCGAAATGTCCCTGAATAATCTCTATGAGGATCTTGTCAAAGACGATCTCTCCGCAGTTGTCGCCGAAAAAGACGATCTTTTTCGCCCTGGAAAGCCTCTCCCTGAATTGTTCTGTGCTTGCAGCATCCAGTGAAAAGCTCTGTAGTGTTTGTATGATCTCCTCAACCGGTTGTTCTGTCCTGATTGTCATGATGTCTATGGCGTTCCCCGATATGGAGAATTTTATTGCCGAGGCCAATGGGTCATTGCTCTCGAGAACAGATTTTTTGACGGACGGATGGAGCGAAAGCGCCGTGTCGTTCTGCTTCTTCTTCATTTTTTTCAGGGGGTCTGCAATCCCCGACATCTCATGAAATACAACCCAGAGGTCTCTTATTATTTCAGGAGAGGTGACCTTAAAGTCACGGGGGGTCTTCGGTCTGTGTTTTTCTATCATGCCTGTGAACGTCTGTATCGTCTGTTCGTCGTCTAAGGAGTTCCGGGCAACTTCCATGAACATCTTCGTTATACAGGGGAAACAATCAGGCCAGATGTACATAAGAACCACCCGGAAGACGTGAAAGATGAAAGATGAAAGGTGAAAGGTGAAACACGCCCGCTCCTCGTTTCGCGTTTTCTTGTACTATAGAGGATTGTGCGACAATCTTCAACCGATTTCAGCAAAGATCTTTTGTTTCACGTTGCCTTTCTTTATTGTAAAATGTAAAATGTCAAAGCCGGTTTCATTTTTGTTCTATGATTGATATTCAAGATTTTTTTGCATTTTCGATATACGATATACGAACTGCGATATACTACGAATTTTATAGGGGTACATTACCATGCACGGCAGGAAGATCGAGATTACATTTAACGGCATGAAAGAAGCGGTTCCGGAGAATGCCACGATTTCCGACCTGATACAATTAACGCAAGAGAAAGATTCCGGCCTTATTGTGGAGATTAATAACAAGTTTGTATTCCCCCAGCAATATCCGGAAACCGTCCTCTCCGACGGGGATAAGGTGGAATTCATCAATCCCGATTTCGGGGGATGAAGCATACGTAAGTCGTGAGGCGTAAGGGAAAACCTGTTCAACGTTCTATGTTCAACGTTCAACGTCAAGACGAAGCAGACTAAATAGACCAGATGAATGTAAATAGCAAGGGGTGTAACCCTCTTACACCTTACGAGGTTTGCCTGAACCTTGAACATTGAACGGGTTTATTCACTGTGCCATGACAGCAATGTTTCGATAAAGGCGCGGGCGATCTTTGACAGGCTCTCTTCGTTGATATACACAATATTTGTATTGATAGCGATAGAGACACCGGAGATCGTGATTTCTTTCAGTATGCCCTGAGAAAGTTCTTTTTGTACGGCAGACCTTACGATAAAAGAGGCCCCTTCACCTTTCCCTAAGAGTTCTTTTATGAATTCAGGGTTGTTTGCCTCAAATAGTATCGCAGGCGTAAGGTGCATCTTTCTAAACTTATCCATTACTGCCTTACGGATGGCCGAGCCTTCCTCTCTCATCACTAGGGGAAAATCCGTCAGCTCTTTCATCGTGACCGGATCCTTTTTTGCGAGGATATGATCAGGAGAGGCTACCAATAATACTTCTTCCTTTCCAAAGGCGATGCTGTGAAGAGGTTTGGGGTATTCGGTTTCCTTTCCGGAGGCGATGGTGTGAAATGACTTGGGGTATTCGGCGCTTGCCACGATCGCCAGCTCATTCTGCATGTTGAATAAGCTCTGGATCATTTCAAGAGAACTCCCCTCGCTTAAATGGATGCTTATCCCCGGATAGAGCGCATGAAAGTGCGATATATAGTTCGGCATGAGATAGCGCGCATATGTTTTTGTCGTCCCGATATGGAGTGTGCCTTTTTTCACTTCCTTGACGTCGTTGACCGCCTTTTCCGCCTCGGTCTCGAGTTCAAATATCCTTTGCGCATATTCCAGAAGCAGTTTTCCTGCCCCGGAGAGAAAGATCTTGTTGCCGATCTTGTTAAAAAGCTTTACCTGAAGCACCTCTTCCAGTTGCTTTATCTGGATCGAGACAGCGGGTTGCGATATGAGGAGGCGTTCCGCGGCCCTTGAGAAGTTCAATTCCTTGGCGGACTCGTAAAAGACCCTCAGGTGATTAAAATTCATTATAAAGAATTATTCCATAGCTTTTACTTATACACAACATAATTTTTATGTATTTGACTATTTCTCGCATATTTAGGATTTTTATAGCATACCGTAAAATTTTTATAGGAGGGTTATTATGAAAGATTTGAGGGATTTTATTACGCAGACAGAAAAAGAAGGGGAACTCAAAAGGATAAAGACAGAGGTGGATTGGAATCTCGAAGTCTCTCATATTGCAAAACTGAACGAGGAGAAGAAGGGTCCTGCGCTTTTATTTGAAAATGTGAAAGGCTACAAGATACCTCTCCTTACATCGGCCTTTACAACGCCGCGGAGGTTGGCCATCTGCCTTGGAATGCCTCTGGATTATTCAATGTGTCAGATGGCAAAGGAATGGATGAAGATCACTACAAAAAAACTGACAAAACCAAAGGTAGTCAAAAGCGGTCCTGTTCAGGAGATGATTGTGGAAGAAAAGGATATAGATTTGCTCAGGGATTTCCCTGTGCCTTATATGTATCCTCAGGATGGGGGCAGGTTTGTCGGAACAGCGTCCTTCCTCATCACGCAGGATATGGAGACGGGATGGACCAATCTCGGGACATACAGAATGCAGGTCCACGACAGAAACCATGCAGGCATTCAGATCATAAAAGGGAAACACGCTGATTTCCACTTTAACCAGTATAAGAAGGCCAAAAAACTTATGCCCGCTGCGGCTGTAGTCGGAACCGATCCGGTTCACTTTTTGGTATCGAGCACCCTGATCGGTGCACAGGTGGATGAGTATGATATAATCAGCGCATTGCGCGGCGAGCCTGTTGAAGTTATCAAAAGCGACCTTACAGGTTTGATGCTGCCGGCCCATGCGGAGATTATCCTCGAAGGGTTTATAGACCCGGAAGACCTGAGGGAGGAAGGACCCTTTGGAGAATATACAGGGTATTATTCAGGGAAGAAAGGTGAAGAGTGGCCCAAGCAGGTACTCCATATTAAGAGAATATTAAGGCGTAAGGACCCGATCTTCTGGTCTACCACGGTCGGCAAACCGGTTACCGATACCCACATGATACAGTCCCTGAACAGGACCGCAACGATGTGGTCCGACCTTGAGAACATGAGGGTCCCTGGCATCCAATCTGTCTATTTGCCCCCTCAGTCCGGTGGAAGATTCTGGGCTATCGTTTCCGTTAAAACCATGTATCCGGGCCATGCAAACCACGTTGGTACTGCCGTTATATCAACCACCACAGGCCACTACGGTTTAAAGGGTGTGATAGTGGTGGATGCGGATATACCGGCTGACGATATCGATAAAGTACTCTGGTCCCTTTCAATGCGCTATGACCCCTATCGCTCAACGGAGATTATAAAACGCGGAAGGTCTACACCTCTTGATCCTGCCCTCCCTATTGAGGCGCGAGACATTGTGTCGAGGATAATTATGGATGCTACTATTCCATATGAATGGACAAGAAAACCAAATGAGATCTTTCTTGATGAAGAAACGGTGAAAATGGTTCAGGCCCGCTGGAAGGAATATGGGTTTGAAGGCTAAAAGTAGTATTCAGCGTTCAGCAGCCGGCTTTCAGCGAGACTTTTTCGATTTCGTTTTTTGCCGTAGGTTGATAGCTGATCGCTGGCAGCTAACATAAGGGGGAATTATGAGGCCGATCAGATATACAGATGAAATGATAACAGAGTTTAAGCGTGACGGGTACTGGACCGACCAGATCTTCTATGATTTCTGGGCAAGAAATGCAAAGGAACTGAAGGACAGAGAAGCGCTCGTCGATTCAAAATACCGCGTGACATGGGGACAGGCGAAAGACCTCATCGACACCCTTGCCCTGGCATGGGTGAAGCTGGGGATCCCCAAGGATGCACGCGTGATCATCCAGGCACCGAACAGTGTTTACGGTTTCCTCGCCCGTGTTGCAAGCGAAAGGGCAGGTCTTGTCTCCCTTACCGTGTATCCTTACCTGAGGGAGAAGGAACTGGAGTACATGCTTGAGAGGACCGAGGCGTCAGCGGTCTGCATCCCGCAGATCTACAGAAAGTTCAATTACCTTGAGATGTACAAAGGGCTTGTGGGCAAATCCAAAAATCTCAAATATTTCTTCCTCTTCGATGAAGATGTCCCTGACGGAGCGCCTGAAGGGACCTTTTCGTTGATCAAGCTGGCCAACCAAAAGATCGACCCGTCGGAGCTTCGGTTCCTTGATGAACGGCGTTTCAGCGCCACAAATGATGTGGGTCTCCTGACGAGCACGACAGGAACGACAGGACTTCCGAAGCTCGTGGAGTGGCCCATCTCCTCAAGGGTGTGCACATCAAAGGCACGGATCGATATCTGGCACCTCGCAAAGGATGACATTGCCATGGCCATTGCGCCCCATGCGGGCGGCGCCGCAGGGACCCTCACGTATTTCGCAGCGCCCCTTGCCGGTGCCAAGACGGTCCTGATGGAGGAATTTGACCCCGAGGGCGCACTCGCCCTGATTGAAAAGGAAAAGGTCACTGCCATCGGCGTTGTCCCCACCCATCTGGTGAGGATGCTCGAAGCCGATGAGACAAAATACGATCTCGGTTCGCTGAGGTTCATACGCTCCGCCGGCGGTTATCTTCCGCCGCAGGTCGCGGAGGAGGCTGAAAAGAGATATAAGGCCATCATTACAAGCGACCTCGGGACCCAGGACGTGGGATCTGTCTCGGGCTGTACAATAGATGATCCGGGAGAGATAAGGAGAAGGACCGTCGGAAGGATGCTTCCCGGCAACAAGGTCAGGCTCCTTGACGACAACGGAAAGGAAGTCCCCGAAGGAAATCCGGGTCAGTTGTGGTTCAGAGGGCCCCATGCACCTGCCGGGTATTACCGTGATCCCGAGGCAACGGCGCCCGTGTTTGATAAGGACGGATGGACAACGACAGGCGACATCGTAAAATCGGAAGATAACTATCTCTGGATAATGGGCAGGGCAAAGGATATGATCATCAGGGGCGGACAGAATATCTACCCGGCAGAGATCGAAGGCATCCTGAACGAGCATCCGAAGGTCGCAAACGTAGCGATTGTCGGGTATCCTGATAAGGAGATGGGGGAACGCGCCTGCGCCTATGTTATCCCGAAATCCGGTCAGACCTTTACCAAAGAGGAGATGGTCTCTTTTCTGAAAGAGAAGAAACTCGCGGCCTTTAAGCTACCCGAGCGGCTTGAGATCATGGATGCCCTTCCGATCGTAGGGGATTCCGGAAAGGTCGACAAGAAGGTGCTGAAGGCCGATGTCGAGAAGAAGGTGGCCGGAGGACAATGATGAAAACAATACTGGTCGTTTCCACGCTCGATACGAAAGGGGTAGAGACATCATATTTACGGGACGTTATAAAGGGACTCGGCAAAGCGCCGGTAATCCTCGATATATCGATGAGGCAACCGGAGGGCGCGAAGGCCGATATCCCGCCGCAGGAGGTGGCGAAGGCAGGGGGAAGCGCTTTCGAAGAGATCCTTGCGTCGGGAGAAAGGGCAAAGAACACCGCCGTCATGACAAGGGGTGCACAGGCCATAGCGCTGAATATGTGGAAGGAAGGGAAACTTGACGGGATCATCGGGATCGGCGGCTCGACGGGTTCCCTGATGGCCACGGACGTGATGAGGGCCCTTCCGTTCGGTGTTCCCAAGCTGATGATATCCTCGACGGCCGCCTTGCCCGGTATGTCAACGCGATATATCGATATCGGCGATATTGCGCTTTTGCACTCGGTGATTGAGATATCGGGCTTAAGCGATATCCTTAAAAACGTGATCGAGCGGGGTGCCGGCGCAATATGCGCTATGGCGGACGTTTCCCCGATCAAGGCAAAAAGGGCGGACGAAAAGAAACCTGCTGTCGCCATTACGATGCTGAGCCCGGTTGAAGGGTGCGCAAGCGGCGTACGGGAGATGCTCGAAGCGAAAGGGTATCAGGTAATAGGTTTTTCCGCGGCAGGGATCAGCGACAGGGCCATGGAATTAATGATCGAAGAGGGATTCTTTGACGGGGTGATAGACCTTGCGCCCGGCGGGGTGATCGAGCATCTTGTAGGCGGTATGAAAGACGCCGGACCGAACCGCATGGAGGCGGCAGGAAAGACGGGTATACCGCAGGTCATCTCTACGGGCGGTGTAAACTATATTACCCCGCCCAAGTCCAAATATACCGAAGAGCACAGGGCAAGAAAAAAATACGATCTTGATAAGTTCCGTACATGGCTCAGGGCCTCGCCGGATGAGCTTAAGAAGGCCGCTGGCGTCTTTGCGGAGAAACTGAACAGATCGAAAGGACCGGTCAGGGTGGTGATCCCGTTAAAGGGCTGGACCAATTTTGATATGCCCGGAAGCGCAACCTATGTCCCTGAAGAAGACAAGGTGTTTGTGGATGAGCTGAAAAAAGGCGTGAAGCCCGGGATCGGGATTATAGAGGTTGACGCAAATATTGAGGAAACGGCCTTTGCACGGGCATTGGCCGATGCATTGGTGAGGATGTTTAATTAATAATTTGGCTTGATGAGCCCAAACGACCTGATTGCACGCGTTTGCGGGACAGGCAGGTTACGGGCCAGGCAATATTTTATTTCTTAGGAGGATTGGATGCTGATATTACCAAAATTTCTTTTCTACGAGCCGAGGGATATGTCGGAAGCATGCAAGATCATGTCGGAGCAGAGCGGCAACCCGAAGATCATTGCAGGTGGGACGGACATCCTGGTGAACATGAAAAAGGGTCTCGTTTCACCGGGCCACCTTGTAAGCATTGCGAAGATCTCAGGGTTGTCCGAGGTAGAACCGACAAACGGGAACATCTCCATTGGGGCTCATCTCATCGTGGCAAAGCTGACTGAGTTCGATATTATCAAAACGAAATTTCCATCGCTTGCCAGGGCAGCCGCTGGTCTCGGTTCCCCGCTTATCCGGAACAGGGCGACAATAGGGGGCAATATCGTCACCGCCAGACCCGCCGCAGACCTGCCGCCGCCGCTTCTTGCAATGGGCGCAAAGGTGAAGCTGGAAAGTGTGAAAGGTACAAGGGAGGTAGCCCTTGATGACTTTTTCCTTGGGCCCGGCGCAACTGTGATAAAGCCGGATGAAATATTGAGCAGGATTGTAATCGATGCGATGCCGCCATTTACAGGGAGTGACTATATAAAACTTGGTCACAGAAGATCCCTTGAGATCGCCATCGTGGCTGTGGCAGCAAGGATTACCCTCAACGCCCCCGATGGTGTGATAAAGGAGGCAAAGGTCATATTGAGTGCTGTTGCGCCAAAGGCTATCCATGCCGTGTCGGTGGAAAAGGCATTGACAGGAGAGAAGCCTACGGATGCACTTTTGGAAAAGGCGGCCAAGCTTGCAGGGACGGACTGCTCACCCATCACGGATATACGGGGCGGTGCGGGATATCGTCGCGCAATGGTTGAGGTATTGACAAAGAGAACATTATCGACTGCCGTAAAAGAAGCCCAAGGCAAATGACGAGAGGTGCATGATGAAACAACTAATAACGCTTTTTATAAATGATAAACAATACGAGATTGCCGTATCACCCAACCGTACCCTTACCCAGGTACTCCGGGAGGATATCGGTCTTCTCGGGACGA
>MVRS01000127.1 GCA_002067975.1 Syntrophorhabdus sp. PtaU1.Bin058
CTGTGGTATCTGAGCATATAGAGGTAGGCCCTGACCGCGTCTTCCGGCGTCTCATAGACCGGCACGTTTGCCTCCCTGAAAACCTCAATACCTTCCCGTGAGTATTCGCCGCCCATCCACACGGCGATAACCGGCTTGGCAGTCTTCAACGCACACTCCACCAGCCTCCTTGCCAGCTCGCCAGGGGCGCTGTGTGAAGTGGGCGCATATACGATAAGGACACCGTCCACGCCGTCGTCCTGCAAACACACGTCGGTTGCCTGAACATATCTCTCCACGTCTGCGTCCCCTGACAGGTCAAGGGGATTGCCCCTGTTCCAGAAGCGCGGCATGATCCGGTCGAGCTTCTCCATGCCGGCCTCCGAGAACCCGGCAAGCTGCCCCTTCTGTTCCGTAAGGGTATCAAAGGCAATGATGCCGATGCCGCTCGAATTGGTGATCACTGCAAGCCCCGGCCCTCTGGGGAGAGACCTTGAAACAAGCACCTTGGCCGTGTCGAAGAAGTTGTCCGTCTCCTTTACCCTTACTATGCCGGCCCGCCTGAATGCAGCGTCGTAGACCGCATCGTTTCCCACCTTAAGGCCTGTATGGGCAATGAGCGCCTCCGTGCTCTCAGGGTACCTTCCCGGCTTCAGGACCACGATAGGCTTGTCCCGCGCGAAATAGCGCGAGGCGCTAATGAACTTCTTTGCGTCTTTTATACGCTCTACGTAGAGCATAATGCTTTTCGTGAAATAATCTTCCTGGAGAAGGTCGATAAGGTCCGGAAAATCCACGTCCACCATGGAGCCGAGGGACGCGAACATACTGAAGCCTATCCGGCTGCCGGCCCCCCAGTATAACATGGCATTTCCTATGGTGCCGCTCTGGGAGATAAAGGCCGTGCTGCCCGGCAGAGGACCCGCCTTGAGGAACGTGGCATTGAGGCCGATGTGCGGCAGGATGACGCCGTTGCTGCCCGGTCCGATCACCCTTATACCGTAATCCTTTCTTATCTCCCATATCCTCCCCTCAAGCCCCTTCCTTTCCTCTGCAGAACCTTCAGGGCCCGGAGAGACTATGATCGCGCCTTCCACGCCTTTCTTTCCGCACTCTTCGGTCACAGGGAGGAGGAGGTCGTCCGGCGCAACGATCACGGCGAGATCGATATGTTCATCTATGTCGGATACGGCGGACAGGCAATGAAGGCCCAGCACCTTTGTCTTGTCCGGGTTGACCGCCCAAACCCGCCTTACTCCTGACGAGAGGAGGTTGTCGAGTATAGATCTTTCGCGGGAACCCTCCCGGTCATCTGCGCCGATAAAGGCAATGGTCTTGGGGTCAAGCATCTTTCTCAGGTCGCCCATACTCACTCCGCAGTGCTTTTATCCATTTTGTCGTAATTACAGGTATTCTGCAACTGCTTTTCTCCATTTTATCCCTGGCGGGTGCTGCTGAGCGTTGACATTTCCCACGACATACTATATTGTTTAGCAACACAAAAAAATCTCGAGAAAACTCTTTATTATAATGTAAAGAAAAGGAGGGGGGACAAAGATGGCAAGTTTGAACAAGGTTATTCTCATCGGAAGACTCGGGGCAGACCCTGAAATGCGGTATACCGCAGACGGTGCGCCTGTGGCCAGTTTTAATATTGCCACCACCGAAGCGTGGAGGGATAAGGGCAGCGGCGGCTGGCAGGAAAAGACCGAGTGGCACAGGATCGTTGCCTGGAGAAACCTCGCGGAGAGGGCGGAACAGTTAAAGAAAGGGAACCTTGTCTATATTGAAGGGAAGATCCAGTCCCGTGAATTTGAAGGCAGGGACGGCAATAAACGCAAGATCGTCGAGATCGTTGCCAATACCATGAAGACCATCATCGGCGAGAGGGACGACCGGAGGTCCTCCGGAGGCCCGCGCGGAGAGATTGAGGAAGACTTCCCCTCGGAAAAGGATGACGACGACGTACCACTTTAAAGCGCGGAATATCCGTGACTGGCCTGATGCATCGCAAGAAGTGAGATACGAGGAACGGGCTTTCGCTGTATACTGACCGCTATCGACTACTCACTATCACTATCGACCGCCTTTATCCTTTCCGAATAACCGGTTCATGCGGGTAAGGAGCGCGAGTTCTCCTGTTACACGGTATTTCCCCTCCATAAACATCTGCTGTCCGTCTGCCTTGCCTGCCATGATATCCATCCAAACGTTAAAGGGCGTATCGATGGTGAGGTCTGCCTTTTCGGCACTGCCCGGGAAGGTCTCAATAGCCCTGTCTGCGATCCTGAAATAACATGATCCCTCCACATCGCCTGAAAAGTTAAACTGGATGGTTGCCCTGGTATCGCCTGCCCCTTCCTGATTGAACCCCATTGACATAATGGCCATGAAGGTTTCAATAGAATCGGGTCGGGGAATGATCCCCTTTTCATCCATCTCTTTCGGCGTGATGCCTTCGCTGATGCATGTCTTCCACATTGCATTGCCGACCTTGAAGGCAATATCGATGTCTGTAGAGATCGGCTGCGTAATGGCGGCCATGGTGTCGGGAGAGACCTTTCCTGTGGTCACGATCTCCCGGCCTGCCCGGCGCGTGGCATCAAGGATCTCCGCGGCCTTTTCCCTGAACGCCGATACGGTGAGAAACTCGGCGGCAGGCCTGTAGATCTCAGCTACCAGGATACCGGAGTATATGAAGCGGACCCACTGTGAGAGGAGGTCGAAGACCGAGTGTTCGGGAAAACCTGCAACGGAAAGAACGACTGCCTTCGGTGGTCTTACGCGCCATGGGTGACTGGTTGCCCCGCCCTTCGTCTCGAAAAAGGGCTGGAGGGCCGGGAGGGTACGCTCCACAAAGGTCTTCATCGCGGCGTTGATCCCGAAGTGGTAAAGGGGTGTGGCATAGACAACGAGGTCCGCCCCGGCCCACTTGGGAAAGAGCTCTCCGGTCATGTCGTCCCTGATGACGCACACACCCGGCGTCTTGGTCCAGCAGGTGAAGCAGCCGATACAGTTCTTTATGTTCTTTGTCCGGAGGTGAATTATCTCCACCTCTGCCCCGCTGTCGCGCATACCGTCTGCCAGGGCATTGAGCATCAGCTCTGTTTTGCTCTGGCCTCCTGTCCTGGGACTTGAATTCAATATAAGGACTTTCATGGTTGTCTCCTTCCTTGATTTTTGTTGTACAACAGGCAATCGATCTGCCGGCGCTGCCGCAGTTGCCCGTGAAGAAGCAGGTCTGTCGGGGTGGGCGGGCCCCGGGTCCTCTCCGGATTGCGCTGCCCCAAAGAGTTGTCCCATGCGCATAAGAATATTGAGATCACCCTCCGCCGTGTATGCCTGGCGAATGAAGGCCTCCTGACCGCTTAAGCGGCCCGATGAGACGGCAAGCCAGGTATCGGCAGGTGTACTGATAAGGAGGTCCGGCGTCCCGGGCCTTTCTTCACTAAAGGAACATATGCCGTCGTGGATATGGAGGTAGGCATCGAAGGACTCATTGCCGGTCACATGAAAACCGATGACTGTCTTCAGGTCCCCTGCGGCCTTGCCGTTGAAGGCGACTGCCATCCCCGCTATGGCCGCCCTCGCCGAGGAAAAGGCGGCCTCCGGGCCGGGTGCAGAGACATCACGCCGGGGTCCTTCCATCGCCATCCTTTTTTGTTCCGCCAGGCTGGGGAGGCCGGCCTTCTTCAGGTAATAATCGGGGAACCGGAGGTTGAAGGGAAGGCCGAAGCAAAGGAGCAGGGCAAGGGGTATGACGGCGCGGGTCAAGATGGACGGATAAAGGCTCAGGACAAGGGCGAGGGCAAAAAGGGCGGACCACACATAGGTCATGATCATGTTGATCCTTACGAACACGGGGTTCTGCCACACTGTCCGGGGGGCATATTTTTTTGCATAGTGATAGGTAAAGGGCGGGAAACCGGCGAGCGGCGGCAGGAAGGCTGCAGCAAAAAGGCATGCATAGATGCCCGTCACCGGGTACTTCATAATGACCGAGGCCGCGCGTTCGGGCCAGAGGAGGAGGCTTAAGGCTATGGCCGCGAAATAGGCCCCTATGGCCCAGTCGAAGTAACCCGGTTTGTCGATCCTGAATGAGACTATGATGAGACCGACGAAGTAGGCGAGAATGACCCACGCCATGGTTGTCATGGCCGCAGGCGTTTGGCCAAGGGCCGCCCATATCTTGAAGAATGCAAGGGGCACGAAGGGCGCCGCGTAAAGAAGGATCTGCCGGGCCTTCCCTGTTTCTCTCATCATGCACCTTCCGGGGGTTTGCGGCCGGGATCCTCGGGAGAGGCAGGTTCTGCCCGCAGGGTTTCCAAGAGCCAGGTAATGTTTGCCGCAAGGTCGCTCAGAAATCTGATGCCGAATTCAAAACACAGGCGCTGGTAGCTGTCCGCTTGCGGGGGGATCTCCGGCCTTGCAGCCTCGACCTCCTGCCTCATCTTTTCCACGGACCGGAGGTAGGTTTCCGTGATGCCCAGCCGTTCACCAGGGGAGAGAAAAGAGAAAAAGAAGAGGCGGGTGAGGAGGAGGTGTTTCTGTCGTTCGAATTCAACGGGGACCTTGAGCCCCTCGATAAAGGCGGCCCTTCCCGCCTCGGTGATGGTATAGACCTTCCGGTTGGGCGTCCCGTCCTGGACCTTTAATTCCATGGTAATAAGACCGTCCTTCTCCATCCCTTTAAGTGCAGGATAGATAGAGCCATAGCTCAGGCCGGAAAAGAAGGAGAAGGAGATCTCAAAGATCTTCTTGAGTTCGTAGCCGGTCATACTTCCATACATGAGAAAGCCGAGCAGGATTGTCCTTATGTCCATATGTCACCTCGTTATGTATTATAGTAATATATATC
>MVRS01000128.1 GCA_002067975.1 Syntrophorhabdus sp. PtaU1.Bin058
CGACCGGATCGTCTTGTCTTCACACACTACCGCCTTTGAGTAGCCGGAACCCAGATCTATACCAAGCACAAACGCCATATCATCCTTCATCCGCCGGCAGCCGGCAGTACACAACATTATTCATGAGAAGATCTTCGCCTCCTGGAGGCCCTCTTTGCTTCTCGTGGGCGTGTACCCGTCACGGAGGGCCTTTTCACATTTTTCTTTCCCGAGCAACGCCGCACCCAGGGCGCCCGTTATCAACGGCTCCGGCGGGACCAGAACGGGCGATCCGAACTTTGCCTCCAGCGCCTTAACGAGACCGATGTTCTTTGCTCCGCCGCCGGTGATTGCAATATCTTTTTCTATTTGCAATTTACTGACCAGGGAATATATCCGTGTGGCAATGGATTCATGGACGCCTGCGACGAGGTTGGCCACAGGCTCACCGTTGGCGAGCTGGTTGATCACCTCGTGTTCTGCGAAAACCGTGCAGGTGCTGCTGATGGGCGTTGCCCTTTCCGCAGTGAGGGAAAGCTCGCCGAGCCTCTGGAGCGGGACCCCGAGGGAGTCGGCGATGATCTCAAGGAACCTCCCTGTCCCGGCGGCACACTTATCGTTCATGACAAAGTTCACGACCTTGCCGTCATTGATCCTGATGCCTTTACTGTCCTGCCCGCCTACGTCCACGACGGTTTTGACCGTGGGGAGAAGGCTGTGCAGCCCTTTCGCATGGCAGGTGATCTCGGTAATCTGCCTGTCTGCAAAAGGGACGTTTATCCTGCCGTATCCCGTTGCGACAATATATGAAAGGTCTTTGAAACGCAGGTTGGCCCGATTAAGGGCGTCCTCCATCACCTTATTCGCCAGCTTCCGGTGCTCAGGTCCTGTCGGTCCTATCAGCGATGCCTCTATCCTGTCGCTCACAATGACCACCTTGGTCATGGTGGAGCCAATATCCACGCCGGCGTAATATGCCATTACCTGTCTCTCAATTCCTTTTCTTGTTCTTATACGCGTCCAGCGTCTCGATGAACGCGTCGATCCTGTTGTGCGTATCGGCCTCATTATAAGAGCTGATATCGACGATGTCGCCTTCCATGATGAGGATCGGGATGTCCCCGTAGACCTTTCTCAGCACCTCTGCCTGATGGATGATCCCGGCGTGCCAGCTTCTGCAGGAGAACGCCGAATGGAAGACCACGCCGTCGCATTTATAGTCTCCGATGTACTCGATGATCCGCGCGACCTTCGGTGTTGAGCCGGGGATCTTGCGCGCAGCGTCGTACCAGTGGGTCCAGTAACGCACCCACCTCCAGGCGATATGCTCCAGGGGGTCATCGGTCTTCGGGAGATCGAGCTTCTCGATCTTTTCATGGTCACGGTACGTTACCTCAACGGGGAATACGGCGCCCTTGCTGTTGAAATACTGGAAATCATTCAGCGCAAACCAGGATGGCAGGCCTGCAGCCCAGATGATCCGGTACTTCTCCGGATTGGCCACGCCTATCCCTTGAGCGATCTTCTGTTTCAGCTCATTATTCAGTTCCACGTAGAAGTCATAGGCCTCCTGGGTTCCTATGTTAAAAGTAATAGGGACCATGGTGTTCATCGCATCGCCCGTATCCATCGGGGTTGGGATGGCCTTGCGGAGGTCGTAGGTATCGACGAAGAGGTCCCAGGTCCTATCGGAGAGTTCGACGACCGCCGCGAGCCGGTCCCAGTCCATCTTCTTCCCTGTTACCCTTTCACAGAACCTGACCGTTTCGTGCAGTTCCTCTGTGCAATACCTTACGTAGAACCCCTCCTGCTCGTGGTGGTCGATATTCGGGTCCCACGGCGGGTAATACATGTTTGTGACGAATACCGGAACGTCCCTGAGATAGTGCTGGAGGGCCTGCGGCCATTTGAACCTCGGGTCGCATAAGAGCTGGCCGTTCCCGAGTATCATATCAGGACGTCCCATCCCTCCCCACGGAGCCCCCTCAGGCATTACACCGCCAAGCTCCTCGCGGATCATCTCGAAACCGATGTGACAGGTCGCGTATGTACAGAGCGAGCGGGAGAAGTTATCCGATTCTGCCTTCTGGAGGTACTTCTCGGCATCGCGCTTTGCTGCGCATATGCCGGAGAAACTCTCACCCCAGGCGGGTACGATGTCCATCGCCCTCATGATCTCATCCTGCCCGTCATGGATGAAGGCCTTTGCCACCTTCTTCCCTTCCTCTTTTGCCTTTAACGTTGCAGCAAGGTTACCCCGCACGAATTTCGGTATCCCGGCAGCCGTCTGTGTTGCAACCGCCCTTCTCTTTTTTTCTTCAGCCATGCGCGTATCCTCCGTTATGCGATCATTTCCAGGAATGCCTCGATCCTGGTCTTCACCCGTGCCAGGGTGGACGTGGAGTATTCGTCCTCAAGGTAGAGGACCGGGATGCCCGCAGATTCGATGTAGCTCTTCATTGCCGGTACCTCAAAGCCATAAGGGTCACAGTACTTGTAGATGAAAAGGATAGCGCCGTCCACCTTGAACCCGGTGATACGCTCCCTCAAATGACCGAACCGCGCTTCGAGGTTCTCCTCATATGTATTCCCTTCACCCACGAAGGTCGTGGCGATCTTCAGTTTGCGCAGATACCGCTCCGCAATCCCCTGAAGCGGGTCCGCCGTCTTGTCCACCTCAGGCCAGTATATCTTGCCGCCGATCGACAGGTCGTCAACAACGAGCCATGCCCCGGCACTCTCAATGGCCTCCGCTATGGCCGCGCTGTCGATCTGGTCGCCGATGATCATGATCCGTTTCCTGTCTCCGTCAGCAGGCGCCTTTCTCTTTTTTACTTCTTCCGTTACGTTCTTAATAAGGGCGCTCGATTCGCTTACGGGGAGGCTCATGGCAGCTACCAGGACCTTCATCATCTCAACCCCTGAGATCAAAGGGGGATTGGATTTCCGCAAATCATAGAGCTCCCGCATGAGCCGCCGGTTTTCGTTGTGATCATCGATCGCCTGGCCTATTGCCTCATCGGTGATCTTCGCGTTGGTGAATCGTTCAAGGGTTCTGATAAAAACGCGGAGGATCTCTTTCATGAATTCGATAGAAGGGTCATCGGTAACGTGCGGGACATTAAGAAAGTGCCAGTAAGGGAGGCCCAGGTTATAGCTCCATACATCACTCGTCCTGTCCATGCTGTCACATTGGTGCGGCAGGACCATACCGTCCATGAAGCTGAACCTTCCCTTGATCGCCGCGTCAAAGACGCTCCGGACAAAGGGACAGACGATCGTTTCCATGTAGGCGTCGCCCTTTGTTATGGCCTCGTCCATAAAGCCCTTCAGTCTGAGCGGGACAACGCCTGCGGCCGTTAATATCTCCACCGGTGTCAGCGCGGACATATAGCCGATCACCTTTCGGCCTTCGTTCTTTAATTCCTTTGCCCTTGATCCGTATTGCGCATAATACCTGTCGGCCGTTTCCAGACCGTTACTGTTTTGCAATCCAGTCATATTCACCCCTCTCGTCCATCCCGGTTGCGACCATTGCAGCCGGGAGGCAATGTGTGTTTGCTGTTGCCGATTGTACCCTGCGGAAAAGACAACTTTATATTTGTAAAATAATACAAAACTTTTTCGTGAACAAGTTTAACGGAACCCGGCCATGTTTGTCAACACGACGCGGTGCCATCACGAACGGCAAGGCGATATGGTGATCTCATCCGCTCAGATTGCATCTCCCGCTTAAGCGGGATCGCAACGACATGCGGGTGAAGTTGCAACGACAAATGGAAGATTGCCCGGATAGAATAGATATTTTCTGAAGGGTGATCGGGGAGCGCCATAGCAGATTCATTTGAGTATATCGTAACGCTTCTCCCCGCAGAACAAGTTCAGTAGTTTAAGACCTCCAGGGACGGGGCAAGTTTTATATGATACCGCCGGCTTATATGACATGCCGGTTTATATGATACTGTCTCTTTATGCGAGCCCTACTACCAGTGCTGTCGGATCCTCAAGTATAATCGGGAGTCTCGCCTTCTTCATACCCTTGCCTTTATTGAGGTTGATCACCTTGTCAAGCGAGATACAGCCGAACATTTCGATCAGCGCCCCTTCCATGCTGTTCCCGTCGTGGTAAAAGGCTGAATGGATGAAGTCTTTTTCCTTCCCCGGAAATGCCTCAATGACTCGGTTTTCAACAGAACCACAGCCGAATACCTCTATTAACGCCTTTTCTTCTGTGTCCCATCTTGTCTTCATGTCACCCTCCTCTCAAACAATTGTCTCATTCTTCGAACCGGAAAGTCCTTTCGCAGCATCTTATTGGGTTCGTCTTGAGCACCATGCCTCTCATCTTGATTATTAATAAAGCAAAGACCATGCCATATACTTTTACCCTTTATCATCAATAAGTTACGTAACTTGGAGGCACTGATCTGTTATATAAAACAGTTTTTTTCTGTTATATTTAACAGTCAATCAGCAGAGAGCATAGGGCAGAGAGCTAAGAGTATAGATCAAAACACAACGAACGAGAATACTTTAAACCCTCAGCTCTTTGCTGCTCTTAACTCTGCGAGCTCGAGCGGAGCGGGCGAGAGGCGAAAAGCTGTTCAATGTTCTGCGTTCAATGTTAAAACATAATAGATCGAAGATGCCAGATATGTGGGGAATATGTCATTGCGAGCGGAGCGCGGCAATCCCATCTTTTGAGATCGCCACGTCGCTTCGCTCCTCGCGATGACGATACTAAAACCTTTTTCCTTGTCCCTCGTATCTCGCTCTTCAATGTGCCTGACAGTATCAAGTATCCAGCGACGAGCGGCAAGTATCGAGTATCTGTTCTTTTCACCTTCTCATATTTTTCTGTTGTATTTCACAGAAAATGACTTGCGTACACGACCAATAACATGTAAACTGTTATTTATAACAGATTTTATTAAAGGGTTCTTCCATGAAGATAGACGAAAACCAGTTTTTTCGAGAGATCACGTTGCGAATCTGCGGAAGCCTTGACATTGAGAAGGCCCTCTGGAACTGTTACCTTTACATTACCAGCGTCATACCCGCGGACGAATTGATCCTCACCGTCTATGATCCCGGTGCCGGGACGCTCGACGTTGTCGCAACGGCGGATAATAAGGGCGGTATGAACAGGGCGGACAAGGTCCCTATGCCGCCTGACCTTCAGAAACAGTTGGAGGATCCCTCAAAATTTCCGCGCGTGAGGGTATCGCACGATGTCTACCAGGATACCATAGTAGGGCTCGTCGCTGAAAGGTATCGCTGGCCTGATTCTTCGATTATCGTTGGACGGCTCATCATTGAAGGCAAGTTCGTGGGCTCCTTTATTGTCCGCGCGGACGGGAAAAACAGATACACTAAAGAGGATGCACGATTGTGGTCTCTTATCAACGAGCCGGCCGCTATCGCCCTTGCCAACAGCCTCCGTTACCAGGAATTGATAAAACTGAAGGAGCTTCTGGCAGATGACAGCAGTTATTTCCAGAACGAACTCAGGCGGGGTTTCAGCGAGGAGATCGTCGGCGCTCAGTTTGGTCTTAAATCGGTGATGGACCAGGTCCTGAAGGTGGCGCCCCTCCTGACCCCCGTCCTTCTTGAAGGTGAAACAGGGACCGGCAAAGAGCTGATCGCCAACGCAATCCACAACTTTTCGCCAAGGAACAACGAGCCGCTCATCAAGGTGAACTGCGGGGCCATCCCCGATTCCCTCATCGACAGCGAACTCTTCGGACATGAGAAGGGCGCATTTACCGGCGCTACCTCCAGACAAAGGGGCAGGTTCGAGCGTGCCAACAGGGGCACCATCTTCCTCGATGAGGTATGTGAACTCCCCCTCCATGCACAGGTCCGCTTGCTCCGCGTCCTCCAGGAAAAGGAGATCGAACGCGTCGGCGGGGCAGAACCTATAAAGATCGATCTGCGGATTATCTCCGCCACGAACAAAGACCTCCGGAAGCTTGTAGAGGAAAACCAGTTCAGGGACGACCTCTACTATCGTTTATGCGTTGTCCCGATCCGCATACCGCCGCTACGGGAGAGGAAGATCGACATCCCGGCCCTTGTCGAGTATTTCATGCGCAGGAAGGCAAAAGAGATAGGGCTGCATTTTATACCAAAGCTTGTCCCGGGGACAATGGAACAGCTCGTGAAATACGATTGGCCCGGAAATGTAAGGGAATTGAGCAACGCCGTTGAGCGGGCTATCGTGATCCACAGGGGAGAGCCTCTCGGTTTCGAGGATATTGTGGGCATCAAGCCGGTAAGCGATGAAACTGAGGATCGTGGCCGGGAAGCGGCTGACCTGAGTCTGAAGAATATGGAGATCCAGCATATTATACGGGCAATGGAAATGGCCGGCGGGAACGTTGAGGGGCAGAACGGCGCTGCAGCCATCCTTCGCTTGAACCCAGGGACATTGCGGAGCAGGATGCGAAAGCTGGGTATCCCCTTCGGCAGGAAGACAAAGGCACTGTATGCCGGACAAAACAGGTCCACCGGGCTATAATAAGGACACAAGAGGATGAAAGACAGGGACAGACCAACGAAACAACCCTCCGGAGAGGCGGAGACGCATCACCTTTCGGAGAAACGGGCGATATCGGAGCTCGAACACCAGATCATTGAACGGGAGCATGCAGAACAGGCCCTTCACGAGAGCGAATTAAAATACCGCAGCATCTTTGAAAACGCCGTAGAAGGCATCTTCCAGAGTACGCCCGATAGTCATCTGATCGCCGTCAACCCCGCGATGGCCCGCATATTCGGTTACACGTCCCCGGAAGAAATGGTCCGTGAGGTTACCGATATAGGCCGGCAGCTTTACATAAATTACGAGAACAGGCACACGTTCCAGGGAATCCTCGCAGAACATGGGATCGTAGAGGGCTTTGAGGCACAGTTCTACAGGAAGGACGGCTCAATACTGTGGGGCTCGCTGAATGTCCGGACGGTCAGGGACGAAACGGGGAGGATACTCTGCTACGAGGGCACGCTGGAAGATATTACGGCCCGCAAAAAGACCGAAGAGGAATTAAGGAGATCTGAAGAAAAATACCGCAACATCTTCGAAAACGCATCGGAGGGCATATTCCAGATCACGCCGGATGGAAGGTACCTGAGCGTCAATCCCGCGCTTGCAAGGATCCATGGATTCAATTCTCCCGAGGAAGTGATCCTGTCGATAACCGACATAGCCCATCAACTCTACGTTGACCCGAGCCGCCGCGCCGAGCTCAAGCGCCTTCTCGAAGAACATGGTTTTATAAAGGACTTCGAGATCATGATGCGGAAAAAGGATAAAGGGCTGCAATGGGTTTCCGTTACCTCTCACGCAGTGAAGGATGCGAACGGTACGATCCTTTACTATGAAGGCACGCTTCAGGACATCACCTCCCGTAAATTCGCCTCGGAAGAGCTTGAGAGCCTGCGGAAGTCCCTGAAAGGAATGATCCGGGCAATGTCGTCGATTACCGAGATGAGAGACCCCGGCACAGCGGGTCACCAGAAAAGGGTGGCGGACATTGCCATGGCTATGGCCGGCGAGATAGGGTTGACCTACGATACGATAGAGCATATCGGCATAGCAGGCATCATCCACGACATCGGCAAGATATCCGTCCCGGCAGAGATCCTCAGCAAACCGGCGAAGCTTACGGAAGCGGAATACGGCCTCGTAAAGGTCCATCCACGGGTGGGGCATGATATACTGAAGGATGCCGGGGTGCCTTACCCTGTGGCGGAGATAGTCATGCAGCACCACGAGAGGCTCAACGGCTCCGGCTATCCACGGGGGTTGAAGGGGCCCGACATCCTCCTTGAAGCTCGAATACTTGCAGTTGCCGACGTGGTAGAGGCGATCGCTTCTCCCCGCCCTTACAGGCCTGCCCGTGGGCAGGACGCTGCCCTTGAGGAGATAATGCAGAACAAAGGCACCCTCTACGACCCTGAAGTGGTCAACGTATGCGTCAGGCTCTTCAGGGAGAAAAGCGGCTCATGGCCCATGGCTGACAGCTCATAAAAATTATATATCGTATTTCGTATATCGCATATCGCTAACTGCAAAGAAACACAATGCCCGATGCTGGCTACTGGTAAAAAACTACATTAGGCGTAAAGAAAAACATGTTTAATATTCGATGTCTAAGGTCCAAGGTCATGCTGTAGCCCCCGTACGCCTTCCGGATTTCTTGGAATTTCGATATACGATATACGAACTACGATATACGGTTCTCTTATTCCCCTTGCTCACCCTCTTTCTTTGCAATGGGCGGCGTTTTCTGATAGAATATGGCGGTTAAGCATGGTTCTGACCTCAACATATGGATACAATATTCGTAAAAGGTGCACGGGAACATAATCTCAAAAATATCGACGTCACCATCCCCAGGAACAAGATGGTAGTCATCACCGGACCGAGCGGCTCCGGCAAGTCAACACTTGCATTCGACACCATCTACGCCGAAGGACAGAGGCGGTACGTGGAATCCCTCTCCTCCTATGCCCGGCAGTTCCTTGAGCTTATGGAAAAACCTGACGTGGATTACATAGAGGGGCTGTCCCCTGCCATCAGCATCGAACAGAAGAGCATCAGCAAGAACCCCAGGAGCACCGTCGGGACGGTAACGGAGATCTACGATTACCTGAGGCTCCTCTTCGCGAGGATCGGGCACGTCTACTGCTACGGCTGCGGAAAGGAGATCAAGAGCCAGCACGCCCCCCAGATCGTCGATGCCATCCTCTCGCTCGGTCAGGGGAAAAGCCTCACTATCCTGGCGCCCATTGTCCGGGGAAGGAAGGGCGAATACAGGAAGGAGATCGACGAGCTGAGGAAACAGGGGTTCACCAGGATAAAGTTGGACAAGAAGATCGTTGACCTCGCCGACGACATCGAGCTGGACAAGAACAAAAAGCATGATATCGACGTCATCATCGACAGGATAACGATCCGCGACGGCGTCGAACGGCGGCTCTTCGAGGCGGTGGAGCTGGCGCTCAACAAGGCCAACGGGATCATCAAGGTGGAGACCGAAAAGGACACGATGGTCTTCAGCGAAAGGTTCGCCTGTCCTGACTGCGGCATCAGCTATCCGGAGATAGCGCCGAGGATGTTCTCCTTCAATAATCCATACGGCGCCTGCCCTGCGTGTCTCGGCCTCGGCGTGAAAGAATATTTCGACCCTGCGCTTATCGTCCCCAATCCCGACCTCTCGCTGCGCGACGGCGCGGTTGTCCCCTGGGGAGAGAAGAATCCTGTGCACTTCCTGCCTTTCCTCGAAGCGCTCGTCAAACACTACAAGATCGACATCAGAAAACCCTTCAGGCAACTTCCGAAGCCCGTACAGGATGCGATCCTCTACGGATCAAAGGGAGAGGAGATTGAATTCTATTCAGACAGGGGGTCGAGGCGGGACTTTGTAAAAAGACCTTTTGAAGGGGTCATCGGCGAACTGGAGCGTGAATGGGAACGGGCGGACTATTATGAGAAGGAGAAGCTCGAGCGGTTCATCAACCTGATCCCCTGCCCCACATGCAACGGCGCCAGGCTGAAAAAGGAGATGCTCTGGGTCAGGATAAACGATCTCAACATAGACCAGATCGCGCGGATGACGATCACCGAATGCTCAAAATTCTTCAACACCATCAGGCTCACCGACAAGGAAAAGGAGATCGCGAGGAACATCCTGAAGGAGATCGTCTCGCGTCTGAAATTCCTCATCGATGTGGGTCTCGATTACATCAGCTTAAGCAGGAACTCTGCCACGCTTTCTGCCGGCGAGTCCCAGAGGATACGTCTCGCCACGCAGATCGGCTCGGGGCTCACAGGCGTCGTCTATGTCCTCGACGAACCGAGCATAGGCCTCCACCAGCGCGACAACGACCGGCTGCTTGGTACGCTGAGAAGGCTGCGCGACCTCGACAACACGGTGATCGTTGTGGAGCACGATCATGACGCGATCGTATCATCCGATTACGTCATTGACCTCGGACCGGGCGCAGGTGAGAACGGCGGCAACCTCGTCTTCCAGGGCACACCTGCCGAGCTTGCGGAGCACGCCGATTCCATTACAGGGTTGTATCTCTCGAAGAGACGCGAGATCCATATACCGGACAACAGGAGAAAACCAAAGGGCTTTTTAACGATCAAGGGGGCGCGCGTCAACAACCTCAAGAATATCGACGTCAAGATCCCCCTCGGCGTATTTACGGCCATAACGGGCGTATCGGGCTCGGGGAAGAGCAGCCTCGTCGTCGATACCCTCTATCCGCTCCTGAAGCAAAAACTCTACAAATCAAAGGACAGGGCCGGGGAATCGGAAGGGATCACGGGATATGAGGCCATAGACAGGGTCATCGACATCGACCAGTCGCCTATAGGAAGGACGCCGCGCTCGAACCCCGCAACCTATACAGGCGTCTTTACCCACATACGGGAACTCTTCGCGAAACTCCCGGAATCGAGGATGAGGGGCTACAAAGAGGGCCGGTTCAGCTTCAACGTAAAGGGCGGCAGGTGCGAGACCTGCACCGGAGAAGGGTTCGTGAAGATCGAGATGCAGTTCCTGCCCGATGTCTACATCGTCTGCGAGGCCTGCAAAGGCAAGCGATACAACCGTGACACCCTCGAGAT
>MVRS01000129.1 GCA_002067975.1 Syntrophorhabdus sp. PtaU1.Bin058
AGATCACGCCCTGGACCTGAAGGAATACAGGGTCATTAAAAAAGAAGGGGAGCTGGATTACTAAGACCAACTCCCGTAGGCGTAAGGAAACACCTGTTCAACGTTCTATGTTCAACGTTCAACGTTAAAACAAAATAGAAGACTAAAACCCGGGATACATCCAATCAGAATACCCCAGGCATTCTGATTGTCTCTTTACTTAGCCTGAACCTTAACCTGCTTTTTTTGCCTGCTATCTACTATCGACTATCGACTATTCACTGCCTTTAATGCTATTCACTGCCTTATATGTTCGAGAGTCTTTTCAATGCATCCAGCTTGTCTCTGTCGCCCAGTTTTGCCCTGTCTATGCAGGTTCTCAGGAAGTCGATCGAGTGTTCGTAGGTCTTTTTATCCACCGGGAAGGGATGTCCGTCTTTTCCGCCGTGTGCAAAACTGAAACGGGCAGGGTCCTTGAAACTCGGAGGTTTCTGATAGATGAGTTCGGAGACAAGGGCAAGGGCTGAAATGGTTCGCGGCCCGACCCCCTGTACCTGGATGAGACCCTTGAAATCTTCAGGCTGCGACTCGTGAATGGTCCTGAACGCCTTATAGAGGCGCTTCTCGTTTACATCCTTTGCTGATATATAATGACGTTCAGGCATAGCGAGGGCAATCTCTTTCCATATCTTTATCATAGCATCGGGGTTCTCTCTTGCGAAATCCACGGCAGCATCCCTCGCGCCGTTGCTTTCCCCTGCAACAAAATTGAGGACATCGCCCCTGTCGTTACAGGTAATGCCCGTATGGGGATCGGATGTAAGGTCCATATTGTCCCTTGACAGCCACTGGTAGCGTCGCGCCTGTCTCTTCTCCCCGTTCATCCCCTGCTGGATGATCGCCCATTCGCCTTTTGTCGTAAAGATAAAGGTGTGGTGATAGAGACTGTACCCGTCCTGTATTGCAGCATTATCGATCTTTGCGCAGAGGCGGCTTAACGACGTGAGATATTGGGTATCGGTCCCCCATTTCTCCCCGTATTGTTCTATCTCGGCAGGCGTGTTGATCGCCCGTTTCGCCTTTCCGCCGCAGACCGCCAGGGGTATATCCTCGCCGAGAAGGGCGGCCCCTTCCTTGAGCGCCCCGCAGAGCGTCGTGGTGAGACCGCTGCTGTGCCAGTCGAAGCCTGCTGCGCAGCCAAAGGCCTGGAACCAGACCGGGTCTGCAAGCCTGGCAAGGAACTCCCGCGGTCCGAATTCAAAGAGGATAATCTCCGTCAGGGCAGCGGAGAAGCGCTTCATCTTCTGGAAGAGCCAGGGCGGGGCCTTTCCATAATGGAGTGGCAGTGAAGTGACGGAACGTTTCATGGTCATCCTATACGAAACCCGTAATGAAACACCCGTAAAACGTAAGGCGTCAGGCGTTAGGCGATTAAACCCCTTACGACTTACGATTCACGACTTACGGGTGTATTACTGCCCGCTGTTTTTAACTGTTCCCTCGCGTATTCCATTGCCTCCCCTTTGGTCGCTACCTCGCCGGCGATCTGTTTTTCGCGTATCTCGCCAAGGCATTTGCCGATGAGGGGTCCTTCAGGGAAACCCATCAGCAAGAGGTCTCCCCCGGTAACAAGCCTTGGCAGGGGTTTTCTCTTCCATTCCATGAACATCCCGATGATCTCGGCGCAACGCTTTTTTACACGTTGCGTTGAGGCATTGTTCTTGCCGCCGGAGCTTCCATACATATCGCAAAGAGTAAGGATGACAAGGGAGGGCGTAAGATCGCCCATCTTGTAGACTACCCTTCGCATTGCCTTTTCCGTCGACTCGTCGTTACTGATGAGGAATATCCTCATATGGTTTTCTATCAAGGAGAGAACGGCCTTGATCTCCTGCGTGCTGAATTTAAGCCTTTCCATGATGGATTGGGCAATATCCCTGGAAAAACGTTCATGATAGAAGAAATGCACTGCATCCTTTTTCTCGTCATATGTAAAGGTGTTGGCCTTGCCGAGATCATGGAAAAGAAGCGCATAGCCGACATTCTTTATTTCTTTTTCATCAAGTCTGTACCTTCTCCCGTATTTATGCAGGTAACTGAAGCCGTCCATTGTGTGTCCGAACGTCTCCAGCGTGAACTGCTTTTCCTTGTCCAGACGTTTCAGAGAATCAAGCTCCGGAAAGATCTCAAAAAGGAGACCCGACTCCTCCAGTTGTTTCATGCCGGCGGCGACATTCGCCGATGTGAGGATCAGATCCATCTCGTATTTGATCCTCTCCGGCGCCGCGTTATTGATAAGGCGTCCCAGCTCTGTTATCGATCGTGTCAGGTCGTTGTGAAGGGAGAAGTCCTGGAGCGTTGTAAAATGGCGGACGGCCTTGAGCATCCTCAGGGGATCGTTGATTATCGAGTTTTCGTCGGGATACCGTATCACCCTGCGGTCGATATCCTCTCTGCCGCGCAATGTGTCGGTGATGCTGTTGCCCTTGATGTCATATGCAATGGCGTTGATAGTAAAGTCTCTCCTTTTCAGATCTTCCTCAATAGTGCCTTCTAAGATGGTAATGTCAAGGGACCGGTCCTTGATCACGATCCTGTGTGTATGGATCGGTTTTTTCCCGAGTATGAACGCAGGGGAGTGAAAGATCGCCTCAAAGGTCTTTATGTCCCTTGCATCTGATAGTGCGAAATCGTAGTCATTGGGGTTGCTGTTGAGTATCAGTTCCCGTATAGCCCCGCCTACGAGATAGACCTTACCGTAGAAATTCCCCCTGAGGAGCTCCTGTATAACTTTCTGTTTTTTAATGCCTTCTTTTAGCCTGTCGGGCGATGTTGCCAAGGGTTAGACCTTTTCTGCGAAATCCGCGAGCCCCCTTGCGATCTTTTTGATAGAGTCGGTAATGTCAAGATATATGAATGACGCCTTTGGCATGCAGACGCCTGTAATGAGCCTGTTCTGGTGGACAATGGCGAAATCGTTGATTATCCCGATGGTCTTTTCTTTGCGTTCCCTGATTTTCGCAAGGAGGTGAGGGTTTTTGGTGAACGTATAGTCCCGAACGTCTCTCACCAGTTCATGGGAGGCTGCAAGGAGTTCTTTGATCTCATCAAGGCCTTTCTGGCTGAAAAGTATGTGGGCCTCCACCTTGATCTCCATGTTGCTGAGAACGTTTTGTATCGCGAGCCCTACCATTTGAAAGGTCGGCAGGAGGACAACGAACTTCTTCTCAAACTCATCCTTTTCCTTATCTCCAACTATCCTTTCTACATATGATAACTTGGAGGCAAGGATTTCTTTAAATTTGTCCTTACTCTCTTTCAAAAGCGCCGGCTTTAATGTAATAAAGCCTTTATAGGCATTTTCGATGACGGGAAGGGTGGCTTCGAGGACCTCGTGAAACGGCTGTAATAATTCCCTTTCTTCCATTATTCCTCCCTATTCAGTGAAATTGTGCTCCCGTTCCTTTTATAGCATAATCTGAAGAAGAAGTCAGCAAATGAATAGAGCAAGTATATCGTATATCGTCCTTAGTATATCGTGATACTAAATAAATTCAATATAGTTTAAAAATAATCCTATCATTGCGAGCGGAGCGCGGCAATCTTGTTCAATAGATTATACCCGCAAATCGTCCATCGCTTCACTACCCTCAATGACAAGGGAGGCTGACGACTTTCATCAGAGTTTGCCTGGTATTCCGATATACGATATACGAACGACGATATACGATTTGCCATGAGCTATCAGGGTTTTACAAGATATACCATATCGTGGTCCCTCACCTTCTCCTTTACCTTTATCCCCACATCTTCGCCTGCCACGACCTTTTCGACATTTTTATGCTCAACCTGCATGGACTCAATGGTCTGCTCGAAGTCAGTGGAGTGTCCTTTGAACTTTATCGTATCACCGACCTTCAGCTCCCCGCTGGTGATCTTGATCGCCGCAACACCGATCTTGGAAAAAAATCTTTCAACCTTTCCGATGGCTATCTCTTCCATGTTTACCTCCTTATTATTAAAGAAGTCATCAGCGGTCAGCATACAGCGGTCAGCTGTAACAAAAAAGGCTTTATGCTGATCGCTGGTAGCTGAAAAAGTCATCAGTATCGAGTATCGAGCATCCAGTGACCAGTAACAAGTAGTTATAGAATGGTACCATGTTTGCTGAAAAAATTGAATATAAAACTCTGCAAGCGTTTCAGGAAGTAATGGAAAATGCAGGCCATTACTGATAGACTATAGCGTTTTGGCACAATATTTATTGTCGTACCATCGAGAGCATGCAGGGCAAGCGGCAGGAGTCGATATACTATGGAACATTTTGATGTAATAGTGGTGGGTGCAGGTCATGCAGGATGCGAAGCCGCGCTGGCGTCTTCCCGGATGGGGGCTGTAACCCTTCTTATCACGACCAATCTCGACCATATCGCCTATATGTCGTGTAATCCTGCGATCGGGGGTCTCGGAAAGGGGCACCTGGTAAAGGAGATCGACGCCCTCGATGGTGAGATGGCGAAGAATATCGACGCTACCGGTATCCAGTTCAGGATCCTGAACATGAAGAAGGGTCCTGCGGTGCGTGCAACACGTATACAGGCAGACAAGATGGGATACGCCCTCCGGATGAAGGCAAGGCTCGAAGAACAGGAAGGGCTTTATATACGGCAGGGTATTGTGGAAAGATTACTGGTACAGGGAGATTCTGTCACCGGCGTCGAGACACAGTGGGGTGAGAGGTTCTACGGGACCGCGGTTATCATTACAACAGGGACGTTCTTACGGGGACTTATCCATATCGGTCTCGAACGGTTCGAGGCAGGGAGGATGGGCGATCTCCCGTCAGTGGGTCTTTCTGCCTGTCTCGGCGACCTCGGTTTTGCGATAGGGAGGCTGAAGACCGGGACATGTCCGAGACTGGACGGGAGGACAATAGATTTTTCAAAGCTGGAGCCGCAGCACAGCGATGACCCTCCGGCCCCTTTCTCTTTCCTTACAGAACGCATTACCAACCGGCTTGTGCCCTGTTATCTCACCTATACGAAGGGGACAACGCACGATATCATCAGGTCAGGCCTCGACAGGTCGCCCCTCTATACGGGAAAGATAAAAGGCACGGGGGTCAGGTACTGTCCGTCGATAGAAGACAAGGTCGTCAGGTTCCCTGAAAAGACGAGGCACCGTATCTTTATAGAACCGGAAGGATTGGACACGAAAGAGTATTACCCGAACGGTTTTGCAACGAGCCTCCCCCTGGATATACAACTGGGGATGCTGCGGACCATCGACGGGCTTGAAAATGTTGAGATAACGAGGCCGGGATACGCCATTGAATATGACTTTGTCTACCCCACGCAGTTGTATCCGACGCTTGAAACGAAGATCGTCAGGAACCTTTATCTTGCTGGTCAGATAAACGGGACGACGGGGTATGAGGAGGCAGGGGCCCTGGGATTGATGGCGGGGATCAACGCCGCATTGAAGGTCCGCGGTGAAGGACCCTTTTACCTGGGAAGGGACGAGGCCTACATCGGCGTCCTGATCGATGACCTCGTCACAAAGGGTGTCGATGAGCCCTACAGGATGTTTACGTCAAGGGCAGAATACAGGCTGCTGCTGAGAGAGGACAATGCAGACCTGAGGCTTACCGAAAAAGGTTACCATATAGGCGTCGTGAGCAGGGAGCGGTATGAAAAGGTCATCGAAAAGAAGGCAAAGATCGAAGAGGCCAGGCGCCTGCTGGGATCAATAAGGCTCAGGCCGACGGGCGAAACGGTCAGGATGTTGCAGGAACTGGATATTGAAGGCATAAAGAACCCGGTGACGCTTGAGGAATTGTTGAAGAAGCCCGGCGTTACCGTCGGGACGCTGAGGCGCATCGAAGGCAGTTTAAAGGGGATCGAGGAAGATGTTGCATATCAGGTGGAGTTGGATGTAAAATACCGCGGCTACACGGACAGGCAGCACGACGTGGTCAGAAAGATGAAAAGGCTTGAGGACAGCAAGATCCCTCATGATACGAAGTATGAAGAGGTATCGGGACTGTCGCGGGAGGTCATTGAGCGGTTTTCGAAGATACGGCCTCTTTCCCTTGGTCAGGCTTCCCGGATCCCGGGGGCTACCCCGGCGTCAATTACGGCATTGATGGTACACTTTAAAAAGAAGGGGATAATGTGAATAACCAATCATTCAAATACAATTTCCAATTTCCAATTTCCAATTTCCAATTTATAAGCAATAACCAATACCCGACACCCCATAATCAAACAGAATGCCTTACATTTTTAATGATCCGGTCACAGGTTATTCACTGTATATACGGAGTTGGCAAATGAACGTTGATAAGAACACGGAGTTTATCACGACATTTCTCGGCAGCCAGGACATGGATGCCTGGGGAGTTGCCGATCTGTCGCTCTACGATAAAGAGCTTGTGGCCGTTGATGATCCCCTGAAGGACGGGTTAACGTTTGCAATATCTTTTGGCCTTGTACTGTCGAAGGGCATCGTTAAAACATTAACAGACGGACCTACCCTTCTCTATTTGCACCATTACCGGCAGCTTAATTACAGGCTTGACATGACCGGGTACCTGCTTGCCCGCGAGATAGAGAGAAAGGGCTTTAGCGCCGTTCCTTTTGCCGCGTCGCAGGTCGTGGACTGGCAGAACCAGAGGGCACACATCTCTCACAAGAAGGTCGGGGAGATCGCAGGGGTCGGCTGGATCGGGAGGAACAACCTCCTCGTACATCCGGTCTTCGGCGCCAGGGTGAGATATAATACGGTGCTGACCGACATGCCGTTAAAAACAGGAAAACCGCTTGCAGAGAACTGCGGCCAATGCAGGGCCTGTATCGACGTATGTCCGGCAGGGGCGATCAAAGAAAAAAGAGAAGACTTCGACCACCAGGGATGTTATCTTATGCTGAAAAGATTTAGAAATGAGAGAAATCTCGGCCATCATATCTGCGGGATATGCATCAAGGCATGCGGAGGAGAACGATGAAGGCGTTTATCGCTCTTGAAGACGGTACGGTCTTCGAGGGTAAGGGTTGTGGGTTCCAGGGCGAGAAAGAAGGGGAGATCGTATTCAACACGAGCATGACCGGTTACCAGGAGATCATGACCGACCCTTCCTACAAGGGACAGATCGTAACGATGACCTACCCGCTTATCGGCAACTACGGCGTCAATGGTGAAGATGTCGAGTCGGAAAGCCCTAAGGTGGAGGGTTTTATCGTCAAGGAATTGAGTAAGATAACGAGCAATTTCCGGGCAACGGACGACCTCTCCCGTTATTTTGAACGGCACAACATCCTTGCCGTTGAGGACGTGGATACGAGGGCGCTGACAAAGTATCTGAGGTCCAGGGGCGTTATGAAGTGTATCATCTCGACAATCGATCCCGATAAGGAAAGCCTTGTCAGGAAGGCAAAGGCATCGAGGGGTATAGTGGGTATCGACCTGGTAAAAGAGGTGACCTGCAAGGCGCCCTATGTGTGGGAAGAGAAGCGGAGAGCGGAGAGCGGAGGGCAGAGGGCAGAGAAAGAAGACTATGAAACGGTAAAACCGGAGGACCAGGCGCTGAGATGCGTTGTGATGGATTTCGGGGTGAAGATGAACATCCTCAGGATGCTGAAAAAGGTCGGTTGCCATGTCACGGTGGTTCCGGCGGACGAGAAGGCGGAGGACATCCTTGCGATGAAGCCCCACGGGATCCTGCTCTCGAACGGCCCGGGCGATCCGGAAGGTCTCCCCTATGCGGTCGAAGAGATCCGCAAGCTGATAGGCAAGAAGATACCCGTATTCGGGATATGTCTCGGGCAGCAGCTCCTCGGGCTCGCCTTCGGCGGCAAGACGTATAAACTGAAATTCGGCCACAGGGGAGCAAACCAGCCGAACCAGGAGACAAGCACGGGCAAGGTCTACATTACCTCCGAGAACCACGGTTTTGCCGTAGATATTAAATCGATAACAAAAGAGCCGGTGCGGGTTACCCATATCAATCTCAACGACAGGACCGTTGAAGGGATCGAGCATGAGGCCTATCCTGTATTTTCGGTGCAGTTCCACCCTGAGGCGTCTCCGGGGCCGCACGATTCATACGGCCTGTTCGAGAAGTTCAGGGGAATGATGGAAGGATACAAGAAGGGAAAATATGCCTAAGCGTACAGACATAAAAAGCATTCTCATAATAGGGTCAGGGCCCATCGTAATAGGCCAGGCATGCGAGTTCGACTACTCAGGGAGTCAGGCCTGCAAGGCGCTCCGCGAGGAAGGATACAGGGTAGTGCTCGTGAACAGCAATCCCGCTACGATCATGACAGACCCTGATATGGCTGACCGGGTATACGTGGAACCCCTTACCCCGGAGGTGCTGGAAGAGATCATAAAAACCGAACGACCAGATACGGTGCTCCCCACGCTCGGCGGTCAGACAGGGCTTAACCTTGCCACTATTATTGCGGAAAGAGGTGTCCTGGAAAGATACAACGTCGAGCTTATTGGCGCCGATTACAAGGCGATAAAGAAGGCCGAGGACAGGGAAGAGTTCAAGGCGGCCATGGAGAAGATAGGCCTTGAGGTCCCGAGAAGCGGGCTTGCCTACACAATGGATGATGCAAGAAAGGTGGCGCAGGAGATCGGTTTCCCCCTCATCATCAGACCGAGCTATACCCTGGGCGGTACGGGCGGCGCAGTCGCCTATAACGTGGAGGAGTACGAGATCCTTGCCCAGAGAGGGCTTGAGAGCAGCATGATCAGCGAGATCCTTATCGAGGAATCGGTTATGGGCTGGAAGGAATTTGAGCTCGAGGTGATGCGGGATAAAAAGGATAACGTGGTGATCATCTGTTCCATCGAGAACTTTGACCCCATGGGGATCCACACGGGGGACAGCATTACCGTGGCGCCCGCGCAGACACTGAGCGATAAGGAATACCAGGCCATGCGCGACGCCTCTATCAGGATCATCCGCGAGATCGGCGTAGAGACAGGGGGCTCCAACATACAGTTTGCCGTGAACCCCGACAACGGCAGGATGGTCGTAATAGAGATGAACCCCAGGGTGTCGAGGAGCTCGGCGCTCGCGTCAAAGGCGACGGGATTCCCCATCGCCAAGATCGCGGCGAAACTCGCCATCGGATATACCCTGGACGAGATACCGAACGATATCACCAAAAAGACCCCTGCATCCTTTGAGCCGACCATCGATTACTGTGTCGTAAAGGTCCCGAGGTTTACCTTTGAGAAGTTCAGGGGCGCTGATGAGACATTGACCATCTCGATGAAGTCCGTGGGAGAGGCAATGGCCATAGGGAGGACATTCAAAGAGGCCTTCCAGAAGGGCTTCCGCTCGCTCGAGATAGGCAGGTTCGGGATTGTCAACGACAGGCTCCCCGGTATCGAGGACCCTGAATTCCTTCGCCAGAAGCTGATCACACCGAACAGCGAACGGGTCTTTTACATACGCCATGCCCTCAGGGCAGGCATGAGCATCGAAGAGATCTATACCCTCTCAGGCATAGACAGGTGGTTCGTAAAGAACATACAGGAGATCCTGGAGCTTGAAGAGGAGCTGAAACAATGCAAAAGGAATGTGCCGGAAGAGCTTTTAAGGCGTTCAAAGAAGTTCGGCTTCTCGGACAGGCAGATCGGCGACATCACGGGGCAGAGCGAGGAAGAGGTCAGGGCGTCGAGGATGGGAAAGGGCATCCGGAGCGTCTTCAAGCTCGTCGATACCTGCGCCGCCGAGTTCGAGGCCTATACACCTTACTATTATTCGACCTACGAGCAGGAGGACGAGTCAAGGGTCTCGGAGAGGAAGAAGATCATGATCCTCGGCGGAGGGCCCAACAGGATAGGGCAGGGCATTGAATTTGATTACTGCTGTGTCCATGCGGCGTTCGCGCTCAAAGAACTTGGATATGAAACGATCATGGTCAACAGCAACCCTGAGACGGTGAGCACGGACTACGACACCTCCGACAAGCTTTATTTCGAGCCCCTGACCTTCGAGAACGTAATGGATATCATCGAAAACGAGAAGCCCGACGGCGTGATCGTCCAGTTCGGCGGCCAGACGCCGCTGAACCTCGCAGTGCCGCTGCAGAAGGCAGGCGCCAAAATAATAGGGACGACGCCGGAGAGCATCGACGTCGCCGAGGACAGGGATAAATTCAAGACGCTTCTGAAAAAGCTCAGCCTTACGCAGCCCGACAACGGGATCGCCACGTCTTTCGAAGAGGCAAAGGAGATCGCCGCCACGATAGGATACCCTGTCGTTGTGAGGCCCTCTTACGTACTGGGCGGCAGGGCGATGGAGATCGTATATGATGAGTCGGACCTGGAGTCCTTCATGGAAAGGGCGTCAGAGGCATCGCCGGAACGTCCGATCCTTATCGACAAATACCTCGAAGACGCCATCGAGATCGACGTCGATGCCGTCGCAGACGGAGAGCGGTCCGTTGTGGCAGGCATTATGGAGCATATCGAGGAAGCAGGGATCCATTCCGGGGACAGCGCCTGCGCCTTGCCTCCATACTCCCTGAACGACGAGGTCATCGAGAAGATAAAGCTCTACACCTATCAGCTCGCAAAGGAGCTGAACGTGATCGGCCTGATGAATATCCAGTACGCGGTGAAAAATGATATTGTCTATGTCCTGGAGGTAAATCCAAGGGCAAGCAGGACGATCCCCTTCGTCAGCAAGGCTACAGGGGTGCAGTGGGCGAAGGTCGCCGCAAAGCTTATGACAGGCATGAAACTGAAAGACCTCGGTATCGAGAGGGAAGTGGAGATCAGCCATATAGCGGTGAAGGAGTCTGTCTTTCCCTTTAACAGGTTTACGGGTATCGACACGATACTTGGCCCGGAGATGAAGTCCACCGGCGAGGTCATGGGTATTGATTCCACGTTCGGGGCAGCCTTTTGCAAATCCCAGTTGGGGGCAGGGCAGAACCTTCCTTCAGAAGGCAATGTCTTTATGAGTGTAAAGAATAAGGATAAGAGGAATATCGTCTTTATCGCGAAGAAGCTGTCCGACCTCGGTTTCAAGGTCTATGCAACGAAAGGGACAGGCAAGGTCCTTGTGAATAACGGGATGGAAGTGGGATTTGTCAACAAGGTATCTGAAGGCAGACCGCACATCGTCGATATGATCAAGAACGGGGATATCCACTTTATCATCAACACGCCAAGCGGAAGGAACCCGAAGATGGATGAGGTGCTCATACGTGCAGGCGCCGTCCAGTACAAGATACCCTATACAACTACCCTGTCGGGCGCCCAGGCCGTTGTCAACGCCATTGAGAGCATGAGGAAGGGGAGGATCAAGGTCAAGGCACTGCAGGATTACTACTGATACCGAATTAATACCGAATAAGATTTCGTAAGGCGTCAGGCGTTAGTCGTGAAGGGTCAAACCCCCTTACGCCTCACGACTTACGGATTTCATTGTCCTCTGGTTTTGCCACGAGTTTACTTAATGTCTTTCAGCTTTCTCTTGACGATCTTACCCTTGTCTTTGGGAAAATCGGCTTTGATATAGACGCTTTTTTGAAAGACCCTTTCTATGATGCCTTCCATCTCTTTCTTGGCAAAGGTAAAGGTAACCTTGTCTCCTGCTTTCATTTACACCCCGGCTGATTCTGTATTTGTATGCGTGGTCTCGGATTTTGTTTCTGTCTTGGTCTCCGTTGCTGTCTCTGTCTTTGTTTCCTTTTTTTCCGTGTGCTTCCCGCCGTTTTTGCCGTTTGCCGAGTCTACCGGTTTTTTATAATCCGTTACATACCAGCCGGTGCCTTTCAGGTGGAACGCGCATTGTGATATGATCTTTTGCATCGCACCTTTGCACGCCGGACATTCCGTCAAAGGATCTTCGGAGATCTTTTGGAATATTTCAAATACCTTCCCGCATTTCGAACATTCATATTCATAGATAGGCATGCGTATCCTCCAAAAAAAATATCCGTTCATAATATAATGCCAACATGCTTCGCTCGTCAAGGGATTAATGTGAAATAATGTTCAATCTTTTCATATAATTCCTGAAGATATATAACGTTTTAAATATAACGAAATAATATAGTTACAGGTAAAGTATTGCGCAGCGGCATCAAGGTTCAGTATAATTCTTTTTGAAAAGAAAAAGATTCATGACCTCTATCCCGAACATAAAAGTTATACAAAATTGCACAAAACTCCTTGACACGAAAGCAAATGTTTTAATAAAATGCATAGAAATATGAAAATAAAAATACTTGGTTGTTACGGTAATTATATAGGAAAATACCGGGCAACCTCCTTCCTGATCAACGACACAATGCTTCTCGATGCCGGAACGGTTACGGAAGTCCTCGCCGATGAAGCACTGAAGAAGATCAAACAGGTATTAATAACCCATACCCACGTCGATCACGTAAAAGGCCTGTTCCCCTTTGTTGACGAGCTTGTCATGATGGGTGACTACTCGATTGAGCTGATCAGCGTAAAACAGATACTTGAGATCATAGCGCAAAATCTTTTAAACAACCTTATATGGCCTGATTTCACCGTTATCCCGTCAGAACATAAAGGGATCATAAAGCCTCATGAGATACCGATGGAACAGGCATCCTTGATCGACAGCATCACCGTTGAACCTATCGTGATGACACACACGGTTTTTACGGTAGGCTATATTGTGAAAGAGGGGAATAAAGGTTTTATGTTCACTGCCGATACGGGACCCACAAAGCGGTTCTGGGAGGTGGCACGCAAGACCAAGGGCATAGAGTTCATCATCTCGGATGTTTCTTTCCCGAACAGATTGGCAAGGCTGGCAAGGATATCAGGGCATATGACGACCGCCATGCTCGTCGAACACATTGACAGATACGGCCTCGGCACAATGCCGATCTATGTTACACATATAAAGCCGATCTTCTTAGAAGAGATACACCGGGAACTGGATGCCCTCAAGAGGGACAACATTAAACTGCTTAAGCAAGGTTCAACGATAGTTGTATAGATATAATTTTGATAGAAATAATTTCGGGGGTGATCACACAATGAAGTGGTGTGCTATTTTTGTTATTACTGTTGTTGTTTTTATCTCATGTACCGGTATTGCGTTTGCCCAATCAAAAGCTTTTGAAATGGGCATGAAGGAATTCCGCGATGAGAACTACGAGGAGGCCCTCACATACTTTCTTGAGGCCAGGAAGGCTGAGCCTGCATCAAGTACCGTGGCATTCTACGTCGGTCTTACCTATAAGATCATGGAGCAGCACAAGGACGCCATCCCTTACCTCAGGGATGCGGTGACCTTTACTCCCAGGATCAAAGAGGCCCTTGTGGAGCTCATCGATGCGCTCTATCAGACGGACAACATAAAAGAGGCAAAGGAATGGCTGGAAGTGGGCGAGAAAGAAGGGATCCAGCCGGCGCGGATACAGTTCCTGAAGGGGCTCGTGTACCTGAAGGACAAGAAGTATCCCGAGGCGATAGCAGGCTTTGAAAAGGCAAAGGAGATTGACCCGTCGATGACGCAACTCGCTGAATTCCAGATAGCGAATGCCAATATGCAGGCGGGAAAATACAAGGAGGCGCAGAACCGTTTCAAGGCAGTGATCGGCGTCGATCCCAAATCCGATATGGCAACACTGGCAAGGGACTACGATAAGGCGTTGGCCGAAAAATTTGAACGGGAGAGGCCGTGGAGGTTCAGCGGCGGGCTGAGCTATAAGTATGACACGAACGTAGTGGCAAAAGGGAGCGGGCCCATTGTGGATGCGATCTCCGGCCATGAAGACAGCGCACTAAACCTATCTTTAAGGATCGGTTACACCGCCCCCTTCTCTTTCAATAAGCCTTACAACCTTACCTTCCAGTATTCCCTTTACGCAGACAAGTATTTTCCGAAACAATATACAAGGGCTGACGGGACTATGGGCAACTTGAGTGAATACAACACAATATCGCAGACGATCAGTGCTATCCCCGGCTACAACTTCGATAAATGGTCTCTCTCCCTTCCTATGAGCTATACCTACAGCAGCTTGCAGGGAGATAAAGGGAATGACTTCTTAAATGAGCTTAGCTGGTGGAATACCACGCGGTACATGGAACAGACCGGAATAAACCCTACTGCCAGGTTCATGGTGACCCAAAACAACATCGGAGAGGTATCTCTTGGTTATTCAAAAAAATATTATTTTGAAACGCCCCTGCATTCTGAACCGCTCTCGCCTGATGAAAACAGAAACTCGAATGTAATGAGCGGGGGTCTTGGATGGACATACTTTTTTAAAGAAGGCAAGGGGCAGGCCGGTTTAAAGTATACCTATGCCGAAGAGGACGCTGAAGGCCGCAACTGGACCAACAGGGAGCACCGGTTCAGTGCAAGCTTCATCTATCCCCTTAAAGACCTCCTCACCGTACCGCTTAAATTCCAGTTCTCAGGGGACGCGGCATTTACTCAATACAAATATAACAATGTAGTATTTGACATGACACGGAGGGATGACACTTACAACACGGCATTCGGTCTTATCTATGAACTGACCAAAAACATCGACATCCTCACTCAGTACACCTATGTCAGGGACAAATGTAATATATCAATCTATGATTACACGCGGGAGATCTTCTCATTGGGGTTTGAGTACAGGTATTAATAAATACATAGAGCACTCATCATTGATCGTTCATGGTTCAGCACGTTTCAGGGATTTGTTGGCACTTGACATTTCCAGAATCACTAGTATAATATTGTAATACACAAGTACCTTGTATTTGTTATAAAAAACAGTCGCTGTTAGTGGTGGGACACTTGCAGACTTATATCCCGGATAGACAACCAGAGCAGAGAGAGATATCTTTATCCCAATGTCGCAAAATCATTATTAAGATCACGATAAAATTTTATAAAAAAGAGAGAGGTACCAAATCATGAAGGCTCACATCTCCTTTAAGAAGGTCTTCTGGTCGTTTC
>MVRS01000130.1 GCA_002067975.1 Syntrophorhabdus sp. PtaU1.Bin058
ACTGTCTACAGGTCCAGGATCAGGTCGCTGAGGGACCGTTTCGGCACATGGTGCACACCGTCCTTGTCCCTCCAGTATTTTATGTCCCCGTCTCTGACCTCTTCGAGTATGACCGTTTCCTTCGGCACGCCGAGGGCGATCACGAGGAGGATCTCAAGATGTTGCGGTATCGCAAGCTGTGTCCTCAGTTTTTCCCTCTGGATCGAACCGATGATGCATCCGCCATACCCCATTTCAGTTGCGCCGAGAAGGATGCTCTGTGCGGCAATGCCGTGGTTGACGCTGAAATTCGAGGTAATCCCGGTGTCGCCCAGGATCATGATATAGGCGGACGGCCTCTCGCCCTCCTTGGGCCCATCCCAGTCTTTCAGGTAGCCCGCCCATGCGAGGCACGGGAATATCAGGCTGTTCCTGTCCGGTGTATATGACAAAACGAACTTGAGCGGCTGTAGGTTGGCGGCTGACGGGGAGAGGCGGGCAAGCTCGACGAGGTCTCTCAGCGTATTCTCCGGTATGGACCGGTCCTGATAAAACCTGCGGTAGCTCCTGCTCTTTTTGATGACATCATAGATCATGATCGGATTGTATCATACAAAATAAAAGATTGACAATACTACCCACCGCAAAAAGTACGTCAGCTTTCAGCTTGTTTGCAGGAAAGACCCCCCAACGCCATGCTCATATAAGGTATACCTGGTTCCGTCTATTTTCTTTTAACGTTGATCGTTGAACATAGAACGTTGAACAGATTTTTTGTCCCCTTACGACTCACGCCTTACGACTTACGGGTTTGTTGCTGACGGCTGTATGCTGATAGCTATCTGCCGTTCTTCTACTGTTTGTCCTTATGATGCTCCTTCACCTGGTGCATGAAGGCCTCGAGTCGCGTCATGATGTTGGTCAGGCCCTGGCCGTCGTAGGCGATGTTTATGACGGGGATATTATATTTGCCCTGTATCAACCGCATGATCGCGCTTGAAACCGTGCCCGGCATACAGGTAAAGGGCATGGCGTTGATGATGCCCGATGCGCCCTTCTTTACGAAATCGATGCTCTTGCCGATAGTCAGTATGGCCTCACCTTCAAAGCTTTCATGGATGTACGGACCGGCTATTTCAAGGATCGTGTCCACCTTCGGCTCGCTGCCGTATTTCAGGTAAGGGGTAAATATCCTTTCTATCATATGCTCGTCCTTATGCTGTATATGCTGCGTCAGGAGCAGGTTTATCAGATTTGAAAGGTTGTTGTTCTTCAGCGATTTCTTCTTGCTCATCTGGTTGACGTAGGATATCCATTCCACAAAAGGTGCCAGCCAGACCTCGCCTCCCATGCCTTCGACCCTTTTGACCACGCTGTCATTGCTGAAGCGGTTCGACCTTATATAGATCTCGCCGACTATGCCCACTATAGGCCTTTTTGTATCTTCCTTTTTAATAGACAGAAAATTCGCGAGTTCTTTCCGCAGGGTCTCTTCAATTCTATTTCCGTCTTTCTCGATCGCCTCTGTCAGATTCGCGATCGCCCTGTGATAGACCGCTTCAGTCTCACCCTTGTTGATCTCGTAGGGTCTTATCCCGTGGAGCATCTTGATAAGGAGGTCCGCCCCTACGGAAGCCCTCCAGCCAAGGCGTGCAAAATTCCCGCCCATGATATTCAGTTCTTTGTAGAAGCTATCGTCCTGGTTCGGCGCATAGATGGGAATATTGCCGTATCCGAGCTCGTCCAGGACCATCCTGTGAAACCTGTGATACTGGCCGAAACGGCAGGGCCCGCTGCCGGAAGGCATGAAAAAGGCGCTTTTTTCCGGGTCAAAGGATTCCCTCCGGACGGTCTTCACCATATCCCCGGTCGTCAGTATGCAGGGGTAGCACTCCTTCCCTGACGTGAATTTCCTCCCGATGTTGACGGTGCCTTCGTTCGACTCCTCCATGACCTCCGCATCGATTCCGCATGCCCTGAAAGCGCCAGCCAGCACCACCGCGTGGTCCGACATGTAGGGGATATAGATCTTTCTGCGTTTCCCGTCCGTTAAGAATTTCGCCACCTTCCTCTTCCTGGCCTCCTTACGGGGCTTTGCGTTTTTGATGCTGTCGAGGAAGGCCTCCAGTCTCGTCACAACGCCTGCATCCGCGCTGTGCTCATCGATTTCAAGCTGGAGGTACGGCTTTCCCCACATGATCCTTTTGAAGAAGTGCGTTATGAACGAATCCGGCCCGCATCCGAAGCTCGTAATATAAACGGCGTACAGGTTCTCCCTGTTCCGTATGGTCCTTGCCGCCCTCAGGATCTTCTGCCCATAGCCCCAGTACATGTTCCGCAGGTCGTCATCGACCTCGTCGGAGGCATCCAGCGGGAGCATGTCCATCGGGACCGGATGGACGCCGAGATCGATCAACTTCTTGTGGATATTCAGGTTCGCCCCTGAATCGGCGCTGTTATAGGGTCTGCCCACGATAACCATCGCCTTGTCATCCTTGCCGAGACGCGACAGGAACTCCCGGCCTTTTTCATGACAACTCCTGTAGAATGCATCCTGCACATCCATCGCGATGTTAAATGCCCTTTCTATATCCCTTTTCGATCTCCCTATCGTCTTGCCGTATTGTACAAGGTTCCGCAGCGCCCCCTCTTTCCCTGCCCCGAAATATATGATCGGCGTGTCGACCTTTACACCCATCGCCTCGAAGTTGATGGACGCCTTTACGGTATAGGGGATCGACTGTGCGTAAGGACAGGCAAAGGTGTTCGGGATGTCTTCCGACGGCTTCTTGAGGTTGATCACACTGGGGATAAATATCCGTTTTACACCCTTCTGGAGGATATTCAGGATATGCCCGTGGGCGAGTTTGATCGGGAAACAGGTCTCCACGATAATATTCTCCACGCCGTCACGGACCGTCTTCTTGTTGGTCACATCCGACAGGACAACGGAAAAACCGAGTTCCGTGAGGAGGCTTTTCCAGAACGGGAGGAGTTCGTGGCTGTATAAGATCTTCGGCACCCCTATCAATTCCCCGTCAACCTTCTTATCGTATATCGAGTGCAGCAGTTCTTCGCGGACCTTGAAAAGATCGGGGGACTCCTTCTTCTCCACCCTCCTCACAACGTCGTATTTCTCGCATCTGCTCCCATAATACAGGGGTGTCTCCTTTTCTACGGTGACCTTTCTGATCTCGCAGAGGTTTTCGCAGCCCTTGCACTCAAAGGTCTCGATCTCGTACGACCTCTTGCTCAGGTCAAATCCTTTGAACCTGCTCTTTTCCCAGGTCTTCTCCTTCATGGCGAGGATCGCAACGCCTATTGCCCCGGTCACGTCGTGATGCGACGGGACCGTCACCGGTTTCCGAAGGACCTTTTCAAAGGCAGCGATCACCCCCTTGTTGAAGGCCGTGCCGCCCTGGAAAAAGATCCTGTTCCCTATCCTCCTGTCGCCGACGACCTTGTTGAGGTAGTTCTGTACGATCGAATAAGAGAGCCCGCTCACGATATCTTCAGTCTTCGACCCCCGCTGCTGATGGTGGATCAGGTCTGATTCTATAAAAACCGTACACCGCTCGCCCATCTTGACCGGCTGTTTGGAGGCCAGTGCAAGGTCGCCGAACTCCTTTTTTATCGATATGCCGAGCCGCTCTGCCTGTTCTTCCAGGAAAGAGCCTGTGCCTGCCGCGCATGCCTTGTTCATCTCGAAATCGACGATCACCCCGTTGTCGATACTGATATACTTTGAGTCCTGTCCGCCGATCTCGAATATCGTGTCCACCTCCGGATCGATGGCAATCGCCGCCTCTGCCTGGGCGGTGATCTCGTTCCTCACGATGTCGGCGCTGATGAAATCAGCGGTGAGGTACCTTCCCGACCCTGTTGTACCGGCGCCTATGATCTCAACGGTGTCTCCCACCTCTTCAGAGATCTCCATAAGACCCCTTTTCACTGCCTCAAGCGGCCTCCCCTCTGTCATAAGGTAACGCTTTGCCAGTACGTTCCTGTCCTCATCGATGACAACGAGGTTTGTGCTGATAGAACCGACGTCAACGCCGAGATATCCTTTTGTCGGGCCTGTGATCTGTTTCATTTTATACTGGACGTTGAGGTTCTCCGGCGAGATGGAGAGCAGCTCCAGTGAAGTTTCGGGGTTTTCGTTCTTCAGATAATCGTTCAGTCTTTCTAAGCCGATAAATTGCTGTTTCAACGAAGGATCGTCGAGCACCGCATAGATAGCGCCTATGGCCCCCATGGAGGCAAAGTGCTCCGGAATGAAGAAATCCTCATCGTTCTGGAGCGAAAAGACCTCCCGTATCGCCCTCTTCATCCCCGCATTTGAGGCAACTCCGCCGGTAAAGGCCACGGGACTTTTTATCTCCTTTCCCTTTGCGATATTCCCTTTGAAATTCCTCGCCAGCGCATAGCACAGGCCTGCCACGATCTCATAGTCGGGCGTTGCGATCTGCTGGAGATGGATCATGTCGGATTTCGCGAAAACGGTGCACCTGCCGGCTATCCTCGGCGGGTTCTTCGATTTCAACGCAACCTCGCTGAACTCTTCGATCGTAAAACAGAGCCTCGATGCCTGCTGGTCCAGAAAGGACCCTGTACCGGCGGCACAGAGGGCGTTCATGGAAAAATCCTTTACCCTTAACGCATTCTGTTTTTTCCTGCCGGCCTCGAAGATGATCAGCTTCGAGTCTTCTCCGCCGATATCGATGACGCTGCCCGTTCCGGGGTAAAGATTGCTGAAGCTCTTCTCGATGGCTATGATCTCATTGATAAAGGCGGCGCCTATAAGAGACGCAAAGAGGTTTGCCCCGGTGCCTGTCGTTGCTATAAAATCGACGTCATATGCGCCGGTGCATTCCTGAAGGAGTTCACTCGCCGTCTGAAAGGGTTTACCTTTGTGGCGTATATACTGATCCCTGACGATCGCTCCATTTTCGTCCATAACAACAAGGTTTATACTGACAGAACCGATATCGATCCCTATCCTGTGCATGCCTCCCTCCAGTGTGTACAAAGGCTTTGATTTTACAGGGTGCATATGATAATTATAATAAAAATGGTCGCTAATCAACAAAAATGTAGAGCGGAAATGACGGTGTTTTTTATCCCCCCAGGTTTATTGTTCATAGCTGATTCTTATAGGGTCAATCCAGCCTGATGAAACGCGTCCATATATTTGTGGAAGGAAGGGTCCAGGGTGTCTTTTTCAGGCATTATACTAAGGAGACGGCCACGGCGTACAACATAAAGGGGTGGGTAAGAAACCTTCATGACGGCAGGGTGGAAATGGTCTGTGAGGGCTCAGGAGAGGATATCGAAAGGATGATCGAATGGTGCAGGCAGGGACCTCCCGGATCCTATGTCAAAAAGATAGATACTGCCCGGGAAGAATACAGGGGGGAATTTGAATACTTCGAAATCGTCCGTTAAGAACGGCTATTATCCCCTTCTGCTCGATATCGTTCAAAGACCATGCATCGTGATTGGCGGCGGGAAGGTTGCCGAGAGGAAGGTGAAGATTCTCCTCAGGTTCGGTGCAAAGGTGAAGCTCGTAAGCCCTGGCGTTACGAATGCCCTCCGGCTTCTCGCGCAAAAGGGGAAGATCGATATTGTGGAACGGTATTACAGGGCAACTGACCTCCGCAATGTCTCCCTCGTATTCGCCGCTACAGATGACGAAAAGACGAATACCAGGATCAGGGATGACGCCCGCCGGCGGAATATCCCCGTCAACGTCGTCGATAATCCTGACCTCTGTGATTTCATCGTTCCTTCGATCATTAAAAAGGGACCCCTTGTCATTGCCATATCGACCTCCGGGGTCTTGCCGCTCCTTTCGAAAAAACTCAGGCAGGAGATAGACGCCGTCGTCACAAGGGACTACATCCGGTACGCGGATACCATAGGCAAGTTCAGGCAATACATCATCAACCATATAGAAGACAAAAAGGTGCGCAGGGATATGATGAAAAGGATCGGCAGGATGTCCATGGAAGAGTTGAACGGCATGGGGCTGAAAGAGATAAAGCGCATGTTCCTGCAATCAGACAAATGAACGTCTCCATCTTCTACAGTGCCATATTCTGTTATCTCCTGTCTACGCTCTCATACCTCGCATATCTGGTCTCCGGCAAAAAGACCGTCGAAAGGACCGGCCACTACGCCCTTGTCGCCGCCTTCTTCATACACCTCGTCTCGGTCGTCTTCAGATATCTCCAGGCTGGACATACGCCCATAACGAACATGTTCGAGGCCCTTTCCTTTTTTGCCCTTTGCATCGCAGGCTTCTTCCTCTACCTGAAGGCAACGTACAGGATAAACTCCCTTGGCTGTATCGTGCTCCCCTTTATCTCCATCCTGCTCATCTGGGCGCTCGCTTATCCCGCGGACATAAAACCCCTGGCGCCTGTGCTCAGGAGCTACTGGCTGCCTGTACACACGATATTTTCCTTCCTCGGCAATGCAATATTCTTTGTGAGCTTTCTCGTATCGGTCCTCTACATCATTGCGGAGCGGGAGATAAAAAGGAAAAAGACGTTTCTTTTTTCAGCACGGTTTCCGTCTCTTGAAACCCTCGACTCGATCAACTACCGGTGTATGTCCTACGGCTTTCCTTTTTTAACGGTGGGCATCATAACCGGCTCGATCTGGGCAGGTTTTGCATGGGGGTCTTACTGGAGCTGGGACCCGAAAGAGACGTGGTCGCTTATAACGTGGATCGTGTACGCCATACTGATCCACAACAGGCTTGCGATAGGCTGGCGTGGGAGGAAGACGGCATATCTGATGATAGCGGGATTTATCTCGATACTCTTTACGTTCGTAGGGGTCAATCTCCTCATCGGCGGCCTGCATTCATACATGTAAACCCGTGAGGCGTAAGTCGTAAGGCGTGAGGGGAAAAACCGAAGGACAAGGGATTAAATGAATGACCATAAACCCGATGCCGGATGTTGACAAAGACCGCATAAATAGTAAAAGGTTTAATCGCCTGACGCCTTACGCCTTACGACTTACGAGATTTAGAGGTTGTATATAGATGCAGATCGTTGTATTCGGACTTAACCATAACACGGCCCCGGTCGAGATCAGGGAGAAGCTGTTTTTAACGGAATCCCAGGTGCCGCAATTTTTCAACGCGCTACGCGACAGGGACATTGAGGAATCAGCGGTGTTATCGACGTGCAACAGGACGGAGATCTATCTCTGCACAAACGACGCTGACGAATCGCTGGCCGTGATCAAGGAGATCCTTGAAAACTCTTTTAATATAGACCGGCGGATCCTCGAGGAGTACACCTATACCCTCAAGGACGAGTCGTCATACAGGCATCTCTTTCTCGTCGCTTCAGGTCTCGATTCAATGGTCGTGGGAGAAGCGCAGATACTCGGGCAGGTGAAGGACGCCTACAGAACAGCGACACATAACAATGCAACGGGATATCTCCTGAACAAGCTCTTTCATAAAACGTTCAATGTAGCCAAACGCGTGAGGTCCGAGACCAGGATAGGATATAACCCGGTCTCTATAAGCTCTATGGCAGTTGAGCTTTCAAAAAGGATCTTCGGTGAATTACATCAAAGGAAGGTGCTTGTTATCGGGGCCGGGGAGATGAGCGAAACGGCCCTGAGATACCTTAAAAAAGAGGGTCTCCATGAGATCTTCATCATCAACAGGACCTTCGGGAATGCCAAGAAACTTGCCGAGGATATTGCAGGCATCCCCTACCCCTTCGAAAGCATGTCCGACCTCCTCATGCAGGTCGATATGGTCCTTACTTCGACCGGCTCCGAAAAACCCCTGATCGATACGGGCCTCATCGTACAGGTAATGAAAAAACGAAAGAACAGGCCCCTCTTCCTTGTCGATATTGCAGTGCCACGTGATGTTGACCCTACAGTGAACAAGATCGAAAACGTCTACCTCTACGATATCGACGACCTCAAGGACCTCTCCCAGAAACACCTTTCAGACAGGCTGAAAGAGTCGGAAAAGGCCCTTGAGATCATTGACAGTGAGGTGAAAAAATTTTCTTCTTGGTTGCGGCAGTCGGAGAAAAATCCCCTTATAACCTTTGTGATCGATAAGGCAGAGGCGATCCGGACCAAAGAATTCAAAAAGACCGCTCAGAAGTTGAAAAATGCCGATGAGGAGACCCTCAGGAGCATCGATATGCTTACCAGGGCGATCGTCAAAAAGCTGATCCATCCCCACGTTGCGCTTATCAAGGAAGACAGCGACAGGGAGACTTCGGAGATAATAAAAAGGTTGTTCACGCTTGAGGAAGAAGATGAAAAAGACCTGGACAATCGGGACGAGGGGCAGTAAACTCGCCCTGAAACAGACGGAGATCGTTGTAAAACGCCTCACATTGCTATATCCCGACAGGGAATTCCCTGTCAAAACGATCAGGACAAAAGGTGATACCGTCTGGGACAGGCCTCTGCATCTTGTCGGCGGCAAGGGTCTCTTTGTAAAGGAGATCGAGGACGAGCTTCTGAACGGATCAATCGATATGGCAATCCACAGCGTAAAAGACATGCCGTCAGCCCTCGAAGACGGGCTCATCCTCGGCGCGGTCCTGGAGAGGGAGGATCCGAGGGACACATTCATTTCACTGACGCATAATACACTGGATACTGTCCCGGCGAGGTCAAGGATCGGGACGAGCAGCTTAAGGAGAAAGGCACAGATCCTCCGCCTCAACAACGAAATCGAGGTCATCCCCTTGCGCGGCAATGTGGATACCAGGATCGGGAAGCTGAAGGCACAGTCCCTCGACGGCATCGTCCTCGCATATGCCGGCGTTAAACGGATGGGCTTTCTGGACCACATCAGGGAGATCATACCCCTTGACATCATGGTCCCTTCAGCAGGTCAGGGGGCTATCGGCATAGAGATAAGGAACGAGGATGAGGTCATCGATATGCTCGGACCGGTCAACGACCCTGTCAGCGCACAAGAGATCTCGATAGAGAGGGAACTCCTGGGCAGGATAGGAGGAGGGTGCCAGATACCGCTCGGCATCCACGCACACATAACGGATCAGTCATTGACACTGTACGTTTCAATGGGAGAGGAAAGCGGCAGGACTTTCGTGCACGAAAAGTACACATACCCGAGGGAACAATCCACCCTCGCAATAAAAGACGCACTCGACCAACTCAAACCATTTCTTACCTGAGCTATCAACAATCAGCTTAAACCCGGATATGTCATTAGAAACGGTGTTGGGTTGTCCTAAACAAACCTTTGTGAGGTGAGGAAGCCCAGTCCACTGACAGCAGATAGTATTTCGTATATCGATAAAACCCCTCTCAAGTGGTTCTTTTGAAGCTCACGATATACTATATACGAAATACTATCTGCGGCCCTTCTTGCAGTCCACTATATACGATATACTATCTACTATTCACTGCCTTTATAAAAAAATGCCCCCTTTTGCGAGGGGGCATTTACCGGTAAACAGTATTAAACCTGATCAGATCGCATCCTTTAAAGCCTTACCGGCTGTAAATTTCGGTACTTTGCGCGCAGGGATCTTGATCTCTTTCCCTGTTCTGGGGTTTCTCCCTTTTCTGGCCTTTCTCTTCGATACCGAGAACGTACCGAAACCGACAAGTGTTACCTTCTCGTCCTTCTTAAGGGCCTTCTTGACGCCATCGAGGAAGGCTTCCAGTGCCTTTCCCGCCGCAGCCTTTGATATCTTTGAATCGGCTGCCATTTTGACTATCAATTCTGCTTTGGTCATATACACCCCTCCTTTAAGATTTTTAATTTACGGCAGTTCCCATAACAACCACCTTATGGATAGTTTATACTCCTTATCCTACAGAATATTCAACATTTATTTACATTTGAGCGAACATTTTTTACATTTTTCATAATCTCTATCTATTCAACAATCCTCCCGTAATCATCCTCGATCCGTTCAATATCATCTTCGCTGAAATCATTGCCTGACTGCACCTCTACTATCGCGAGGTCTGCCTGACCTGAGTTCCTTATCCTGTGCAGAGAATGTCTTGGGATATCGATAGATTGGCCTGCCCCGACAGAGACCTCTGCATCATCGAGCGTAACGATGCCTTCACCGGACAGGATAAACCAGTGTTCGGAACGCAACCTGTGCCTCTGGAGACTCAAACGCCTGCCGGGATAGATAACGATCCTTTTTACCTTGTGGTCCTTTTCATCGGAAAGGACCTTATAGTATCCCCAGGGACGCTCCTCAACGTCAGATGCCATCTCTGTTTCCTCCTAATACCGTTGGACGATGAATACACAATACCAGATAAAAAGGCCCAGGGTAAACTGTTTTTTATCTTTATTAATTCATGAGGATGATCTCGATACGCCTGTTCATGGCACGGTTGTCCGGGCTGTCATTAGGCATGACAGGCCGGTACTCGGCGTAGCCGACAGCGGAGATCCTTTGAGGCGGGAAATCATGTTTTTCGACAAAATATCTGACTACCTCCGTGGCCCTTCTCACGGAGAGTTCCCAGTTCGATTTGAATTCACTGGTATTGATCGGCACATTATCGGTGTGTCCCTCGATCCTGATATGGTTATCTACCTTTCTCATGACAGGCATGATCCTGTCGAGCGCTTGTCGCGCCCTTTCCTTCAGGTCTGCCCTCCCCTCGTCGAAAAAGGCCTTGTCGAGTATCCTGATCACGATGCCCCTCTCGTCCGAAAGGACAGAGATATTGTTTTGCATCCCTTCACCGTCCATCATACGCCTTATCTCGTCCTCGAGCTGTTTTTGCACATCGCCGTTTTTTATCATGTCCAGCTGGCTTTGGATGTCTGTCGTCGACTGGGATGCGCCGTTCCCTTTGCCCGTGATCCCGGAATGGCCGGTAAATATGGTCTTTAAGTGACCCACGAGTTCCTGGTATCTCTGGGTATCCTGTTTGGAGAAGGTATACATCATTATGAAAAAGGCAAGGAGGAGCGTAATCAGATCGGCATAGGTGATGAGCCATCTCTCAAGGTTCTCATGTTCTTCTTCAGTGCGTTTTTTTCTCAAAAATCATCCCCTTCCCTTTTGTCCGGCAGCAAAAACGAGACGAGCTTCATACGAATGACCCTCGGATTATCCCCCATGGCAAGGGATATTACCCCTTCGCTGATAATCTCTAAGTAGAGCGCTTCGTCCTGGTGTTTATTCTTTAATTTATCCGATACCGGCAGATAGATGAGGTTTGCCATGGCTACGCCCCACAAGGTAGCGATAAATGCGCCTGCAATGGCTGAGGCCATATTGGAGCTGCTTTCCATGCTGCCGAGGGCATGGATCAGGCCGAGGACGGTCCCCATGATACCCAGTGTCGGTGAAAAGCCCCCCAGTTTACTAAAAAAGGCGGCGCCTGATTTATGCCTTTCACTTATGTAGGCTATTTCTATCTCCAGTATCTCCCTGATCTTATTCGTTTCGAACCCGTCGATTGCGAGTTGTACCGCCTTCCTGAGAAACGGCTCCCGGATATGCTCGAGCTCTTTTTCGAGACTCAGAAGTCCGTTCTTCCTCGCCTTCTGGGCAAGGTCAAAGATAAGCTCGATAAGCTCCTGTGGGTCCATCTTCTTTTCGAATAAGGCGACTTTTACAAGACTTGGGAGGCTAATAAGCTGCCCGATAGAGGTCGTTATAGAGGCTGCGCCGAATGTGCCGACAATGACCAGTATCATTGCAGGGATCTGGATCAGTGCAGAGAGATGCCCACCTTCCATAACGAAAGAGACAATCAGGGAACCGATCCCCAGTATCAACCCCAGGATTGTTGCAACGTCCATGCATCAACTCGCCGTTTCTTTCAACAGTCTCACGCGCTCTCTCTCTTTGAGGAAAACATAATTTATCAACAGGTCCCTGTCCTTTTCGTTAATAACAAGGAACCTCATCGCGACGTCATAGGAATAAAAACCATTCTTTTCCAGGACATCACTCCTGATAGTCTGACACAGTGCCGTAATGGTAGGATAAGGAAAAACAGGCAGCACCACCTTCAGTTCGACGTAATCGTTCTCGTGGATCAGGACGTCCGATTCAAACTGGATGCCGGAGCCGCTTATAATCACATCAATGAGCCTGTTATAGTGGGTATCGCTCTTTTTTGACTGGTACAGGAGATCGATGATCATGTCCAGTTTTTTGTTGATGATGCTCATAATGACGCTTGTCTGGTCATTTTCCGTCTGCATCATCCTTTCCCTGAGGAAATAGACCTCGTTGATCTTGTCTGTCACCTGTGTTGCATTGTATCTTATAACATCCTGGAGTTTTGAAAACTCATCGGCGCTTATCTTTCTGAATTCCACGGGCAGGCGATCGCGGATCCTGAAATATTCCCTTCTTTCAATGTTTGTTGTCATATCCGCCGCCCTTCAGTATGTCTATAAAACTATCCGCTATATCCGGGTCAAACTGACTGCCTTTGCAGCGTTCGATCTCGTCGAGGATCTCCCGGATCACAATGGCATTTCTGTAAGGCCTGTTCGTAGCCATGGCATCATAGGTATCGCAAACGGCCAGTACCCTCGAACATACCGGTATTTCATTACCGTGTAAGGCATCAGGGTAGCCCCTTCCGTCATACCTCTCATGGTGGTGTCGTATGATCCTCGCCTCCTTTGCAAGTATCTCGAACCGGTTCATGATCTGCTCGCCATACATCGAATGGCCCTTCATCAGCGCGTATTCTTCATCGGTCAGCTTCCCGGGCTTCAGCAGTATGGCGTCGGGAATGCCGATCTTCCCCAGGTCATGGATCGGCCCGACAACACGTATGACGTCCCTCTCGTAATCTGCAAGCCCGATCTTTTCTGCCAGCACCATGCTCATCTCCGTCACACGTTTGCAATGGCCTTCCGTGTAGAGGTCCCTTTTGTTTATTGCAACGATCAGGGATTTCAGGGTATGGATTACGCTTTCGAAAAGACTCTCATAGAGCATCTTGTTTTCTATCTGGGTCGAGGCCTTGTCGGCCACAAGCTTCAGAAAGAACACGTTGCTTTCCATCAGGTGGCCGTTTGTTGCGCCGTTCCTGCAATCGGCCATGATAAAACCGATGCATTCATTTTTAATAATGAGCGGCAGGAATATCTTGTTATCCTTTATCACATGTTTCTTAAGCGTCTGCGCATCGTTGAAAAATTCCTCCGCCATGAAGACCTTAGGCTCATCGATAACGTCGCCGTCCCCTGCAAGACCCTTGTATAAGATCAGCTCCCTGTTGTCGCTGTCCACTATGTAGTAACCGCAGGACCTCACATCGAGGATCTCTTTGACCATGGTGATCATCTTTTCATATACATCGTCAAAGATGCTCAGCGAATTGAACTTATTCGATATGTGGTACATCGTCGTAAGCTCTTTGATCTTTCTCTGCAGTTCCCTGTTCAGCATTTCGATCTTTTTCTTATCTTCAAGGCTGGACAGTATGTTCTCCTTCTCCATCACGAGCTTCCGCTCTCTCAGGACCCTCATCATCACCAGCATGAGCTTGTCCAGCTCAAAGGGTTTGACCAGGAAATCAGATGCGCCTTTTTTCATCGCATCGACCACAAAATTCGGATCATAGTAGCCGGTAGCCATGATTACCGCAACTGACGGCGTGTTGACCTTGATCGTGTCCAGAAGCGTGATGCCGTTTACATCAGGAAGGTTTACATCGAGAATGACGACCTCTATATCCTTCTTACCGAGCGTCTCCAGGGCCTGGTTACCGGTATATGCCTTGTGGACATGGCAACCGTTTAATGCAAAAAAATCCCCGAGGATCTCGATAATCTCGGGATTATCATCAACCAGAAGTATTTCAGAGCCTTCAATCATTGGATGAACTTCCCCGTGCTTGACTATTATTTACCTGCACACCCTTTAATCGATAAAGAGCCTGCTTTTGCGCAGCATTTCGAGGTTCCTTATCTCATTGACAAGCCTCTCCGTATTATTAAGGTCTTCCTCTGCCGGACTGATGGCACCCGTGGTGCCGCCTTGCTGAGAATACCGCTCGATCTCATTATAAAAACTCTTCAGCTTGTCGAAAAGCCGGGCGTTGATCTTTTTCAGCTTGATCTTATCCCTTGCATTCTTGACGACCACCTTGAGCTCTTCCATTCTGAAAGGCTTTACAATATAGTCATACGCCCCCAGTTTTATCGCCTCCACGGCGCTGTCGATAGAGGCATAACCGGTAATAATAATAAACTCGGTCAAATCCGTATCGTTCCGGATGGTCTTCATCAATTCTATCCCTGTCAGCTCAGGCATTTTCAGGTCGGTGATAATAAGGTCGTAAGGATTTTTGTTGTGCTTCAGCAGGGCATCCATCCCATTGTCCGCGCCCTCTGTTACATCGCCTCCATCCTTGAGATATTCTTCGATTATCCCCCTTAGGTCCTTGTTATCGTCCACAATGAGGATACGTATGTTTTCATTGTTCTTGTTCATATTTCCTTAGTTTTTCCGTTGTATGCTCACCGATCCGCTCGAAAAGCATCTTTTTCATGCCTTCCTGCGAAATCGCTACTTCGTCATCCCGGGCAACATTTTCGTGGTCCTTGTCAACCTGTTTTACCCTGACCTTCATGTTTTTCATGTATGTACGAATAACGTTGCTTATCTGGTAGTCTGATATCGTCATACTTTCTCCACAACTGGTTATCGAAGAAAATGACTAAGACTTAAGTAAATTTTTTTTAATTTTTAAACAATAATGTAAAGGTGGGATCGGGAATTGTGCCTTATATGCCCGTACTGCCTTCATGCATAGGGACAACGTCTCTATCTCATGAATAACCCTGGTTTTTTCTTCTTCCAGTCTTTCCAGGACCTTCTCTTCCCTTTTAAGGGCCTCCCTCGCCTCATCACGGGACATAACATGTCCTTCCCTGCAGAGCCTTCCCGTGAACTCCTCTCTTTTGACGAGCAGCCCGATGAATCTGTCGATGTCTTTTTCCTTCAGGGCCCTTACTGTCCATTGGGTAAAATCTATATCTGCCGTATTATCCATCTCCCGGACCTTATAGGGTTAAAGCTGCTTTGCAAGTTCGTCCTTCAACGTCCTTGAACGTTCTATCAGCATCTGGAGCACGTCCATCTTTTTCTCAAGTTCCTGTCTTTTTTCTTCCAACCGGGTATCGATCCGGCCGTCTGCATTATGTACGACATGCCTGCCGCTTGAATCGTTTACGACATGGGGGTCCAGGGAACCTGCGCCAAGGTACATCAGCATCCTGTCGTAAAGGACGTTGGTAAATGATTTTACGATAGATATACCCTCATCCCCCTTCAAAGACAAAAACCGGCCGAGGGTCTTTTC
>MVRS01000131.1 GCA_002067975.1 Syntrophorhabdus sp. PtaU1.Bin058
GGAACTTCTATCGACGTGCAAGATGACCGTTCTTTTCAAACAAAATATGGGCACCAACCGCTCACTCGTTCTGTTAAGAAATGTGACCACAGATACCGCAATGCCCGGTAAATAAAGCAGCGGGCGGCAGAGGGTTGAATACTCGATACTGGTCGCTGGATACTGGCGAAGAACACGTTAGGCGTGAGTCGTAAGGGAAAAAAATCATGGAACATTTGTTAGGTGTACGTTGTCAGTCGTGAAAGGTTTAATCGCCTAACGCCTAACGAGATTTTTACGATATCAGTTGGAGGGAGCATTGCACCCTGTGATACAATAATAGGTATGGAAGGAATCGAGCATGCGAATATTGTTGGTTGAAGATGACGAGGTCATCTCTTCTTTCGTCGTAAGGGGTCTCAGGGAGGCCGGTTTTGCCGTTGACCGTTCCGCTGACGGAGAGGACGGGCTCCACCTGGCTCTCACCGAGCCCTATGACGTTTTGATCGTTGACCTCATGCTGCCGAAGTTGGACGGCCTGTCGCTTATTACCAGCGTAAGGGACCTGAAGCCGAACATCCCCATAATGATCCTGAGCGCAAAGCGTTCGGTGGATGACCGCGTCAAGGGCCTGCAGACGGGAAGCGACGACTACCTTACAAAACCCTTTGCCTTTTCCGAGCTCCTTGCGCGCGTCCAGGCCCTGATCCGCAGGGCAACGGGCACACCCAATCCGACACGCCTTGAGGTTGCCGATCTTGTTATGGACCTCCTGTCGCGGGAGGTTACCCGCTCAGGACAAAGGATCGAGCTTCAGCCCAAGGAATTCATCCTTCTCGAATATCTTATGCGCAATGCGGGCAGGGTGGTCTCGAAGACCATGATAATGGAGCATGTCTGGGACCTGAACTTCGATCCGCAGACGAATATCGTGGAAGCGCGGATGAGCAAATTACGGGAGAAGATAGACAAAGATCATGATAAAAAACTTATTCACACGATCAGGGGTGCCGGCTACATACTTAAGAAGACTCTATGAGCATCGCCATTCGGTAGTTTTCCGTCTTACCGCCTGGTATGCCGGCGCCTTCACGGTCTGCCTGCTTGCGACCGTTGTCACCTTTTATGTAGTCGTCCTTCTTCACGGCAGCTATGGCGTCAGTCATCACGCCCTTTCAGAGTTGAGAGAGGCTTTCAGGGAATATTTCGGGGTCCCCCTTTTGATCGTCATAGTCCTGTCAGGGGCGACAGGCTGGCTGATGGCAAGGCGTGCCCTCTCCGGCATCGAAGAGGTAACACGGGCCGCCGTGGACATATCAAAGGGCGCCCTCCACAGAAGGGTCCCGGTAAAAGGGCGCTATGACGAGATAGATCGTCTCGCGCAGACCTTTAATATAATGGTAGGGCGCACCCAGGCGCTCATCGAACAGATGAAGGAGATCACGGAAAATATCGCCCACGACCTTCGAAGTCCCATCACGAGGATGAGGGGCCTTGCCGAAATGGCCCTTGCGGGCCGTAACATGAACGAAGAATACTCGTCCATGGCGGGCCTCATCATTGAAGAATGCGACAGCCTCCTCGACCTCATCAACACCGTGCTCGACCTCTCCGAGGCCAAGGCCGGACTCATCAAACTCGACGTGCAGAAGACCGATATAGTCGCCCTGATAAACGACCTGCGCGACCTCTTTCAACCCTCTGCGGATGAGAAGCACATAGAGTTCCGGACTGAAGGGGCTGTCCGGCCGGTCTTTATATACTGTGACCGCCGGAAACTACAGAGGGTATTTTCCAATCTTTTCGACAATGCCCTCAAGTATACCCCTGACAGTGGACGGGTAATTATATCGATAGCGGATACCAGTGAAGATGTAACGGTCTCCGTCGAGGACACCGGCACCGGCATACCGGACGAGGACATGCCCTATATATTTAATCGTTTTTTCAGGGGAGAAAAAAGCCGGTCTACACCGGGAAACGGGCTCGGTCTCAGCCTTGTACAGGCATTTACCCTTATTCACGGGGGGTCCGTCAGCGCCGTGAATACCGTTCCTGATCAGGGTGCGCGGATTACCGTGGTCCTGCCGAAAACCCTCTCCCCGGACCTTCTGGCAGGCACCAACATTACCGAAAAGTAACTTTCCGGTCATAATACGACAACCGATCTTCAGCTATACTCTCCGTGTACAACGCATTCACCCACGTTTGAAAGCGTGGTCCTCTGTTTGCCTTGCGTCGATTGTTGGAATCTACACTGTGAGCACGGCGAGCATGAGGCGAAGGCCGGGGTACCCGCTTGCGGGTCGCGCTTTGCTGCTGGAGGGGGCGACGCAAGCCCCGGCATAAGGCAGCAGAGAGCATGGAGCAGAGAGTGGAGAGTGAAAAAAGAAATAAGAAAATAGGTCTTACAGGACTTATTGAACCTATAATATTTACTAGCCCGTTCTCGGGCGAGAGGGGGGAGGCTCCGGCAGCTTTGCTGCTGGAGGGGGCGACGCAAGCCCCGATAATAGCAGGTATTCAAGGAGATACATATGCCGCCAGGTGAGCGCCGCAAAAAAAGGGCTATCTTTCTGCTGGTCATTCTCGCATGTTCATACCTCTTCCTCTTCCACAACCTCGGCAGCTACTCGCTGAAGGAACCCGACGAGGGACGCTATGCTGAGATCCCCCGGGAGATGGTGGAACAAGGCGACTACGTCGTCCCCCATCTCAACTACGTCCGCTATTTTGAGAAGCCGCCCCTCCTCTACTGGGTTACCGCCCTCTCTTACAAGACCTTCGGCATAAGCGAGTGGTCCTTCAGGTTCCCCAATGCCCTTGCGGCCCTCCTGTGCATACTTTCGATGTATCTCTTCACTTCAGACCGGTTCGGCGAAGAGACGGGCCTGATCTCCTCGCTCATCCTGTTGACCTCCTTTGGCTTTTTCGCCATCTCCCATATCGTGACGATCGATATGCTCTTCTCTTTTTTGCTCTTTGCTGCCCTGCTCTGCTTCTACCAATACTACCTGAAGAAGGGACGGTTGTTCCTCTATCTCTTTTATGCCGCCCTCGCACTGGCCGTCCTGGCCAAGGGGCCGGCAGCCCTCATCCTTCTTGCGATCACCATCCTCATCTTCCTCCGGTCTGAGAAGAGATTGCCGTTCCTCAGGGACATGCTCTCAATAAAGGCGCTCCTGCTTTTCAGCGTGATCGCCCTGCCCTGGTTTATCGTTATCTGCCTGCGGGAGAAAGGGTTCTTCCAATTCTTTTTCATAGACCAGCATATCCTGCGCTTCCTGACGACCAAACACAAAAGGTCCGGCCCCCTCTATTACTTTTTCCCTGTGCTCTTTGGGGGACTTTTCCCGTGGTCCATATTCATCCCCCGGGCAGTTGCGGAATTATGGCGGGAAAGGGAGTTGCGGCTCTTTTTTATCTGGTCGCTCGTTGTCTTTACCTTCTTCAGCCTCTCCGGATCAAAATTACCGCCCTACATACTCCCGGTCTTCCCCGCAGTTTCGGTCATCCTCGCCTGCCTCTTCCGGCGGGAATGGCATCACCGCCTCAAACCGAAACGCGAGCTTATGATATACGCAGCCTTCTTTTCGTGCATCGTCCTGACGGGTCTTGTCCAGGGAACCGGCATGCTCGACAGATACATAGCGAGCCTGCCTGAAGTAGCCGCCGTATCAAAGGCTGTCCGCTGGCTGACCCTGTCCGCATCGATCGCCTCTCTCGCAATACTCATCGTCATGTCTTTTCGCAGGATGCGAACCTATTGGTCTCTTTTCTTTGTGCTCGGGGCCTTCAGTCTTGTCCTTTTCACCGGCATCATGCTCCATTCACACGTCATCGACAGGCTGAACACCACAAAAGAGCTTGCACGCGAGATCAACAAAACCGGGAGTCCTGCGCCGGTTGTCATCAATTTTGGCTCCTTCGACGAGACCCTGCCCTTCTATCTGAAACGAAGGACGTACATCGCGGAGTATTTCGGTGAACTGAAAATGGGCTCGGAATATCCCGATGCCAAAGATTACTTCCTTGACAAAAAAGGTTTTGCGAATATGTTCCTTTCGGACAGGCCGGTATTTGTAGTCCTGAAGGAAAAGCGCCTTTCATGGCTCGAGGCGGCGGAGATCGAAGGCGGTATGCTGATCGCGCGCTATGCGAAGAGGCAGCTCATTGCCAACAGGGCGGCGGCGGAGAAATGCGGCAAATAGTTCATAGCTAATAGCTAAAGAAGCCGTCAGCAACAAACCCGGAAGTCGTAAGGCGTGAGTCGTAAGGGGACAAAAAATCCGTTCAACGTTCTATGTTCAACGTTCAACGTTACAAAAAATAGACGAAACCCGAGATACATCCAGGGGCATCGGTAGCGGGTTCTTTCAAGCAAACACGCTGAAAGCTGACGGCTGATAGCTGATAGCTTTTAATCTAAATTATCTTTACGACTTCGTAGGTGCGCTGACCTCCGGGGGCGTTGAAGTTTACCTCGTCGCCTACGGACTTTCCCATCAGCGCCCTTCCGAGCGGAGAGGCGATCGATATGGTGCCGCTATTTATGTCCGATTCGTAGGGGCCCACGAGCCGGTATATTGCCTCTTCATCGGTATCGAGGTTGACAAGCGTTACGGTGCATCCGAATTCGACACTTTCAAATTCACCGCTCCTCTTATCGACGATCTCCGAGTTTTTGATCATCTCTTCGATCTCAGCGACCTTTTTTTGCAGGAACTGGAACTCCTCCTTTGCCGCATCATACTCTGCGTTCTCCGAGAGATCGCCATGGCCGCGGGCCTCCTCAATGGCCTTGAGGATCATCGGTCGTTTTACGTTAAGCAGGTTCTCGTGCTCTTTTTTCAGGTTTGTATATCCTTCTCTCGTTATAGGTACTTTCATATATACTCCAATAAAATATGATAAGTTAAAAGACTACATCGTTCACGTCGGTTTGGCAATATTTTTTCTTCTGTCTACCTGACAACGTACATGAAGGTGTCATAGAGGAGAATAACGTTGAGAATGGTGAGGATTGTCGCCCCGGCATAGGCCACAATATTCATCCAGAGGGAGTTCCTGTAATTTCCCATCAGCTCCCTGTCGTTGACGAGCTTTATCATAAATATGATGATCGCAGGGAGCAAAAGGCTGTTGATGATCTGACTGAACCACATGACCTTTATGAGGGGCAGCTTTGGGATTAATACTACAGAAGCGCCGAGGACAAGGATCGTTGTAAAGATCAGTTTAAACTGAGGCGCCTCCCTGAAACCTTTTCCAATCCCCATCTCCCAGCCCATGGCCTCGCAGATGTAGTATGTGGTGGCAAGCGGCAGGATGCATCCTGAAAAGAGCGACGCATTGGCCAGCCCTATGGCAAAGAGGATGTACGCATTTCTTCCGGCCAGAGGCTTCAGCGACAGGGCGGCGTCCTGTGCAGAATCTATCCCGATACCGGTAGGATAGAGCGTTGCACCGCAGGCCACAATGATGAAGAATGCCACAATGCCCATCATAATGGCCCCGAATATTACATCCACCCTGGATGCCCAGAGGTCTTTTTCTCGCAGACCCTTCTCGACAACGCCCGACTGGAGATAGAACTGCTGCCACGGGGTTATCGACGTACCGATAATGCTGACCACTATAATGAGATAATCTCTGTTCCATTGAACATGGGGCGTTACGGTCTTCTGCATCACCTCGCCCCAATCCGGTTTGGCAAGGAACGCGGAGATGATATAGGTGAAATATATGAAACAGATCCCCAGGAATATCCTCTCAAAGATGCTGTAATTCCATTTTGCAATAAGGAACCATACAAAGAATGCACCTATGGGGACCGAAATATATTTGCTCACGTTGAAAAGCTCCATGCTCGCTGCCCAGCCCGAGAACTCCGCTGCCGTATTTCCGAGGTTTGTAATAAAAAGGGATACCATGACCCAGAATGCCACCCTGATACCGTACCGTTCCCGTATGAGGTCTGCAAGACCCTTCCCGGTCGCAATTCCCGTCCTTGCAGAGATCTCCTGGAGGATTGCGAGAAGAAAGACCGTCGGGATAAGCGTCCACAGAAGGTTATATCCGTATCGCGCCCCTGCGATTGAATAGATCGCTATCCCACCGGCATCATTATCGATATTGGACGTGATGATAGCCGGTCCCACAAGGGAAAGGAGTATAACTGTTCTCTTTAAAAAGGACATCCCCACTTATATCACAGCATTCAATTCTCTTTCAATGCAAAAAGGCAAAAAACCCTTGACAAACTATGATGTTACAAGTATAACTGTCTAAAGTGGTAAATAGTGTTAAAAGGTGGGATAGTGTTCGCAGGTAGATTTGAATACGCCATAGACGATAAGAGCAGGGTCAGCATACCTGCAAAGTTCAGGGAACTGCTCTCTGTGCACCACGATCTGAGGTTGATCTTCACCAACCTCGACGGCTGTATCGTGGGATATCCCTTTCAGGAGTGGCTGAACATTGAGGAAAAGATATCGAACAAAGGCTCGATGAAAAAGGAAGAGAGATTGTTCCTGAGGTATTTTTTCTCAGGTGCCTCCGAATGCACGATCGATAAGCTCGGGCGGGTCCTTTTACCGCAGGCATTGAAGACCGATGCGCATATTATAAAAAACGTCGTGATCATAGGGATGGGCAAAAAGATAGAGATATGGGCAAAGGAGAAATGGGAAGAACTGGTGAAGCAGGCCACGTCTGATCCCGACCAGGTTGCGAGTATCGTGTCGGAACTCGGCCTTTGATCGGTGTCACACATATACCCGTTCTTTGTGAAGAAGTAATAGAAAACCTGGTAAGCGCTGAATATAGCCTGTTTGTCGATGCAACGGTTGGTGGAGGGGGACATGCACACCACATACTGGAAAGGTACAAAGGCATACGGTTGATAGGCCTCGATGCAGACGAAGAGGCCCTGCACATAGCTCAGGAGGTGCTGAGAGGTTACGGCGAGAGGGTACAACTGGTAAGAGGAAACTTTAAAGACCTTAAGGAGATTCTCAATGGGATAGGTATATCGTCCTTTGACGGGATACTTTTTGACCTGGGTCTTTCAACGTACCAGTTAACAGGCGAGAGGGGCTTCAGTTTTAACGACGAAGTCTTTCCTGATATGCGGATGGACGACAGGGCAGAGTTGACTGCCTACGATGTGGTAAACACATACAGATACGACGTGTTGAAAAAGATTATCGGTGAGTACGGGGAAGAGGAAAAGGCTCACCGGATCGCAAAGGCGATCGTCGAGGAACGAAAGAAAAGGCCCATAGCAACGTCAAAGGAACTGGCCGGCATCATCCTGAAGGTAAAGAAAAGAAGGGGGAAGATCCACCCCGCAACAAAGACCTTTCAGGCCATTCGCATGGAGGTCAACAGGGAACCGGAGAATCTGCGGACAGGGGTGCTTGACGCCATCGACATGCTCAACAGGCGGGGAAGGATCGGCGTCATATCGTTCCATTCGCTGGAGGACAGGACAATAAAGGGGATATTCAAAACATCTGCCGTTGTGAATGCGGTGACGAAAAAACCGATACGGCCCGAAAGAGATGAGATAAGGAAGAATCCGAGCTCAAGGAGTGCAAAGCTCAGGGTAGCAGAAAAAATTTAGCCGGAGGTTGTATGGAAAGGGTTTACGTATCCGCGAAAAGAGACATGGCATACAGGAATTCCCGATCTACGCTTTTGATCATCGCCTTTTTAATTGTCTTCGCCCTGATCTCCTTCTTCATGATGTCCGCCCACAACCAGCTCCGGGAAGAACTCATGGAGATGCTCAGGCGCGAGAGGGAAGTCACCGATATAAACAATAAACTCAAGACAGAACTTGCGGGCATTACGCAGGCAAGGATGCTTGAGCTAAAGGCGAAAGAGAGACTTGGACTGAAGAAGCCAAAAGATGAAGAGGTTCTGGTATTGAGATGAACAAAAGGGCTAACAAAAAGGCCTTTTTCATTTGCGTATTGATTGGATTGATGTATGTGTCCGTTGCGATGAAGCTCCCTGACAGATTCACCATAGGAAGGACCTCGGAAACCGGGAACGCCGTGCCGACAGGCATGAGCGTCTCCATACCGAAACCGGCCCCCGTAAACATCCCGGCGCCGGCAAATACGCCAAAGACCGGGCAGGTTATTGAGCCGTCTTATTTTGTTGCAATCCCTATCGTCTGTTTTGCGATCAGGAAAGGTCTCATTGAGAAAGAGGGCCTTGTCTTCATCAGGAAAGATGCGCAGGACAACGCCTATTGCAAGAAACCCATGGATATCCTGCAGGACAGGGACGAAGAGGGATTAAAGAGCATTGCAAAGATCATCGGGAAGAAACAGTTGATCGCCTTTTTCAAAAAAGAGGGCGCTGCGCTCCGCGAGGAACTGGACCCCCAGGACGTAATCCTCGGGAAGGGCTATGTAATAGAGGAGGATATCATTCTCTCCATGTACAACAGGAACGTCCCCGAAGATTACAACAAGCTCTTTCCTTACATAATACATACAACGGAGATAAGAAGGGAGGGCGACCGTTTTGCGTTCAGGCACGTCTCCGATACCGTAAAGACATACTCCGACAACAACCAGAACGAGTGGACCATGCCCAGCCTCGTCAATCTCCCTATGAAGGCGGCGCTGGAGAAACTGGCAACCCGCACATCAAAGATAAAGATATACGGGAGCGGCCTTGTTACGGAACAGCAGCCGAAGGCCTTTGAAAAGGTGAAAGGTGAAACGGAGTGCATTATCCGGGGGAGGCCGTACAGGTGATGAGACTCGATACCCTTATAAAAGATATACCCGTCATAAGCATAAAAGGCAGGAGTGACCTCGAGATCGCGGGGATCACAAAGGATTCGCGGGCCGTCGGGGAAGGCTATATGTTCTTTGCCACCGGCAGGAGCGGGACCTATATTGACGACGCGTTGAAAAGAGGGGCAAGGGCCATCGTGACCGACAGGGAGCCTGGCAGGCCCTTTGACTGTGTGATCATTGTTGAAGATGTCGCCGCATCCCTCGGCGATGCCGCGTCGACGTTCTATGGTTTCCCTTCGAGGCAGATGAATATTGCAGGCATCACGGGGACAAACGGGAAGACGACGACGACGTACCTCATTGAGTCCATTCTCGGACATGCCGGCAAAAAGGCAGGCGTCATAGGCACCATCTCATACAGATATGACGGCAAGGCAATAAAGGCGGAGAACACCACGCCGGGCGCGGCGGAGACCCATAGCCTCTTAAGGGATATGCATCTCGCAGGCGTGAACTTCGTGGTCATGGAGGTCTCTTCCCATGCCCTCGATCAGAAGCGCGTCGAAGGCATCGAGTTCGACATCGGCATCTTTACCAACCTCACCCATGACCATCTCGACTACCACGGGGACCTTGAGCGTTATAAAGGTGCAAAAAGGCTCCTCTTCGAGCATTATCTGAAGAAGAGTTCAAAGGAACAGAAATTTGCGATCCTCAATATCGACGACCCGAGCACAAGGGATTTCATCATCTCGGCGCCGACAAGGACGCTCTCATACAGTACGAAGGGATATGCCGACGCGCACCTCCTCGGCTACAGCGAAGACATAGAGGGACTGAGGCTCGACGTCTCCCTCATGGGCAAAAAGACTACGCTGGTCTCGCCGATGATAGGCGTCTTTAACGCCTCCAATATACTTGCCGCCTGCCTGTACGGCCACGTGACCGGCATCCCGTACGGGGACATCGAGAAGGGCATAGAGAGACTGGAGGGTGTTCCGGGAAGGCTCGAAAGGATCCGGAACCCGAAAGGCCTCTCCGTATTTGTGGATTACGCGCATACGCCGGACGCGCTGGGGAACGTGCTCGCCCTCCTCAACCGCCTGAAGAAAGGGAGGCTGATCGTCGTCTTCGGCTGCGGCGGCGACAGGGACATTGCGAAGAGGTCCATAATGGGCCACATTGCCGCCCACCTCGCCGACCTTACGATCATAACGTCCGATAACCCGAGGACCGAGGACCCGGGGAATATCATCGAAGACATCAAAAAAGGCTTCAACGATAAACCCTTCACGGCCATCGAGGGCAGGAAAGAGGCGATCCATCAGGCGATCAGGGTCGCGGAGGAGAACGACGTCGTTCTCGTGGCGGGAAAGGGCCATGAAGATTACCAGATCATAGGCGACAGGGTATTACATTTCAGCGACAGGGAAGTCATCGAGGAGGTTCTCAATGTGGCGTCTTGACGAGGTACTGAAGGCTACGAAGGGCACAACGCTGAGGGTCGATAAGGAGACCTTTACCGGGATATCCACGGACTCGCGGGCGATCGGCGAGGGTGAGCTCTTCATACCGATCACGGGGAAGACCTTCGACGCACACATGTTCCTGCTCGATGCCTACGAAAGATCCAAGGGCGGGACCGTCTGCGAAAGAGAGAGGGAGGCGCTCTGCGTTACCCTGGAGGGAACGATCATCCTCGTGGAGGACGCGGAGCAGGCGCTCCTCGACCTTGCCCAATATAAGCGGCAAAAGACAGCAACGACATGCATCGCGATCACGGGAAGCAACGGCAAGACGACGACGAAGGAGATGCTCGTGGATATGGCGCAGAGGGCCTTCACCGTCCATTTCAACGAAAAGAATTACAACAACATAATCGGCGTATCCAAAAGCATCCTCTCCATCGAGGGGAACCCGGAGTTCTGCATCTTCGAGCTCGGGACAAACAGCAAGGGCGAGATCGGCAGACTCGCGCGTGCGACGGGACCGGACGTATCGCTCATCACCAACATCAACCCCTCCCACCTCGAGGGCCTCGGCGATATCGAGGGGGTGCTGGAAGAGAAGCTCGACCTTTTCCGCCTGACAAAAGAGGGCGGGAAGATATTTATCAATGCCGACGACCCGTATATCCCGGCGCGCTACAAAGACAAGGGGCACGCGGTCTTCACGTACGGGATAGATAACAACGCCGAGTTCCGTCTCGTTGTTGACGAGAACCTCGGCTGGGAGGGCGTCGCCTTCACGCTCCATTTTCCCGGCGACAGCCTTCGTTCAAAGACGAACCTCCTGGGGAGGCACAACCTCTATAATATCCTCGCCGCCTCTTCGATCGCATACGGCATAGGGGTCAGTCCGGCCCTCATCAAGGAATCCATCGAGACCTTCAGCTCATACTCGATGCGGTTCAGGCCTGTGGCCGCCGAAAAAGGATACATGATCGTCGATGACTCCTACAACGCAAACCCCTCTTCCATGGAATGGGCGATCAAGACCCTCATCGAGCTTCCGGCCGAAGGGAAGAGGATCGCGATCCTCGGCGACATGAGGGAACTGGGAACAGGAAGCGGCCATTACCACAGGGAACTCGGCAGGGCCCTTGCGAAGAGTACAATACCCGTCATCGCCCTCATCGGCGAAGAGATGAAAGAGACATTCAGGGAACTCGGGAACGAACGTTCACGGCTGTTCGACGACAAGGACAGTCTTATCGATTTCATCAAAGGGAAGGCCGGAAAGGGCGACGTGATCCTTGTAAAGGGTTCGCGTGCTTCAAAGATGGAAGAGATCGTGGAGGCGCTTAAGTAAATGTTCTACCATCTATTATATCCGCTGCACACAAAACTCTCGGTACTCAACGTATTCCGGTATATTACCCTCCGTACCGTGTTTGCGATACTGTCCGCGCTCATCATCAGCTTTTTCCTGACCCCCTATGTGATCCGGAAGTTCAACGAATGGAAGATCAAGACCGCAAAGAGGGAGGACGTACCCGAAAGACACGGGTCGAAGGCGGGAACGCCTACGATGGGCGGGTTTGTCATCCTCGTCTCCACCATCATACCTACCCTGCTCTGGTCGGACCTGACGAACTACTATATCTGGGTCGTCACGTTCGTGCTCCTTTCCTTCGGCGCCATAGGCTTTGCCGACGACGTCAAGAAATTACGGGGCAGCAACGGCAAGGGGATCTCGGGAAAGACAAAACTCCTTTTCCAGACGCTCTTTGCCCTCATCACCAGCGCGCTGCTCTATTTTAAATACGGGTTCGTTACGGAACTGACCATACCGTTTTTCAAGAACATCGCCCCCGACCTCGGTGCCTTCTACGTGGCGCTCTGCGTCCTCATCATCGTCGGCACATCGAACAGCGTCAACCTGACGGACGGACTCGACGGTCTTGCCATAGGGCCCGTATTGACGGTATGTTCCACGTTCCTCCTCTTCGCGTATCTTGTGGGCAACATAAAGTTCTCACAGTACCTCCAGATATTCTATGTGAAAGGTGCAGGGGAGCTGACGATACTCTGCGGCGCCATGCTGGGCGCAGGCATCGGGTTCCTCTGGTACAACACGTACCCTGCCGAGCTTTTCATGGGCGACACGGGCTCGCTCTCCCTCGGCGCATCGCTGGCAACCATCGCCGTGATCATCAAGCAGGAGATACTCCTCGTCATCGCCGGCGGGATATTCGTGCTGGAGGCCCTCTCGGTGATCATCCAGGTCTACTCCTTCAAGCTGAGGGGCAAGAGGGTCTTCAAGATGGCGCCCATACACCACCATTTCGAGCTCAAAGGCTGGAACGAAGAGAAGATCGTTGTAAGGTTCTGGATCATTTCGGTCATACTGGGTCTGCTCGCATTAAGCACATTGAAGCTGAGGTGACATGGAGCTTCCGGATAACATATTGATCGTTGGACTCGGCGCATCGGGGATCGCCTCTGCAAGATTCCTCCACGGCATGGGGAAGCAGATCGCCATTGCCGATGAAAAGGACGAGGCGGCGATGGCGCCGGTCCTTAAGTCTCTCAACGGGATCGGGTTCACGGGATATTTCGGTCCCCACAGGGCTGAAGACTTCCTCCAATATCCCCTCATCGTCGTCAGCCCCGGGGTCGACAGCGAACTGCCCGCCCTTAAAGAGGCCAGGGCAAAGGGGGCCCGGGTTATCGGCGAGATGGAGCTTGCCTACACGTTCCTCGATGAACCCGTCATCGCCATAACGGGGACGAACGGGAAGACAACGACGACGACCCTCATCGGCGAGATATTCAGAAAGGCCTTCGGTGACGTCTTCGTGGGAGGGAATATCGGCAACCCCCTCATCAATTATGTCCTTGAAGGGAAAAAGGCGCGCTACGTCATCGTCGAGATAAGCAGCTTCCAACTCGAGACAATGGAGACCTTCAGGGCAAATACGGCGATCCTCCTGAACATCACGGAAGACCACCTCGACAGGTACCGGAGTTATGACGAGTACAGGGTGGCAAAATACAGGGTCTTCGAGCGCCAGACAGAAAAGGACTACGCGGTGATCATCGACGGCCTTGAGGCCCCCAGAGACGGAAAGGCCAGGGTCCTGCCCTTCGGGGCGGCAAGGCAGCTCGAAGAGGGCGCCTTTGCAGAAGACGGGGAACTTCACGTACGGCTGGACGGAAAAGAGTTCCTGTATCCAAGGGACCTCTCCCCGCTTCCGGGCATACACAATACGGAGAATATCCTCGCGGCGCTCCTCACCGCGCACATATACGGTATAGACCAGGCAACGACAAGCGCCGCGCTCCGGGAATTCAAGGGCCTGCCGCACAGGGTCGAGCTGGTCAGGGAATTAAACGGGGTCAGGTATTACAACGATTCCAAGGCAACCAACGTGGACGCCACAAAGAGGGCACTCGAAAACATAGAGGGCAGCGTGATCCTCATTGCAGGCGGCAAGGACAAAGGCGGCAGCTACCGGGCCATTGCGGATGTCGCCCATAAGATAAAGATCCTTATCGTTATCGGTGAGGCAAAGGATAAGATCGTCAGCGAGCTCGGGGGATACGTCGTGATCTACAAGGAAGATGACATGGAGGGCGCGGTACGCACCGCCCGCGAGGTTGCCGAAAGCGGCGATATCGTTCTCCTCTCACCCATGTGCAGCAGCTTCGATATGTTCACCGACTACAAAGACAGGGGGAATACCTACAGGAAGATGGTGGAGTCCCTATGAAGAAGATCTGCATCTACATACTGGCAGCGACCCTGCTCTACGGCTTCTTCCGCGAGCTCAGCGTCGTCAAGGTGCTTCTTATGATCGCGTCCCTCGCATCGATCTTTGCCATAGACCGCATCCCCGTAAAATACATCACGGGGATGAAATACCCGGTCATACTCCTGTCGTTCGCAGCCACAGCCTGCTTCTTCTTCTATCCGAGGGCGCTCACCGGATACCCGGTGGAGATCATCGTCACGTTCCTCGCCTTTTACGGCCTCACCTTTTACATGGCCTCCATGGAAGAGAAAAAGAACGACTTCTTTAAAGAGGTGACCGCCATATCGATCCTCTTTGTCACCGCCTCGTTCAACCTTTTCGTTACGGGCAAGCCCCTCTTTATCCTGCCCCTTGCCGTTGCAACGATCCTCATGCTCTTTGTGCTCGAAAGGAGCCAGATCATCCCTTTCATTGCCGGATACGCCCTCATTGCGATGATCATCGCCTACAGGCAGGGCGCTCATTTCATAGGGACGGGCCTCCTGGGGCTCAACGACATCAACCGGTATATCCTCCTCGGGGCATCATTCATATTCCTTATTGCCGGCTTCACGGGATTTATGAAAAAGCGCACCTTTACGACGATACTGCCGTTCTTCGGTTTTTTATATATTGCAACGGATATCCTGATGGTCCTTGGGTTAAGGCTCCCGACGGGGCTTCTCTATCAGCCCGTCATATTGCTCGCGATCGTCAGCCCCCTTGTCGGGGTGATGCTGAAACCGGGAGGAGAACGCCTATGAAGCTCGTCATCTCTGCGGGCGGCACCGGCGGCCACATATTTCCAGGCATTGCCGTGGCAGAGGCATTGCTCGCACAGGACAGGGCAAACGACGTCGTGTTCATCGGGACGACCTATGGCCTCGAGGGGAAGATCATCCCCCAGGCAGGGTTCCGGCTGCTCTACATCGAGGCGCACCAGTTCCTCGGCACCTCCCCGCTCCACAAGGTCGGGACCGTGCTGCGCCTCCTGAAGGGGATCTCCATGGCAACAGGCATACTCCGCTCGGAAAGGCCCGACGCGATACTCGGCATGGGAGGGTTCACATCCGTTCCCGTGGTGATCGCCGGGGTGATCCTCGGTGTGCCTTGCTTCATCCATGAGCAGAACGTACAGCCCGGCCTTGCCAACAGGCTCCTCTCGAAGATCACGCGGTCCACGTTCATCAGCTTTGAAGAGACAAAGAATTATCTCTCCTCAAAAAAGGTCCGCCACACGGGAAATCCCCTCCGCAAAAACCTGAAGGCCGTTGACGTAAAAAAACCTGAGGACAGGTTCTCGATATTTGTATTCGGCGGGAGCAGGGGCGCGAAAAGCATCAACGACTCGATCCTCACCCTGCTGCCCTTCCTTGAGAGCTACAAGAACACGGTCATGTACCACCAGACCGGCGCCGGGGATTACGAACGCGTCAGCGACGGATACAAGAATACCGGGATCGAGCACGAGGTATTCCCCTTTATCGACGACATGGCGAAATACTACAGCCTCGCCGACGTGGTCATCTCGAGGGCAGGCGCAACTACGATCTTCGAGCTTGCCTACTTCAGGAAGGCAGCCATACTCATACCCTACCCCTACTCCGCAGGCGGGCACCAGTGGAAGAATGCCTCACAGGTGGAGCAGGCAGGCGGCGGTTACGTGATCGGGGATGACGAGGCGACCGGCGATAGGCTCTTTGATGTACTGAAACATCTCATGAAGGAACCCGGGTTACTTAAGGAGATGGGAGAGAATATCGGCAGGATATACGTACAGGATGCGGCGGAACGGATCATCGGAGGGATCGCAGATGGTATTTCATAAGATAGAGAAGGTCCACTTTGTCGGGATAGG
>MVRS01000132.1 GCA_002067975.1 Syntrophorhabdus sp. PtaU1.Bin058
TATACCTCTTTCCCTGTATCGACTGCCGCGTAAGTAAAATCGGGGTGGACCGCGATGGCGAGGTTCGCCGGGAGCGTCCAGGGCGTTGTGGTCCAGATGAGCATGTAGAGGGGCCTGTCGGGATAACCGTCGAAGACGCCGTCCCTCTTCCCGGTAAAGGGAAATTTGACGTAGATGGAGTTCGACCGTTTGTTGTCGTATTCGATCTCTGCCTCGGCAAGGGCCGTCATGCAGTTTATGCACCAGTAGACGGGTTTCTTTTTCCGGTAGATCTCGTCCCTTTCAAAGAATCTCTGCATCTCCTCGATGATCGTTGCCTGGTACCTGTAGTCCATGGTGATGTAAGGATGCTCCCAGTCGCCGATGACCCCGAGCCTCTTGAACTCGGCACGCTGGACGTCGATGAACCCTTCTGCGTATTTCCTGCATGCACGGCGGGTCTCCAGCTTTGACATGACGATCTTTTTTGCCTTGAACTCCTTTTCGATCTGGTGCTCGATGGGCAGGCCGTGACAGTCCCATCCGGGGATGTAATCGGCCCTGCGGCCCGACATGAACTTCGATTTGACGATGATGTCCTTCAGTATCTTGTTAAGCGCCGTGCCGAGATGTATGTTGCCGTTCGCGTAGGGAGGGCCGTCGTGGAGGATAAACGAAGGGGCACCCTTGCGCGCCTCGATGAGTTTCCCGTAGAGCCCTATGTCTTTCCAGAATGTGAGCATCTCCTTTTCCTTTACGGGCAGGTTCCCCTTCATCGGGAAAGGCGTCTTCGGCAAATGCAGCGTGTCTTTGTAGTCCATCGTTGTGTCTGTCCTTTACAATTAGCAGTCAGCGGTCAGTTTTCAGCGATCAGCAACAGGGTATCGGAAGCAAAGGGATTGCCCCGCTGACGGCTGTGAACTGAATGCACGTTCATCACAATACCACAAAGCGGTTATCTATTCAAGACTTACGGGAGATCGTTTCATGTTGCATGTTTAAAGTTTAAAGTTGAAAACCTTCAATTCATCAGACTTCATGGCAATATTTTCTCGCGTAAAAGCTTTATTCAGTGACAACGCGAATTTTGTTGATATCGTCCATGGGATAATGCTTTGCGTTGCCGGTTGCAAGGGTTGCCTGCAAAATATATGCAGTAGCCGCTATGAAACAGTCATCGAGTTCAAGACCCTGGCTCCTGGTATGTGACTTGTACATTCCGGCCTTCTCGGCGATCTCGCGGGTAACGGTGGCGATATTCATACTATCCAGCAGATCGACGGTTTGTTGCCGCTCATGTTCCCTCATACCGGCAAAGATTTCTGCAACTGTGATTACAGAGCAATATACAGTGGAATCTTCGGCAAGTGATAAAAGGAAGTCCCGCGCCTTTGCCTTCCCCCGAAGGAAATTAATCAGAATGTCGGTATCGACAAGGATGGATTTCATTTCACGCGGTCGGCTCTTGATGATTTTCTCAACTTAGATACAAAGGCGTCAGCGCCTTTCTGTAGTTCAGGATGATCGCTGTCCCTCCATGCCCCAAAGCTTGTGTTAAGGGTCTTATGAAATTTAAGACGTTTTAATTCCTTCCGCAAAGCCTCCGCTACTACCTTGCTTTGCTCTCTTTTGGGTACATATTCCCTGAGATCATCGAGTACGTCTTCGGGTAAAAGAAAATTTGCCTGCTTGGTCGCTAAGCCCATCTCTATACCTCCTATAGGATATTATATAGAGATGTTCCTATGGTATCAAGAGAAATATGACCGGCGTCCACCGCAAGATCGATGTTTCACGTTTTATGTTTAAATTTTAAAGTGAGAAACCGCATCGTTCTGTTGAAATTTTAAAGTCCCGGAACGTTAAACCTGAAACGTTCAAACACGAAACGCCGATTGTAGAAAAAGCATATGTAATGTGCAGGATTTATTTACGAACCGGTTCGATGCTTTCGGTAATGAAATCGGTGATCTCCCCTTCTTTCCCGCTGTAGAAATGGGACGTAGGGATGACCTTGAGATACTTGTCGGTGATCGTCAGGTGTTTGTAAAATTCGAGGAGGTCATCGAGGGGGGCTATATCGTCGTATGTCCCTCCGATGAAATAGATCTTTTTGCTGAATGTCTTCAGGTGGTCGCCCTTATAGATCAGGAACGGGTAGGAGACAAGGAACAGCCCGTCCAGTCCCTGTACCGCCGGCGCTGCCTTGCTTATCACCCAGGCGCCGAAGGAATAACCGGCACACATGATCCGCCCATCGGGGTTGAGGTGCTGCCGGAGATGCTCTGCTGCTGCAAGGGCGTCACGGACCTCTCCTTCCCCTTCGTCATATTCGCCTTTGCTCCCGCCGACACCCCGGAAATTGAATATAAGGGTCGTATAGCCCTGCCTGGAGAACCCTTCTTCTATTGCCCCGACAACGTTGTTGTGCATGTTGCCGCCATAGAGCGGATGGGGGTGGCATATGACGACGCCGGCGTCCTTACTCTTCGCCTGCAGGACCCCTTCGAGGGTATAGTCCGATTCTATGGAAACCCTTTTTGTTGACATGCTACCCTTATTTTGGTAGTTTTACAGCAAAAATTCAATAGGAAAATTATGGGTTTTTTCAGCAGAAAAGATAAAGAAAAGAAGCCTCACAAAGAGATCGACATCCAGCGGGAACTCAAAAAGGTCGAGAAAGACGAGTCTCTCTGGATCAAGTGCAGTTCCTGCCAGGAACTCCTCTACAGGAGAGAGGTGGAAAGGAACCAGCACGTATGCCCCAAGTGCCTCTACCATTTCCCCATCAATGTCGATGTGAGGGTTGAGCTGACATTCGACAGGGGGGGCTTCACGGAACTCTATACGGATGTCGAGCCCGTCGACTTTCTCAAGTTCAAGGATACCAAGCCGTATAAGGCGAGGCTCGTGGAGACGAAGGAGACGACCAAGAGAAGCGACGCGATGATGTGCGGAAGGGCCGTCATAAACGGTCTCGATGTGCTCACGGCGATCTTTGATTTTAACTTCATGGGCGGCAGCCTGGGCTCAGTTGTTGGAGAGAAGATCACGAGGACCCTTGAGCAGGGGGCGCAGGACAGACTGCCGGTCATTCTCTTCTGCTCATCGGGCGGCGCGAGGATGCAGGAAGGCATCATGTCCCTCATGCAGATGTCCAAGGTCTCAGGCGCCATCTATAACCTCAAATCCCAGGGCATCCCTTACATAACGGTCCTGACCGACCCCACGCTGGGCGGCGTCACGGCGAGCATGGGGATGCTGGGCGATGTGATCATTGCGGAACCGAAGGCAATGATCGGGTTTGCCGGTCCGAGGGTTATCAAGGAGACGATCAAGGAGGAACTCCCCCATGGATTTCAGAGGGCAGAGTATCTCCTGGAACATGGTATGATCGATATGATAGTATCAAGAAAAGAACTGAAAAAAAGGCTCTACACATTACTCTCACATATAACATGAGAGATTATTCCGCTGCACTTGAGTACCTTTACGGGCTCGAAAGGTTCGGGATGGTATTCGGGCTCGAGAATATTTCGTGGATACTCAATATCATGGGGAATCCTCATAAGGCACTGAAGACGGTACATATTGCAGGCACGAACGGCAAGGGCTCCGTGACGGCCATGATCGCCGGTATGCTCCGCAAGGAAGGGTATTCTACGGGTGCCTATACCTCCCCCCATCTCCTGTCGTTCACCGAAAGGATTACAGTCAACGGAGAGGAGATCCTGGAAGAGGAGGTCGCCGAACTCACAGAATATATCCGGGACAGGATACAGAAAGAAGACAGGAACCGGTTTTTTACCTTCTTCGATTTCACCACAGCCATTGCCTTCGAGTATTTCAGGAGAAAGAAGGTGGATATCGCGGTTATCGAAACGGGGCTTGGGGGCAGGCTCGACTCGACGAACGTTATCGAACCGCTGGTAAGCGTCATTACCAATATTGCCTATGACCATACGGAATACCTCGGGAACACCATTGAAGCCATTGCCCGGGAAAAGACGGGGATCATCAAGAAGGGCATACCGGTGGTGACGGGTGCGGCAGATATCCCACTCGGTATTATAGACGAGGTTGCAGAAAGGCTTGAATGCCCCGTCTATAGTCTCGGCAGGGATTTTTTTTATGAAAAGACCGGAGAGCAGGTCATGTCTTACAGGGGGCCGTCAAGGACCCTCGAAGACGTCCGGGTAAACATGGAGGGCGACCACCAGCTTGTAAACGGCGCCGTTGCGCTCTGCGCCGTTGATATCCTCTCGACCCTTGGTTTTCCTGTCCGGGACAGCACCGTATATGACGTTCTGTCCGATATCCGGTGTCAGGGAAGACTGGAAGAGGTCAGGCAAAGACCGACGGTCCTCATCGACGGGGCGCATAACCCCAGCGGTATCCACGTCCTTACCGAGTTTATAAAGGCCCGCTATGGGGACAGGAAGAAAATTCTCGTTTTTGGTGTCATGAAGGATAAGGAGTATGATAGAATGCTTCAAGAGATCGTACCATCCATGGATATGACAATACTGACAAGACCCGATATGGAACGTGCATTGTCGCCATCCCTGATGAAGGCATATGCAAAGGATGCAATCATCACGGAAGACACGAGGAGTGCACTGAGGACGGCAAAGACACTGTCAAAAGAAGACGACCTGATCCTGGTCACGGGCTCTTTTTATACTATCGGTGAGGCGAAGGCAATCATTCATGAGATATTTTAAACGGAAAATCATTATCCTTCTCTTTCTTTTTATCCCTCTCAGCCTCTACGGGAAGCAATTCGATTACACGACCTCCTTCACGGCGCCCATCGACATATCCGCCATGTCCGTCGAATACAACCGCGAGAAGAGTACCTACGTTGCGAAAGGCAAGGTCGATCTCAGGGAGGGGACGAGGACCCTCAATGCCGACTACGTCTTTTTCGATGAGAATACCCAGGATATCTTTGCAGAAGGGAACGTTGTCTTCCAGGACGAAGGCGATCGCATCGAGTGCCAGAAGCTGCAGATCAACCTGATCTCCAAGAAGGGGAAGATAGACAGCGGGAGGATCTACCTTGAGAAAGGCAATTTCCACATTACCGGCGAGGAGATCGAGAAGGTCGGCGAGTCCCAGTATACCGTCAAGAAGGGAGAGTTCACCACCTGCGGATGGGAGGACCCTGCCTGGAAGTTTTCGGCCAAGGACGTGGATGTGACCGTTGAAGGGTACGCAAAGACGAAGGGCACAAAGTTTTATATAAAGGATTATCCCGTTTTTTACCTGCCCTGGGGCATCTTCCCGGTCAAGACCGAGAGGCAGTCGGGCCTGCTCATGCCGGGCTTTGCGGCCTCTTCAAGGAACGGCATGATCATCAATACATCCTATTTCTGGGCAATATCAAAGGACAAGGACGCCACGTTCTTCCTCGACTATCTCGGCGACAGGGGTATCAAGCCCGGCGTGGAGTTCAGGTATGCCCCCAAGGAAGACACGAAAGGGGTGTGGGATTATTCGATCATCAGCGACAGGCAATACGACGGTACGCGCTGGCAGTTAAAGGGCCAGCATGAACAGATACTCATGCACGATATAGCCCTCAAGGCAAACCTCCGATTCATCTCTGACAACGATTATCTCAAGGATTTCGGCACGGCGGCGCCTGAAAGAAGCGAGACATTGATAAAGTCCACGGCGTTTATGGAAGTCCCTGCGAAAAAGTCCCTCCTCACGGCCGAGGTGGCGAACTTCAGGAACCTCCTTTCAGATGATAACAACAAATCCACATTTCAATACTACCCGCACGCATCCTTTTTCACGGAGTATATCCCGATCTTCGACGGGAAGCTCTATACGGATTTCGTCACAGACTATACCTCCTTCTACAGGGACAAGGGCGATAAGGCCTCGAGACTGGGTATTGAGCCGAGGCTGCGTCTGCCCTATTCATGGAACGGGATCAACTTCCTTTTCAACGGTACCCTCATGGAGACGGCATACCTTATCAACAGGGTAGACGGCAGCAGTAATGATACGAAATACCGCCATACCTTCAGGATCGAGGGGGATATGAATACCCAGTTCATGAGGTATTACTATACCGATATGCTGGACCTGGGGGAGATGCACAGCGTGATCAAGCCGGTAGTAAAATATAACTTTATCCCCAATACGTCCTTTACCGATCTGCCCAACATCGACCCCTATGACCGGCTCTACCAGACCAACACGATCACGTATGGGTTGAACCATTACCTGAACTCGACCTCCGAAGGGTGGCAGCGGGAGCTTTCCCTTTTCGAGATATCCCAGACGTATGGACTTTCAGGCGGACTGCGCCCTTCAGATCTCTATAAAGGCTATGGCGGCAGATTTTCGGACATCGACGCGAAGCTGACCATTGCCCCGACAACCAACCTGAGTTATTCAAATGAGATGCAGATCAGCACCGGCGGAGAAGGTCTGAAGACCATCAGGAACGGTTTCAGCTATAAGAAACCCAACATATATGATGTGAACCTTTCCCATAATTATACGGCAGATCTGAACAATGAGGTCTTTCTCGACCTCGGCGGCATTTACAAGTACTTCCGGGGAAGGTACCAGGTACGGTATACGTTCAAGGATTCCGAGTGGATCGACACCCTCTATCAACTGAGTTATATGCCCGGCTGCTGGGGTACGACATTAACACTGATGCAATCGAAAAGACCCAACGACACGACTATCAGGATATCCTTTGATCTGACGGGAATTACTACGAGATAGGAGGGGCGCATATGAAAGGAGTTATCCTTGCCGGCGGGCTCGGCACGAGACTTCATCCGCTTACAAAGATCACCAACAAGCATCTCCTGCCCATATATGATAACCCGATGATATACTATCCCATCGGGACGCTCATCAACGCGGGTATCACGGACATCATGATCGTAACCGGAGGGAACTACGCCGGAGATTTTCTGAGGCTCATGGGAAACGGCAGGGAATTCGGGTTGCAGCATATCAACTATACATACCAGGAAGGAGAGGGCGGTATCGCTGCGGCGCTGTCGCTGGCAGAGTATTTTGCCGACGGCGACCCTATATGCGTGGTGCTCGGCGACAATATCATTGAGAAGAATATCATAAAGGCCGTCAGTGATTTTAAAAAACAGAAGAAGGGCGCCAAGATCCTCCTCAAGGAGGTGCCTGACCCCGAACGGTTCGGCGTGGCGGAGATCGTGAAAGGCAAACTGGTAAATATCGTTGAAAAGCCAAAGAGACCCAGGAGCAACCTTGCAGTCATCGGCATATACATGTATGACGGCCGCGTCTTTGACATCGTAAAGACCCTGAAGCCTTCCGACAGGGGGGAACTGGAGATCACCGATGTCAACAACGCCTATGTGAAGGAAGGGACCATGACCTGGGATATGCTGGACGGGTGGTGGACCGATGCAGGCACCTTTGAATCGCTGTTAAGGGCCAGTATCTTAGTTTCGCAGACAGGAGCAAACAATGCCGGCTAAAAACCGTGAGTCGTGAGTCGTAAGGCGTGAGGGGTTTGAACCTTTTACCCCTTACGCCTTACGACTTCCGGGTTCTGTATTGTTTTTTCGGATTTAATATACGGGGGTGGATATGATAAAGGACGTTGTTACCAAACAATTGAGATATATCCCTGACGAACGCGGCCGCTTGATGGAGATCCTGCGGAACGACGATGAGATGTTCGTGAATTTCGGTCAGGTCTATCTGACCACCACATACCCCCACGTTGTAAAGGCGTGGCATTATCACAAGGGTCAGGACGACTTTATAGTCTGCATCAAAGGGATGCTCAAGCTCGTCCTCTACGACAACAGGGACGGGTCGCCGACAAAGGGAGAGGTAAACGAGTTTTTCATCGGCGAGTTCAACCCCATGCTCGTCAGGGTGCCGAAGATGGTCTTTCACGGGTGGAAATGCGTCAGCGAAGATGAGGCGATCATCATCAACATCCCCACTGAGCCGTACAACAGGACAAAGCCCGACGAATTCAGGATCGACCCCCACGTCAACGACATACCCTATAAATGGGAAAGGAAGGATGGATAATACGCACATTCTCGTAACCGGCGGCTGCGGCTTTATAGGCTCAAACTTCGTGCGCTACATGCTGTCGAGGTATCCTCACAATATCGTCAACCTCGACAAGCTCACCTACGCGGGGAACCCCGAGAACCTCGAAGACATCGAGAGGGACAGCCGTTACAGGTTTGTGAAAGGCGATATCGGCAGCATATCCGACGTGGAGAAGGCGTTCGAGTCCCCTGTCGGGGTTGTCATCAATTTTGCCGCAGAGTCCCACGTGGACAGGAGCATCATCGACCCCGACGCGTTCATCAAGACCAATATCAACGGGACCTTCAACCTCCTCGAGATGGCGAGAAAAAAGGGGACGAGACTTTTCGTCCAGGTCTCCACCGACGAAGTCTACGGCTCGCTCGGTGAAACGGGTACATTCAGCGAAGACACGCCCATGGCGCCAAACAGCCCCTATTCCGCATCGAAGGCATCGGCGGACATGCTCGCCATGGCGTACTACTCGACGTACGGGATGCCTGTCATCGTCACGCGCTGTTCGAACAATTACGGTCCATACCAGTTCCCGGAGAAGCTTATCCCGCTTATGATAACGAACGCCCTCGCGGATATGGAACTGCCCGTATACGGCGACGGCATGAACGTCAGGGACTGGATACACGTGGAGGACCACTGCCGCGCCATCGATACGGTCTTTCAGAGAGGCGTACCCGGCAACGTCTATAATATCGGCGGCGAGAACGAGAGGACGAACATAGAGATCGTGAAGCTCATCCTTACGATCCTCGGAAAGCCGGAGACGCTCATTCGTTTTGTTACCGACAGGCCGGGCCATGACCGCAGGTATGCGATCGATTCAACGAAGCTCAAGCGGGAACTTGGTTTCCGGACGGAGAAGGACTTCGCTGCCGGAATGGAAGAGACGGTGCGGTGGTATATCGGGAACAGGAGATGGTGGGAGAGGATCAAGAGCGGCGCCTACCTGGAATACTATACTACGATGTACGGGAATCGATGAAGGTCCTCCTTACCGGCAACAAAGGTCTCCTCGGGACCGGCATTACCCCCTTTTTGAAAGACAGATTTGATGTCGTCGGCCTCGATATCGATGAATGGGACATAACGGACCGGGAATCCGGCGAAGCGATCATCGCCCGCGAGAGACCTGACGCTCTGATCAATTGCGCTGCCATGACCGATGTGGACGGCTGCGAGGACAGGAAGGAGCTTGCAGAAAAGGTAAACAGCGGCGGTGCGGCGATCCTTGCCGGTATCTGCAATAGATATAACGTCAAGCTCATCCATATCAGCACGGACTATGTCTTTGACGGTACGAAGGGCCTGCCGTACAACGAGGAAGACGCGCCGAACCCGCTCTCCTTCTACGGCAAGACGAAGTTGTGGGGCGAGCAGCATGTCCTCGCGAAGGCCCCGTTGTCGATTATTATCAGGGGACAGTGGCTCTACGGAGACGGCGGCGAGCATTTCATATCGAAGGTGGTGAAGGCCGCCGGGGAAAGGGGCAGCATCCAGGTGGTCGATGACCAGAGAGGATCGCCGACATACGCAAAAGATATTGCCGGGCCCCTTGCCGTTCTTATCGAAAAGGGCGAACCGGGGATATACCATGTCTCCAACAGCGGTTCCTGTACCTGGTACGAGCTGGCGCGGGAGGTCTTTTCGGTCCTCAGGATGGACGTTCAGGTGGCGCCGATCTCTTCTCAGACGCTCAACAGGAAGGCGGTGAGACCGGCATACTCTGTCTTCGATACAAAAAAGGTCCGGGACGCGACGGGTATTGTCATGCGAAGCTGGCAGGAGGCGCTGAGGGAGTACTTGAGGAAAGGACCAACACCCGAATAAATTCCGTAAGGCGTCAGGCGTTAGTCGTGAAGGATCAAACCCCTTACGCCTTACGACTCACGACTTACGGGTTTAATGGTGTAAATCATGAAACTGATCTTCTTTTCCGATACCCACCTTACAGACAGGAGCTTTGACAGGATGAAATATGTCATGGGCTTCCTCAGGGATGTCTGCGAGGACGCCGACAAGGTCTTTGTCCTTGGCGATCTCTTTGAGTTCTATCATGGATACGACGGGTATATCTATCCGTGGTACGCAGGCATTGTCGATGCACTGAAAGGGCTTGCGGATAAGGGAAAAGAGGTCTATCTGCTCGAAGGAAACCACGAGTTCGAAATGGGCGGTTTTTTTCAGACCCACACGGGCATCGTCTGCGCAAAAGAACTGATAATGGACATTGAAGGAAAGAGGACATACATAGCGCACGGGCACGGGTTCGACAGGTTGTGCCTGGGGAACATCCTGAAATCACCCTTCATCTATGCGGTCATGGATTGTTTCGGTCCGGCCCTGACGTGGAGGATAGCAATGGCGATGCGGATATTTCTTTCGAGGAAGCAAAAACCATACAGCGATAAGGTCATGGAGGCCTTCAGGAGGTACGCGCGGCTGAAGCAGGACGAGGGATACGACGCGGTTATCCTCGCCCACTCCCATATCCCGGACCGTATTTCCTTTGTCAGTGACGGCAGGGAGAAGGTCTATCTGAACGCCGGTGATTTCATCAAGCACGGAAGTTATGTGGAATATACAACACAAGACGGCTTTCAACTCAGGCGCTACGGCTGATATTTTCCTTTCCCTTCATCTCCTCGATGTCTATCCTGATAACGGCGGTTATCCTGAGCTTGTCGTCCCGGAATGACCCGTAGCCGCCTCCAGGCTGGTACTTGTCCATAAGGAGCGTGAGGGCGTGGAGCCGTTCTTCTTCGTCGGTAACAATGGATGCCCTGCCTTTGATTATCACGCTCTGATAATAGTACGTCGCCTCACAGGGCTGAGAATGCGCCTCCCTGTATCCCGCCGGCGCGTCCGCCTCGAAACAGACCCGGTTGTCCCTCGCGATATCCTCTATCTTTTCCCCTTCTTTTGCGGAATGGAAATATATCCTCATTGCATCATAGACGAAATTGAGAGGCTTAATCATGGGGTACCCGTCTTTGCCGGCGGTGCCCAACCTGCCGACATGGGCTGTCCGGAGAAGGTCGATAACAGCATCCATGTCTTTTATCTCCATTTTGGATTGTCGCATTGACGTTGATTAAGGGTATCATGAACGGGCACAGTTTCCAATTAAATTTACGTTGTTCGGAGACATAAAAGCATTGCCAATAAAGGAAATATCCAATATAATGTGCAATATAAATAAAGGTGTGGGGCGTATGCAGTGCGGCAGGGCAACTGCAAAGGGCATTATGCTTACGCAGGAAGGATACATAAGGAGGAGAGAATGAATATATTTCAACCGGCCGATATCTTCCAGTTTGCCGTCAGGATCGAAGAAGACGGTGAGATCTTTTATCATAAGGCAGCGCTCATGGCAGAGGACGCAGGCGCAAGGGACATCTTCAACCGCCTCGCCGATGAGGAGATACGGCATAAAAGGATATTCACAGACATGCTCGAAACAATAAAGAAGACGAGCATGCCCGAAACATACAAGGGCGAATATCTCGCGTACCTCAGGGATTACATTGACGGCAAGGTGATCTTCAAGAAGGACCTCCGTAATACCGAGTTGCCCGAGATACGCGATACCCTGTCGGCAATAGATTTTGCCATGGAGCGGGAGATGGACTCGATCCTCTATTACCAGGAAGTGAAGCAGTTTATCTCAGAGAAAGACCGCGCCCAGATCGATCTTATCATTGAAGAGGAAAGAAGACACTTCGAGAAACTGGCAGAGCTGAGAAAGAAATATTCGTAAACCCTCGTAAACCCGTAAGGCGATAAAACCCGTGAATCGTAAGGCGTGAGGCGATAAAACTTGTAAAAGGCTACGTAGTGTCATTGCGAGCCCGCAGGGCGCGGCAATCTCATCCAACAGATTATATCCTATGGGATCGCCACGTCGCTTCGCTCCTCGCGATGACGGTAAAAAATGAAGCTCCTCGCGATGACGATACTTGCTTCCTCGTTACCTGTTTCTCGTAATGTGCCTGAACAGCATTGAGTATCGAGTAATTGGTATCCGGTTTTTCTGTCATAGTCCCCTTATGCCTTACGAGGTTCAACCAGTATCGAGTAACAAGCAACCAGTGTCTGTTTTTTAACCTTGAACGTTGAACGTAGAACGTTGAACAGGTTTCCCCTCACGCCTTACGGGTGTTGCCTTATCTCATCAGCACGTCGTATCCCAGCCTGATGATCATGGCGGATACGATGATCAGAAAAAAGATCCTTACAAAGCGGTTCCCTTTGAGGATCGCGAGCCTTGTGCCTGCCACAGCACCGAGTATGTTGAAGACGGCCATGAGCACGGCAACTTTGAAGAAGATGTTGCCGGTGAACCCGAAGTAAAGCACTGCCGACAGGTTCGTGGCAAAGTTGATCACCTTGGAAGACGCAGAGGCAGCGAGGAAGCTGAAACCGAATATCCCTATAAAGACGAAGATGAGAAAACTCCCTGTCCCGGGGCCGAAGAACCCGTCGTAAAAACCGATCACCATACCTGTTGCGATGCTGATGGAGAGCTGTTTGACGTTCCCGAGCTTCGGTACATGGAATGAGCCGAAGTCCCTTCTTAAAAAGGTGTAGACGGCAATGGCGATGAGCATGACGAGGACGAGGGGGCGCATGATCGCGGGATCCAGAAGCGTTACGGCCCTTGCACCGAAGAACGAGAAGAGCAGGGCGCTTGCTGTCGCGGGGAATGTGGCGGCCCAGTTGATCCTGACATGACGGGCGTACTGGACCGTGGCCATCGACGTGCCGCATATGGATGCCAATTTATTTGTTCCGAGAAGCATCGCCACGGGAAGGCCGGGAAGAAAGATGAAGAGCGCCGGAAGCTGGATAAGCCCCCCGCCTCCTGCAATGGAGTCTATAAAACCGGCCATGAAGGCGAATACACAGAGGAATATTTCAGTCATAATAAAGGCAGTCGATAGTCGATAGTGAATAGTGAATAGTTAAAAGCAAAAAGACCATAGAGACAATAAAGGCAGTCGATAGTCGATAGTGAATAGTGAATAGTGAATGGTTAAAAGCAAAAAGACCATAGTCATAATAAAGACCGGCACACAGCAGTCAGCACACAGCCGTCAGCTGAAACAAAAAAAGGCTTTTAGGCTGATGGCTGAAAGCTGATCGCTGGTAGCTGGTAATAGAGGCGGTCGATAGTCGATAGTGAATAGTGTATGGGCAGCGGGGTTTCAGACCTGATAGCACCATCCGAATATGTCCGGTCTTTCGCCGTACTGGATGCCGGTTATCTCGTCATAGAGCCTCTGGGAAAAGGAACCTATCGCGCCTTCGTTTATGGTGACCATCTCATGTTTATGCTGTATCCAGCCCACAGGCGAGATCACTGCGGCCGTTCCCGTTCCGAAGACCTCCTGCAATGCCCCCGACTTTGCCTTTTCGAACACCTCGTCAATGGATATCTTGCGCTCTTCTATGTTTACTCCCCAGTGTTTGGCAAGGGTGAGCACCGTGTCCCTCGTGATGCCTCCAAGGATTGATCCCTCGAGGGGCGGGGTAATGAGCGTGTCATCGATGAGAAACATGATGTTCATCGTACCCACTTCTTCGATGTACTTCCTCTCGATGGCATCGAGCCACAACACCTGGGTAAACCCTTGTTTCTTTGCTTCCTCTGCCGGCAAAAGGGATGCTGCATAGTTGGCAGGCGTCTTTACCTCACCGAGCCCTCCTATGGCGGCCCGCACATAACCGCCTGACGTAATGAGCTTCACAGGGTTGAGGCCTTCTTTATAATAGGCCCCTACGGGCGAGGTAAAGATAATGAACGCGTAGGTCTTGGAGACCCGAACACCGATATAGTCGTCTGTCGCGAACACGAAGGGCCTTATGTAAAGAGAGTTGCCGCGTTTGTCCGGGATCCAGGAGCGGTCAACGGCTATAAGCTTCTTCAGGGCCTCCGTAAACAGGTCCAACGGGACAGGCGGTATACAGAGCCTCTCGCAGGACATATTGAGCCTTTCATGGTTCTTCTCGGCACGAAAGAGGTTCACGCCGCCATCGGCCGTCAGATAGGCCTTCAGCCCTTCGAAGACGGCCTGCCCGTAATGGAGTACGGTGAGGCTGGGGAGAAAGGAGAGCTTCCCGAAGGGGACTATCCTTGGATCGTTCCACGTGCCGTTTGCATATTCGGTGATGAACATATGATCCGAGAACTGCTCGCCGAACTCGAGATGATCGAAATCCGTTTCGTTAAGCCTGCTTTTCTTTGTCTTTCTTATCTTTATCTTCACCATTTTTCCAACCATTCCTTGATCGTTGATATTGTTTGCGCTGCCGGCTATAAGCTCATTTACAGGGTCCTATCCATTTTCCCGACCAGCGGCTTGTCATCTGCATCGGCGGCTGACCTTTCTGCTTTACCGTCGTGTTGCTTATCCCATCAGACGAATTGCCTTTGTACGTTACCTTCCCGTCGCTGTCCATTGTGGAATCCTTACTGCGGCATTGCATGGTCCAGGAGATGGTATCGCCGGTTACCTTTGTGCTGGTTATCTTGCACTCCTGATTTTTTTCAGGGCTTTGCTGCGGGACCAAATCCTTCTTGGTGATGCATTGCCGTACGGTTGTGGCAGGCATCTGCATCGGCATCCCCTTTATCTCGTTTTTAAATGTCATCTCCCACATGCCTTCTTTCAGGTTGGGATCGGCAGCGTACGCATGCCCTATCCATACCAAGGCCAGGAACAGTGTGAAAAAAAACAGCATCTTCTTCATTTCTTTTCCTCCCTTTTGGTTTTGTCGGGTCTTTCCCAGGAAGATAAAAAAAATATCATTAATTATCGTTACGGGTCAAATAAAATATCGTACTATAGCAATCCTTTCATTTTTAAACTGATAAACGTGTCCTTTCCGATGATGATATGGTCGAGCACCTCGATCCCGAGTATCTTGCCCGATTCAACAAGCCGCCGTGTGATCTTCAGATCTTCCTCCGACGGCTCAGGGTCGCCGGATGGATGGTTGTGGGCTATCACCACCGATGATGCGCTGTGCCTGATCGCGTCTTTGAAGACCTCGCGGGGATGGACGAGGCTTGCGTTGAGGGTGCCTATGGAAACGGTCGAGAGGCCGATAATCTTGTTGCGCGTATTGAGGAGGATGAGCTTGAAGTGCTCCTTTGCCTTGTCCTTAATGGTCCCGCGAACCGCCCTGACAACGCTCTGGGGGTCTTTGATGTCATAGCTCTCATAGAGGGTTTCTCTTTCAAGCTCCTGTCTTTTCCCGAGCTCGAAAACAGCCTTGAGCTGTGTTGCCTTTGCCGCGCCGATCCCTTTGATGTGCGACAACTCCTCGATCGTTGCGTTGCTTATCCCCTGAATGCTGCCGAACCTCACCATCAGCTCCTGGGCAATGGTCATGACGGATCTTTTGGAAACGCCTCGTCCTATCACTAAGGCCAGAAGCTCCTGCGAGGAGAGCTTGTCCGCGCCGTGTTTGAGAAGCCTCTCGCGCGGTCTTTCAGATCTCGGTAGGTCGCGGACAGTGAAGGTATCGCCATCTTTCATAAATATCCCTTAAGGTACCAAATATTAAACCAAGCACGAAATCCTGATATACAAATCCTACCTTCTTTTTGTCATCGCGAGGAGCGAAGCGACGTGGCGATCTCATAGGGTATAACTGTTGGTGGGATTGCCACGCCCTGCGGGCTCGCAATGACACTGCGCCATATTATGCCGTCTTCTTCTTCAATATCAGCGACCCGAACCCTCCGATCAGCGAAACGATGGTGGCGAGGATGAAGGCGTTCGTAAAGGTCCCCGTGTAGTCTTTGAGCAGTCCGCCTATTACAGGACCCAATGCCTGGCCTATTCCGAAGAAGAGGGTAATGAAACCGAGACCGGCCGGCGCCAGCCT
>MVRS01000133.1 GCA_002067975.1 Syntrophorhabdus sp. PtaU1.Bin058
CGCAGAGCTCTCCCTGTTCGAGGAGCTTGATGATCCTGAGCCTCGTCTCGTCTGAAAGTGCCTTGAATGTTTCCGTCAGGTCGTTCATATATCAAACCTCCCGTTTTCGTAGTTTATATCGTGTCCGGCAGACCCCTGTCGTATAAGGATGGGCATAACAATAGCACCAACAAGAGAAACATCTGGTTACAGGTCTCAGCAGGTTAAATATGTGTAGCAGTATTAAATATAAATTGTTCTTTATGAAAATGGTATCTAAAAAGGCATCGGTCGCGGTGAGATAATTGTATTTTTGATTCGATTCAATAGGAGAATATATTACATCATGTGAAGACTTTTTCAACATGGAACAAACCTATCATATAAAATTATATTTATATAATAAGTTTGCTCCAGCGTGTTGTCAAGGAGATTCTATTCGTTTCCCCAGCCTAAAACCTTGTAGAGCGTCACGAGATTGGTGGTCTTTGCCAGGCGGAGGGCTATCAATCCCTGTTGTGCACTGAACAGCGAACGCTGTGCGTCAAGGACGCTCAGGTAGCTGTCAATCCCTTTCATGTACCGCGCACTGGAGAGACGGTATGTCTCGGCTACCGCATCAACAAAGGACTGCTGTGCCGCCAGTTGCTGCTCAACAGTACCCCTGACGGCCAGTGCGTCTGCCACCTCCCTGAACGCTGTCTGGATGGTCTTCTCATAGCCGGCAAGGGCGATCTCCCTTTCCACCTTTGCAGCATCGTATGCCGCCCATATGCGTGCGTCGAAGATGGGCATCACTACCTGCGGCGAAAAATTCCACGTATCCTGCCCCGATCGGAAGAGCCGCGACAGCTCTGCACTTGCTGTTCCCATGGTGGTGGTGAGAGAAATGCGAGGGAAAAAGGCCGCCCGTGCAGCACCGATCATGGCATTGATGGATTTCAGCATATGCTCAGAGGCCATAATGTCGGGACGTCTCAGAAGCACCTCGGATGACAGACCGGGAGAAATATCTTTTGGGGGAATTACGCTGTCAAACCCATCCGGCAAAAGCTCCTTGGGAACTACCTTGCCTGCAAGAAGGTTCAGTGCATTTTCATCTTGTGCAACGAGCTGGGTGTAGCGGTAGACGATTTCTTTTGCGCTGTCCACCTGAGTCTGTGAACGACGGAGATCAAGTTCGGAGGCAAGACCGACATCATAACGCCGCTTGATCAGGTCGTATGAGTTCATCTGCGTCTTTAAGGTATCCTCGGCAAGCTTCAGGTTTTCCCGGTCTGCTGCGTACGTCCAATACGCACCGGCAGTGGTAGCGATGAGCATTATCCTGGCGCTTCGGTGCGCTTCTTCTGTTGCGAGGTACTCCTCCAGCGCTTTGTCTTTCAGGCTTTGCAGGCGACCAAAAAAGTCGATCTCCCACGAGAGGACGCCGAGATTCACACTGTATTGTTCTGTCACGCCTGTTATCTTTTTGTTTGAAAGGTCGGCAGGCACCCTTTGTCTGCTTCCCGTACCCACAGCATCGAGTGCGGGCAACAATTCTGCACGCTGGATGCCGTAGTACGCCCGTGCCTTTTCAACATTTAATGCAGCAAGCTTGAAGTCGCGATTATTTTCAAGGGCCATCTCGATGACCTTCTCGAGCTTTTTGTCGCTTATGAAATCACGCCATTTAAGCTCCGCTGCCGAAGGCGCATCGCTTGTCTTTATGTCTTTATAGGCATCACCCTCCGGCCACGCCTTCGGGATCGGCGCGGGAGGCCGCGTATATCTCGGCGCCATGGTGCAGCCCCCTATGAAAAGTACCGTAAGGATGATCAAAAACACGTTTCGCATCATAGCTCACCCTCCTCTGAAGCATTCGCAGGGTCTGCCTTGTGCCCCTGTCCGTTCTGCATCCCTGAAGATGGGGGCGCATCGTACGCTCCTCCGGAAGAAGGAAGGGGGTTGGTACCCTTGCCGGGCGGGTGAGGCTTCTTTTCCACCTTGAACAGGCGGGATACGACGACAAAGAGCAAGGGGATGTAGAAGAGGTCGATAAATGTGGCCGACATCATACCCCCGGTCACGGCGGTGCCAATGGCCTTCATGGCCCCGGCGCCGGCGCCTGTCGCAATGGCGAGCGGCAGGACCCCGAAGAAGAACGCGAGCGACGTCATGATGACCGGTCGGAATCTTACCCGCACCGCCCCGAGGGTAGCCTCGATCAATCCTTCTCCCCGCGCTATGCGCTCCTGTGCAAACTGAATAATAAGGATCGCATTCTTTGTCGTCAGACCGAGGGTGGTGAGAAACCCGATCTGAAAATATACGTCGTTATGAAGCCCCCTTGCCCAGGTAAAAAGTGTCGCACCGAAGACGCCAAGGGGGAGCATGAACATGTTTGTGAGCGGGATTGGCCAGCTCTCATAGAGGGCCGCTACGCAGAGGAAGATCACGATAATGGAAAAGGCGTACAGCAGGGGCGCCTGGGAGCTCGACATCCGCTCCTGATAGGAAAGGCCGGTCCATTCAAAACCGATCCCCTGGGGCAATTTTGTCACGAGTTCTTCCATCGCCTGCATTGCCTCGCCGGAGCTTCTCCCCGGGGACGGCTCTCCCCATATGTTCATGGACGGAAATCCATTATAACGTTCGAGCCTGGGCGAACCTGACGTCCAGTAACCGGAGGCGAAAGCGGAAAAGGGGACCATCTTTCCCGCAGTGTTGCGTACATAGAGCTTGTCAATGTCCTTGGGAAGCATGCGATGGGGGGCATCCGCCTGAACGAACACACGCTTGACCCGGCCGGCCTGAATAAAGTCATTGATATAGTCGCTGCCGAAGGCCGCCGAGATAGTATTATGGATGGAGGTAATGGGAACCCCAAGGGCGCCTGCCTTCCCCCAATCCACATCGACCCGGTATTCAGGCACGTCCTCCATACCATTGGGCCTCACCTTTGTCAGGCGCGGGTCCTTTGAAGCCATGCCGAGAAGCTGGTTGCGCATCTCCATCAGTTTCTTATGACCCAGTCCGCCACGGTCAAGCAACTCGAAGTCAAATCCCGTTCCCATGCCCAGTTCCGTCACCGCAGGGGGCGGGAAAGCGAATACCAGGGCGCTTCGAATATGAGAAAAGGCCCTCGTTGCCCGTTCCGCAACGGCCTTGACCTTCAGGTCCGACCGATTCCGGAGTCCCCATTCCTTCAGCTTCACAAATACCAGGCCGTTATTCTGTGCCCTTCCCGAGAAGCCGATACCGGAGATCGTCATGCAGGATTCCACTGCCTCTTTTTCATTCTTCAGAAAATGCGTCTGTACCTGTTCAACGACCTGCTTGGTCTGCTCTATCGTGGAACCTGCGGGCAACATTATCTGGGAAAGCAGGATACCCTGATCTTCATCGGGAACGTAGGACGTGGGCGTATGAAGAAAGATAATCGCCACACACACTACAATAATGATATATATCACGGCGTAGCGGGTTTTCCTTGAAAAGGAATTGCCGACTATCTTCACATACCGGTCTCTTAACCTGAAAAAGATACGATCAAACATTGCAAAGAAAGGGCGCAGGATCCGGATCGCATTCTCCGCCGGTTCATGTCCCGCCCTTACCGGTTTCAGGAGCGATGCACACAGCACCGGCGTCAGGATCAGGGCCACTACCACCGACAGCAGCATGGAGGAGATGATGGTCACGGAAAACTGCCGGTAGATGATGCCCGTGGATCCGCCGAAAAAGGCCATGGGGCCAAAGACCGCCGAGAGCACAAGTCCGATGCCGATAAGGGCACTCGTGATCTGTCCCATGGACTTTCGCGTGGCCTCCTTCGGTGGAAGCCCTTCCTCGCTCATGATACGTTCAACGTTTTCCACCACTACGATCGCATCGTCCACCAGAAGGCCTATGGAGAGGACCATGGCAAACATGGTGAGCATGTTGATGGAGAAGCCAAAAAAACTCAGCGTCGCAAAGGTTCCGAGGAGCACCACCGGCACTGCGATGGTAGGGATCAGGGTGGCCCGGATATTCCCCATGAAAAGCCACATTATGAGGAAAACAAGCAGGATGGCTTCCAGAAGGGTCTTCACCACCTCCCAGATGGCCACCTTGACAAAGGGCGTTGTGTCATAGGGATAGGTCACCTTCATTCCTGAAGGGAAGTACCGGCTCATCTCTTGTAGCTTCGCCTTCACTGCATCGGCTGTGTCTAAGGCGTTGGCACCCGAGGCCATGCGGATCCCGAGGCCTGCGGAGGGTTTGTCGTTGTAAAAGGATTCGATGTCGTAGGCGTCGGTTCCCAATTCCACTCGTCCCACATCTTTGACTCGAACGGCAGAACCATCGGAATTGATGCGGAGGGGGATGGCAGCAAACTCATCGGGGGTCTTCAACATACTCTGAACGATGATGGAGGCGTTCATGCGCTGGCCCTTCACCGCCGGCGCCCCGCCGAACTGGCCGGCAGAGACTTCAACGTTATAGGACTTGAGTCCCGCGATAACATCGTCAATGGTCAAGCTGTAATCTACCAGCCTGTCGGGGTTCAGCCAGACGCGCATGGCATACTGGGACCCGAAATTCTCCACCTCGCCTACACCGGGCACCCGCGCCAGCACCTTCTCTAAGTTTGATTGGGCATAATCCCTTAAATCATTGCCGTCCATGCTCCCGTCTTCCGAGATAAGGTTCACTATCATCAGCCAGTTTCTGGTGGCCTTACCGACAGTCACACCCTTGCGCTGGACCACCTCAGGCAGGCTCGCCATAGCGAGCTGGAGCTTGTTCTGTACCTTGGCCCAGGCAAGGTCCGGATCTGTCCCGGGGGCAAAGGTCAATTCGATGCGGGAGCTTCCCGACGAATCGCTCGTAGCAGACAGGTAGATCATATTGTCGAGCCCGGTCATCTTCTGCTCGATGATCTGGGTCACGCTGTTTTCCACAGTCTCCGCCGAAGCCCCCGGATAATCGCTTCGAACGTAGATCGATGGGGGTGCGATGGGGGGATACTGCGATATGGGGAGATTATGAATGGCAAGGGCACCTACCAACATGATGACGATGGCAATGACCCAAGCGAAGACAGGGCGGTCAAGGAAGAAATTCGATAACATCAGGCCCCTCCGTTCAATTCGCTTTTGCAGGCGGCTTGACCGTCTTTGCAGAAGGTTTGACCGTCTTCCCGGCCTCCGTATTATCCTTCTGGCCGGCGTCAAAAGGGGCAGCCTTTACGGGAGAACCGGGGCGTACCCTTTGAATTCCTTCAACGATCACACGATCACCCGGTGCAAGACCTGATGTAACGAACCATTTATCGCCGATGGCACGATCCACGGTGATCATCCTCTGTTGGACCTTGTTCTCGGCGTCCACAATGAGAACGACAGGATTCCCCTTGGGGTCGCGGGAGACCCCCTGCTGGGGAATAAGGATCGCGTTGTCGACTATCCCCTCCTGGACAAGCGCCCGCGCGTACATGCCGGGCAGAAGTACGTACTTCTTGTTTGGAAAGACCATCCGGAGGATAAACGACCCGGTGCTGGGATCAACGGTGACATCGGAAAACTTCAGGCTCCCTTCCTGCGGATAGACCGTGCCGTCCTCGAGGAACAATTTCACCTTCGTCTGTTCGGGGCCATCCCGTTTTATCTTGCCGGCAGCCATATTCTGCCTGAGACGAAGAAGGTTGGCGCTCGACTGCATTGCGTCTACGAATATGGGGTCGATCTGCTGGATCACGGCAAGCGGGGCCGGCTGGAGTGCCGTCACAAGTGCGCCGACGGTAACGTTGGACTTGCCTATGCGTCCTGTAATAGGCGCCTTGATGCTGCAGTATGCCAGATTGATGCGCGCCGATTCGACGGCGGCCTTCCAGGAATTAATCTCTGCCTCGAGTTGTTTCAACGCCGCCGTTGCATCGTCATATTCCTGCTGGCTGACTGCCTTGATGGAGACCAGTTCCTTGTAGCGTTCAGCCCTTAACCGTACTGACGGGAGGTTTGCTTCGGCCCTGGCAAGGGAGGCCTTCGCATTGTCGTATGCCGCCTGATACGGCGCAGGGTCAATCTGATAAAGAGGGTCTCCGGCCTTCACGTCAGAACCTTCTTCAAAGAACCGTTTCTGTATGATGCCGTTTACCTGCGGACGTACTTCCGCAACATAGTAGGCAGACGTACGACCGGGCAATTCAGTTGTCAGCGTCACCCGTTCCGACCGCACTGTGACAACAGCCACTTCAGGCGCGCTTGGTGGAGGCGGCTGTTTACGTGTACAACCATCCGCCGCAAAACCTGCACACAAAATGGCAAAACTTATAAAGAGTCTGATTTTTTTGTTGATGCGCATGTAACACCCCTTCAGTTTCCGTTAAGTGCGTCTTGGTGCATTAATGTCTTCATTTATTTTCAACCGCCTCCCAGCACGCTTCCGCGGCACGCATAACGTGAGCATCTTCTATCTTTATCAGGCCGAGCGTATGATCGCGGGCCAGGGACAACAGCGGTGCAAAAGCCAGTGCAAAAAGCATGACGATCGGTATATCCTTTACAGCCTGCTGGCTTACCCCTTCCTTGAATAATTCTTCTAATATGTTCGAGCCCTCGGTTTTACCCATAAGCTTGTCTCGCCTCAAAGAGGCACCATAAGGCGAGTTGTGATATTGTTCTATATAACGGAAATGGAGAGGATTTTTAATGAAGTATCTCAAAAGCGCTGTCCAGAGGTAGATGAATTTCTCTCTTATGGGCTGTGATGCAGAGTAACCTTCTTGAACCGTCGCCGCGACCTTCTTTTCCAGCTCCCGGTATATCTCGTTGATAAGCACATCCTTATTCTCAAAATAGATGTATATGGTCCCCGCCCCCACACCTGCCTTGTTGGCTATCATGGACATCGGTGCCTTGTGAAAACCCTGTTCCGAGATAATTTCGAGTGCTGCGCTCAATATTTCATTTCGTTTGTCTGTGTGTTTCATTATATAACCGCCAATACAGAATGAACATTCATTCTATCATCACTATGATTTTCATGTCAACTTATTTTCTATACATATTACAAAGTTTGACTTTCTCTAAAGATATTAACAAAATTAGCGAATATTACAGTAAGGAGGGTTGTGCAAAAACATCTTTTTTTTAAAAAAATACTTGCCAGATATAGATTTTTTATTAATAATCATATTAAATCCGCAGGAGGTGATACGGGGGCATGAAAAATAACGGTGTTTTTACAATAATCGGATTTGTTGTTGTCTTGGGTGGATTCCTTCTTTTAGCCCTTACAAAGGCCATGGCGAGCTTCACCATAGGTATTGTTTTAATTTTTATTGGACTCATCTTAATAATATTTTCTATGGAGAAGGGTAAGAAGGGGGGTAAGAGATAAAAAGAATCCATTACCACGTAATAATCACATCCAAAAAGGGCTCTGACGGGCCCTTTTTTAATCCAGTAAAATATAAAACAAAATCCGAAGCACAAATAATGTTTTAGACATCGGCGCCGCAAAAAAATATTTACATATCCACTATTGAGGCTATACTTAATTACAGTAACGTGGCATAACGGAGAACATGGTATGACCAGGCAAAGAAAGGCTACCGTGATCCTTGTTCTTGCCGGTATCTGCTTACCGTTGTTCCTCCTGTTCTTCGTATCAGACTATGACCCGCATGCATCCCTTGCCTGGAACCTCCATCACATGGAGATCGTTTTAAGAGATCAATACTGGACCCGTCCGTCAGACCTTGATGAAACCATTGACCACGTATATCTTGCCATCAGAAGGGAGCGGGCGTATCTCAGGTTTGGCGGGCTGATACTAAAACCGAAGATAGCGATCCGTTATAGATACGTCGTTCTTTTCGGCATTATCTGCATCGTTATCGGGACCGGCCTCATCCCTGCTGCACGCTACGACAGAGAACACAAGAATACCGTTCATCACCAGCATGGGACAAAGGCATAAGGTAGTTTTCGCCATCATGGGTCATCTTATTCCTCCTAAAAAATAATTTGTTATGCACCCCCCATCCCCGCCCCTGTTCCTGTAAAAGCGCATTATCTGTATACTCATTTTACATCTTGTAACATTTTTCACTAACCAATATATTCTGGGTAGATACTGAAAGGAGGTTCACATGAAAAAGATATTCAGCATGGTAATG
>MVRS01000134.1 GCA_002067975.1 Syntrophorhabdus sp. PtaU1.Bin058
AAGCGCAACGCATCCTTGGGGCAGGCCGTCACGCAGAGTTTGCATTTCAGGCAATCACCCTTGAAGGACATCTGGTCCTCCTTCTTCAGTTCATAGGGCGTAAGCTGCATCGGGCAGGTCTTTCCGCAGAGCTTACACTCAATGCAGGCATCTTTGTCCATGACAGGCTGGTTCTTGTTCTTCCCGACCCAGTTGGAGAGCGTCCCGATGGGACATATATAACACCATGAACGCTGATGTATGATGATTGCCAGGATAATCCCTACGGTGGTGGTGACGGTAAGGAGTATCACGAAAAACCTGCCGATGGCGTAAGGGTCGGGCCAGAGCCTCACGATCTGGACCGCCAGCATAATCATAAGAAAGGCGAGAACCCCGATTCGGACAGGCAGCGAACGAAGCGCCCTCGGGATCTTTCTTTCAGGACTTATGATCTTCAGGTAGGAGTCGGCAAAGGACCCTCGCGGGCACATCCAGTTACACCATGTCCTGCCCTTGGCGCTGGCAATACCGACGCCTATGACCATGCAGAGTGGAATGAAATAGCCGATAACGGAAAAGAACCAGCCGCCGATAAGCAGCGCAATGAAGAGGGTCCCTGCGAGAAACTGTTTTACCAGCTTTGACTTCTTCGATCGCTCAAGCCTTTCCTTTCTGTCCGCCCCTCCGGGCATCCCGTTTTTGTCTACCGTTGTTCCTTCCACACAAACCTCCGTTTGCTATAGCTATAGCTCTGACTTCTATTTAATAACAAAATCAAAATAGGTATCCGGGTACGGCTCGTCCTTCAGCGTGTAATGCCACCATTCCCGGTCATAATTGACAAAACCGTATTTTTCCATCAGGGTCTTGAGCAGGAGCCGGCTCGTCCGCTGCATGCTTCCTATCTCCCGGTTCGCCGTGTGGGACAATGCATTGAAGCAGTCAAACCCCGTTCCCATGTCCATGCTGTTGTCCTTAAAACGTTTTTCCGCGGGCAGGTAACATTCGTGCAGTGCCTGTCCGGGGGTATATTGCTCCTGTACGGGGACAGGTACGGGCACGATCGTGAGGTCGATGGTGCTTCCCCTGCTGTGGCCCGATCTTTCGGCGATATAGCCGTCTTTGAAAAGGTTCCGCTTGTCCACGGTGGGATAGAATTCCTTTTTCGTCTTGGTGTCGCCTACGTCCTTCGCCCACCTGACGAAGTGGCTCACCGCGCGCTGTGGCCGGTAGCAGTCGTAGACCTTGAGAGAAAGACCGGCATCCGTCAACTCTTTCTGCACCCCGGCAAGGGCATCGGCCGCCTTTTTCGTAATTATGCATTTCGGGGCATCATACCCGTCGACCCGCACACCTACAAAATTGTGAACGGTATAATACCTGATGTCGAGCACGATCGATGGGATCACGTCATGGAGATCGACGAAATCCGAAGGCGCCCGGCTTGCAGCAGATGCCGGCAACGGGCAGAACGATATCAACATCAACAATAACACGATGACGACGAATGATCTTGTTGTTGCTCTGTTGCGGATCACGGTTACCTCCTTATCGCGCAAGACACTTCACGACCTCACCGACATACATCCGGTGATAATCCTTCAACGGATAAAACTCCTCTATCTCCGGGACCAAGAAATTTCCCGGTCGCAGGTCCTGGAAATATATCTTCTTGCATGCCAGCACCAGTCTCGCCTCTGCAAAATAGATCTCCTTGTCTGTAACGACCGGCGTAAGCCCTGCCCCGGCCACCTTGTTGACATCCCTGCCGGATTTTGTCCCGCAGTATGTCAGGATGTCGCGGTACTGTTCCTCGAAGAACGAGAGGGTAAATTGCGACGACCGCTCCATGAACTCAAAGGTGTACCGCGTGGGCCTCACAACGCAGAATGCCACATCCTTGCCCCACATCACCCCCAGCCCGCCCCATGCGCCGGTCATCGTATTGAATGATTTCTTCGTCCCTGCGGTGATCAGCATCCAGTCCTTGCCGATCAGCTTGAATGGATTATCCGTCAGCCCTTCGGGGCCGATCTCCTTAAAGGTATTCTCCATAGCCCACCTCTCTTCAGGGTTTTTATTTATATGTATAATAACATAACTCATAGAAAGTTATTTGCAAAGATGTACCGCCGCCGAAACAGTTGCCGCAGCTTAGCCCTGTTCTGTCCCCGGCAGAAGCATTGTTTTTTACAAAAACAAAACTTATAGTATGGTAATGAGAGGTATTAACCTATGGCAAAGGTAATGATCCATCCCGCAACATACGAGAACGTTCATAAGGCGGTCGTCAGGGTCTTCAAGCTCTTTAACCTGAAACTTAAGGGGAAAAAGGTATTCATAAAGCCGAACGTGCTTCGCGCCTCAGAGGCGAAGGAAGGCATCGTCACCAACCCTGCGGTCCTTCGTGCCGTTGTGGACCAGGTGGAATCGATGGGGCCGGCGTCCATTGTTGTGGGGGACAATCCGGGCCTTTTCAGCTACGGCGCGAACGAGGAGGCCTTCAAAAGGACAGGCCTTATGGAGGCATCGAAGGGCTACTATCAAAACATCGGGAACGATTCGCAGCAGGTCGCCTTTAATCCTGACTTCATGCCTTTCGTGAGCCTCTCCCGGATAGTGCTTGACGCAGACATTATCATCAGCCTGCCGAAATTCAAGACCCACGGCCTTACCGTTATGACCGGGGCGATCAAGAACAGCTATGGTTTCCTGCCCGGGGCCCAAAAGGCAAGGCTCCACAGGATAGCAGGCGGCCCGGAACGCTTCCACGAAGTAATAGTTGACGTATTCCGCCTCAGGATACCGGACCTCTTCATCGTTGATGCAGTAGTCGGGATGGAGGGGAACGGACCGGCATGTTCCGATCTCAGGGACATAGGCCTGATCCTGGCGTCCGACAACGCCGTGGCCCTCGATGCCGTTATAGCGAGGATGATGGGGTGCGACCCCGGCAGGCTCCGGTTCCTTCAAAAGGCAAAAGAGGCGGGCCTGGGAGATTACGAGCGCAGCACGATAGAGATCATCGGCAGGTTCAAGCGACTCCGCGATTTCAAACTCCCCCCCATAAGCGGAGAGGCAATCTACCGTAATGAAGACACGCAGGCGATGCTCCACAGCAAGACCCTCCTGCGGCCGCAAGCCGATCCCGACCTGTGCACCGGATGCGGCTCCTGTATCACCCAGTGTCCGGCATCCGCCCTGTCGATGGATGACC
>MVRS01000135.1 GCA_002067975.1 Syntrophorhabdus sp. PtaU1.Bin058
ATGTCTTCCCTTGCTGCCGCAACGAGCGGGACATTACATTCAATACACCGCGACATGATAGTGCCGGGATCGACATAAGGGGCGATAATGTGCCTGACCTCCGCGAGTTGTTCCATGATCCGGTCGGACTTGATGCGCACGGTCCTTTCGTATGAAGGGCCTCGCAGCCTTTTTGTAAAAAAATAGGGTCTTTCTTCGGCATATTGTAATGCCCCCGGTGAGCCGGGGTCTTTTGAACAGGGTGAATCGAGGCCGAGGATCCTCAGATATCTTGAAAGCCTCCCGAGCATGATATCGCAGGTAAATGTCATCGCGTAACGATGTCTTTTGCTACTGATCTGGCCTTTTTCAGGATCTCTTCTTCACCAGGGACATACCGGTTTTCCATAAGTACCTTGCCCATACAGATTACCGTATCGACGGCATAACCGTTCGATGCGTAGACGATATCGGAATAGATGTCGAAGTTCGGGACGAATTCCGGCCTGTTCAGGTCGACGAGGATGATATCGGGGCTGTTTCCCACCTCGATCTCCCAGTTACCGAGCCTGAATATACGGGCGGCAACCTTTGTGGCGATATCGAAGGTCTCCCTCGCGGGAAGCATCGTGGGATCGTGGTTGACAAACTTTGCAATGAGAGAGGCGAACTTCATGGTCTCGATCATATCGAGATGGTTGTTGGACGCACAGCCGTCGGTGCCGAAGCAATAGGGGATTTCTTCGTTTTTTAAAAGAAAATGAGGGAAGATCTTGCCGACGGCGAGCTTGAGGTTGGAGACGGGGATGTGGACGAGTTTCGATTGTCTCGCCCTCAATGTCCGGCTGTCGTCTTCGTCGAGGACGCAGCCATGGCAGCCGATAAAACGATCCGAAAGGACCCCGATCCGATCGAGGAATTCAACGGGTGTCCTGTTGTATCTTTCTTTTGAGAAAAGGTCCTCTTCCTGTGTTTCTGCAAGGTGCATGTGGATGAGGATGTTGTGTTTTTCGGAGAAGTCCCGCATCCACCGGAGACTCTCCTCCGATACCGTATAGATAGCATGGGGGCCGAAGGTAAAGGTCACGTGCGGTTTGTATCGTTCGGAGACCTCAAAAAGCCTGGTGTTGAGTTCGATCTGTTCATGGGCCTGTTTCTGGTCGAACATGTCGATGAAGACGGCGCTGATGAGGCCCCGTATGCCCATTTCCACGACGGCCCTTGCAGTCCCTTCCCAGTGCCAGTACATATCGTTGAAGACGGTAATCCCGTTCTTGATCATCTCGATGCAGGCGAGCTTTGTTCCCCAGTAGACGTCCTCTTCGGTCAGTTTTTTTTCAAGGACCCATATCTTTTCTTCAAGCCAGTTCTTAAGCGGCATATCGTCGGCATAACCACGGAAAAGCGTCATGGCCGCATGGGTATGTCCGTTGATGAGTGAGGGCAGGGCGGCCTTGTCGCTCCCGTCGATCACCTTATCGGCCTCGCGACCGCACCTTTCGGAGATCTCTTCAACGGTGCCGTTGTTGATAAAGATATCCCTGATCGAGCCGTTGAGCAGCGTCCCTTTGATGAGTATCTTCATGTAAAGTCCTTTTGAATGAGTATTTGTATGATACATTCGATGTTGTTCAGGTTTTTCAGGACGTTATTCCCGATCTGACCCATGGTAAGCGGTGTCTTCACGATGCCGTTGCAGAAGTTGTCGATGGAACAGAGGCTTGCGTATGGTATGCCGCATTCCATTGAGAGCGTTGCCTCCGATGCCATCGTCATCCCCACGATATCCCCGAACCGCTTCAGCATGTTGATCTCTGCCCTTGTCTCGAGCCTGGGGCCGATGGTCTGGATATAGACGCCGCCGCTTTTGACCCTGATGCCCGATCTTTTACACAGGCCGTGAAGGTACCGGGCCAATGGTTTATCCATCTGGGGGATGAAAAACCGCATCTCCGTGTCGGAAAATGCAGGGATATTCCAGACAGACAGGAAATCATCAGGTATCAGGAGGGTGCCCGGCCTGATAGACGTCTTCAGGCTCCCCACAGAGTTGATGGAGACAATCTTTTGAACCCCAACCTTCTGTAAAGCGAGGATGTTCGCCCGGTGGTTGATCGTATGGGGTGGAACAGGGGGGCTGCCGTGACGCTGGAGGAACACCGTATTGTCGCCGGCCTTAATCCTGACATTCCCGTAAGGGGTTTTGATGTACCTTTTCTTCCACGAAGCGAACAGGGAAGAGTCGAGAAGTGAAGTGCCGCCGATGATTGCGTTCATTGTCCTGTATTCTTATTATGGGGAAATCATGTCATGAGTCAACAAAATAATGAAATAAACCCGTAAGTCGTCAGGCGTTAGGCGTAAGGGGACTACAACACAACATTGAACGTTGAACATAGAACCTTGAATAGGTTTTGTCCTCCTCCTCACGACTTACGCCTCGCGACTTACGGGGTTTCTCTAGGGTGTTACCGTCACGGTGATGTGATCGCTGTAGGAACCTATGGATACATTCTGTCCTGCGGGGATTCGCCCATACATGGTGAGGACCGAGGTCCACGGCTGGGGTTTTCCGGAAGGCCGGTCTGCCCGGACCGTGCTTGTCCCGCCTGTTCCATCTCCCCAGATGGCCGTACGGGCTGATGTGGTGTAGATGTTATAGTTCAATGCATCCGTGCCGGTTGCGAGCTTCATCTGCCGTGGATTGAAGCTGCTCGACGTCGTGCTTTTGCCGATAGTGACCGTGGCCCTGTTCACATCTGAGGTGCAGCTTATGTTTACCCTGCCTGAATCACTGTCAACGGGCGCTGTCCCGAATACATCATAGGTGCTGAAAGACACATTCGTCACCGACATGGTGCAGACAGCACGGGCACTCCCTGTAATGAAGAAAAGGATGCAAAGAATAACTATTAACCTGAACAGCTTCACCTGTCTTTTATTATAACAAATATATAATATCCATGCCTTATAATTTTACAGTATACAGCTTTCAGCTATCAGCCTTCAGCACGAAAGCCGTGAATCGTAAGGCGTCAGGCGTTAGGCGATTAAACCCTTTACGACTTACGCCTCACGACTTACGGGCGTTCTGCCATGAGCCATCAGCGATCAGCTTAGTCTGTTTCGTCTTGTTCGTCTTAACATTGAACGTTGAACAGAGAACGTTGAACAGATTTTTTTCTATAGGCCGTCTTTTATCTTGCACGTCACTGTCCCGAGATCAACGATCACATCGTCACTTGCGGGTATGACGAGGTCGAAGGAGCATTTCTTACCCTTGTAGTCGAGCGAGGTCTTGTATTGCCCCGGTTTTATATTCTCGAGGTAGAACTCCCCGCCCTTGCCTGTGGGGAATATGAGCTCTTTTCCATCTACATCTGCAGTCACTTCGGAAAATTCCGCGGGCCCGGCCTTACCGTTATCCTTTACATGCAGCATACCCGTAATGGCGTGAAATTTTGCAACGTCGAACCTGATATAAGAACCGCTCCGCAGAGGAGGGGAGACATACTTTGTCACCTCCCCGATCGTGTAATCCATGGGTATATCCTTCTCGTTGATCGATATCTGGTTATCAAGGTAAGAGTTGAGGCTCGGCACAAAGACCTTCCCCGACGCATCCGTTTTTCCTACCTGCTCGTTATTCACATAAATACCGACCCCCTTCAGGTCACCGGCCTGTACGACCCCAAAACTATCGTTTATAGGCCTGCTCAGTCCCAGGGTATTACCGGCGTATGCAATGGACCCTGCAGCGGTAAACCGATATGTTTCCGTTTGTGTCCCGCCTGTATAGGTTCCCCTGTACTCGCCGGTGTATATTCCGTATTTTCCGTTGTATTGAAAGTAGGGATTGACCGTATTGGAGAGAGTCCCGCCGGATTCCGTTCTGTCGCCATACACCCTGTACCCGTAACCTTCGCCGACGGGGACATTTTTTGTAAGCTGTACTATCTGCATGTTCTTCTCTCTGTCCTGCATGTGACTGGTCGAAAGGGTCATATTGCCGCCGAAATAGTATGTAAGGCCGATAAAGAATTCGTCTGAATTTTTCTCCTCCCGCACATGCTTATATGATGAAAGGATCGTTGTGTTGCTCGTGATGTTTCTCGAATAGGTTACCGTATACGTCTTTGTATCCGGTGCCGCGTACTTCTCTATCCCGGTAAAATCCAAGGAAAGAGACCCGAAATCTTTCGTGCTAAAGCCGATGCCCGCACCTATTTCACGCCTGTTCCCAGTGGTTGAGGTATTGTCTGCAACGGTCGTATAATACCTCGAGTATTGTTTGAGAAGCAGTCTCCAGTTAAAAAGTGTGCCCTGATACCCGTAATTCAATAATCCCGCATTGCCTCCCCCCATATCCTCGTCATTGCTTCCGGAGAATGCAAGGACCAGTGTCCCGAACCTCCCCAGGAGCAATGCAGCCTCCGGGCCTGCGACATATGTCCCCCTTATAGCTTCGGCGCTGAACCCGATGTTAAAGGCGTTGCTCACGCCGTACCTATGAAATGCCGAGAATGCGAGGTTGCCGTAATCGTCGCTTCTTATCCCGTACTGCTTCCTCATAAAACCGAGATTGTAGCTGTACTCGTGGAGACCCTTGCTTAAAAGGATATCGGTAAAATAAAAGGGTAACCGGTATCTGGTCTCCCTCCCGAAGGCATCTTTCACCACCACCTCAACAGACTTTGCACCGCCGTAGTAGTTGATGTTCTTGAGCGAGAACTGTCCCGGCGCGAACTTCTCCGTCAGGATCTTTGTCCCGTCAAGATAGACCTCGACTTCAGAGGGAAGCATCGCCTGGCCTGTAAAACTGAATAAAGGGCGGTTTACAAAGTACGGGTCGATCTTATAGACCTTGGAGAGGCTTAAGCCCCCGAGATTGAGGCTGCTTCCGAGATCGCCGGACAACGCATAAAAATCCCCTGCGGTAAACCGCTGCAGTTCATTCCTCCTGTCATAGGTGACACTGCTCATGAGCCTTACAAAATTCTCCTGCTCTTTGCTGTTCTGGTAGGAGAAATTAGAGAGCAGGAGGTAATCCCTTAACCGTATGCCGAGCTCGTTGGTCACGTTGAAACTCTGGAATTCGAATGAATCGCTCGAATTATGGTCAAGACTATAATTCAGGAATGCCCCGGAATCCCTCGGATAATATACCTTCTGCTGCCTCTTCGGCGTCAGGTCGAGCGATTTCAACGGGAGCAGGTCCGGCCTCGCCATGATCTCAAGCGTTAACGTCTTTTCGTCAAAACGGAACTCAACCCCCTCTATGGACCGCAACGACAGGAAGGATTCGCCGGCAATCTGGGTGATCTTTCCTTTCGGTTCTCTGAAACCCATGGATTTGAGGTCGTCTGTTTTGACGAGAAAATCCCCGTCATCGGTCATGCGGACAAAGAATTCACCCTTCGTCACCCCGTTGAGGATGACGTTCACGATGATCGTTTCTGCGGTGTGGGCACAGATGGGGAAAGAAATGATAAGGCAAAGAGAGACGAAGCTTACTGTGTATCGAAGGTGTCTGATCTTACTGGCGGCACATTGATGCATCAACATTCAATTTGCTGTTCAAATTGAGCTTATCTGTCTTGACCTCGATATCCAGGGTCGTGGTCTTTATGCAGGCGTCAGGCGGAAGCGGCGTGGAATAAGGCCTTGATACGCCGTTCAAGAGATACCAGCCGCTCAATTCCCTGGAAAACGTCTTCTCGCCTTTCTGGTCTTTGCCGGTCAGGTTTATTGAATTGATTATCAGGTGCACGTTCCCTGTATTCCTGACGACGGCGGTGAAGGTGCTCTTTGAGATGCCGGCCTCCTCAACGACCCCCTTCGCCTCTTCCTTAACGGGCTTGACGAAGATCGGTACACCGAACCGGATGGTCACCGCTACGGCCACCCCCTCTGCCTTCTTCGGCCCCGGTATCTCTTCGACAAATAACCGGTACGTCTTTTCCCGTGCTGCAGCAGGTATCCTGATGCCGGCCCTTATAATGCGTTCAGACTTCGGATCAATGGTCATGAGCTTCGGAAAAAAGATGATGTCCTGCGTTTCCGTATAGACATCTTTGCCCTCTCTATCCTGCGCCCATTCCATAGCCTTCATCTGGCATTGCAGTTTTTCATCCGCTTCATTGATGACCGTTATGACGCCGCTCTTTGCCTTTGCATCAAGGTCCAGGCGTATGGGACTGACCCTGAACTCGCCCCCGCAGGAGACACCGGGCAAAAGAAGGGATGCGCATACCCATGACAGGACAAGCACTAAAAAAGATACGGTAAAACGGGTCATTAGGGACTATATAACACAAATATTACGGATATTACAAGACGATTTGATGATGGCCGCATTATTGCTATACGTGTCTGGCCGAGATGGTCAGCGGCCAGGCATAGGTGCCGGGCAGGGCATCTTTCGAGAGGACAAACCGATAACTCAATTCCATACTGACAGGGACCCGTGCAAAGGGCTGCATCATCCAACCGGCAGATTCTACGTAGACCTCACGTCCGCCTCCCTGTACATATACGCCTTTGATGAAATTCATGGGACCGCCAACCCCCTCAAAGACAATGAGGTACCCGGCCGGATTGTTGTTCTTGACCTCGATCCGCGAGGCTGAAGGGGTATCTACATAGCCGCGGGCAATATCTGCATTCGTTATGGTCAACTCGGATAACTGGTTGCGGATTGTCAGCTTTACGTAGGGCGTGACGTGCGCGGTAACGATCACCTTCGCCGATCCCGTGCTTGCCTGGCTCGCGGAATGCGCCTGCATGGGAAGGATCGTACCCGCAAGGGAGAGTGCCGCGATAAGCGCCGCGGTTACGAGCTTTTTCTGAAGTGTAAGGACGCGTTCGATCTGTTGAGGCTTTACGTAACCTTCTTCTACCAGGATCTCGCCGATCTTTTTCTTCGAGTGTTTCTGTTTTTGCAGGGCATCGTTAAGCTGTGTACGGGTGATCTGCTGCGTGGCAACGAGGAGTTCACCGAGTCGCAGCCTTCCCTCGACGGGTCTCTCTACGCCCTGTTGCCTTTGAAATTGCAGAACGGTTTTTAGCTCTTTTTCGGTCAGCAGACCCCGACGCTTGAGTACCTCTCCGAGCCTTTCGCCGGTCCTTTCCTGTTCCCGTAATGCATCCTCAAGGTCCTTTCTCGAGATATGCCTTGCCTGGAGGAGGAGGTCGCCGAGCAGCCTTCGCGTGCCCGCAGCGAGTTTTATTGCATCTTCAGGAGAAGCGAGGTCTCTCTGGATAGAAAGGACGGAATTGAGGTCCGATGAATCGATGACGCCCATATGCACAAGAATAGAACCCAATTGCTCGTTCGTTCTTTTTTGCAATGCCAGGGATCGGCCAAGGTCTTTTTTTGAAACGAACCTGCCGTCAACCAGTATCCTGCCAAGAAGACGCTTGACAAGAAGAGAGCCTAACCCGTCTTTAGACCTCTTTTGCTGGGTTGTTATCATTTATCCCTTCATGGGTTTATGCTCAGCGTCACGGTGTCTGCGTAGGAGCCCGCTGTCTTGCTTGTGTAGTCGGCGTTTAATATCGTTCCGCTTATGGTCAGCGTCCGTGGCGATGAAGGTCCTGCGTTTGGATTCGCATCTTTTGTAAGGGTCAATGAATAGGGGATCAGATCACCGCTCACAGAATCTTTTATCTGTCGCGAGCTGCCGCTCCAGTTGCCGCCGTTGTCTGCTGCAACCGCATCGGTCGTAACACCTTTGGTGCACCAGAAGGTGGTTGAACTGGATCCGTTGACATCCGAGCTTGAAGACGGATCAAGGGCGCCGAAGCTCAATGTGGAGGTTGTCGATACAAACTTACATGTCCCCGTAACACTTGCAGATACCGTCAACGTGTTGTTGCCCGATGCCATTGCGTTGCCAGTCAACGCAAGCATCCCTATTGCCATTAACAAAATGAACATCTTTTTCATTTTTACCTCCTTGCTTCTTTTATTACCTGGTAACAATATATTTGTTCATGGGAAAAGTTACAATATGTAAAATCAAAATACATGTAATAGCGTTATACATATAAGGTCCCCTGTATCTCTTCTATGTAATTCATGGTATTACAATAACTGTTTTCTGCAATAAAGTCAAATAACATAGGCCAGCTTTCCTTGCGTATGGAACTGCCTGCTACCATGTATAGTTTATTGCTGCTATTATCGTATTATTGTATATTAATTTAATAAGTTATAATTATAGTATGAGATTATTCTTTAATAATTATCTGTAGAAATTTTTCTTCACTAAGGATTTTGATTCCCAACTTTTTTGCCTTCTCCAGCTTCGAGCCTGCTTCTTCGCCTGCGACGAGGTGGGTGACCTTCTGACTGACCGATGTCGCCGTCTTTCCTCCCAGTTCTTCTACCTTCCGTCTTGCCTCATCCCTGGACATGCTTTTGAGTGTGCCGGTAAAGAGAAACAGGAGCCCGTCAAGTTTCCCCTTGTCCGTTGTCCCGTATTCTATTGTGGCACCACCTGCCAGTATCCTGTCGATGGTCTGCCGGTTCTTTGTGTCCCCGAAGAAGGATACGATGCTGTTTGTAACCTCGGGACCTATCTCGGGGATCCTGAGGAGCATCTCCGTATCAGCCCTCATTAATTCGTGTATATCTCTAAAACGCTCGGCGAGGAGTCCTGCGATATGCTCGCCCACATGCCGTATGCCGAGCCCGTAGATAAACCGTCCAAATGGTCGTCTCCGTGAGGCGTTGATCGAATCAACGATATTCTGCGCGGATTTTTCAGCCATTCTTTCAAGGCCGGCAAGGTCCTCCTTTTTGAGATAGTAGAGGTCCGAGACATCCCCGATGACCCCTTTTTCGACCAGTTGCTCGACGAGCTTTGTACCCAGACCGTCGATATCCATTGCCCTCTTGGATGCGAAATGTTCTATGCTTCCCTTGATCTGCGCCGGGCAGTTGATATTGATGCATCGCCTGATCGCCTCACCGGGCGGCCTCACGACAGGCTCGTTGCAGACAGGACACTGTCCGGGCATGGAAAAGGGTTTTGCATTATGGTGTCTTTCTTCTTTTATTACTCTTATGACCTCGGGGATCACGTCGCCTGCCCGCGAGACCATGACCGTGTCGCCTATCATGATGTCTTTCCGCCGGATCTCGTCTTCGTTGTGGAGCGTTGCCCGTGAGACCTCGACGCCTCCGATCATCACCGGTCTCAGGATCGCCACGGGGGTAAGGGCGCCCGTCCTCCCCACGCTGACCTCGATGTCTTCGACCACGGTGAGTTCCTCGTGGGCCTCGAACTTGAAGGCAATCGCCCATCGGGGCGAGCGCGAAACGGTCCCCAGCGCATCCTGAAAATCCAGCCTGTTTACCTTTATGACGGTGCCGTCTATCTCATAGGGGATCCGATCCCTGATGTCCCGGATATACTGGTAGTGGGCAAGGATATCGTCAATATTCCTGAATAGTTTTACGTAGGGGTCGGCATTCACGCGGAACCCCCATCGCCTGAGGCGTTCGAGAAACTCCATGTGTGTTTGGAACCGGGCGTCTGAGATCCTGCCCGGTGCGTAGCAGAATATGTTCAGTTTCCTCCCTGCCGTGATCCTCGGGTCGAGTTGCCTCATGGAACCGCTCGCTGCGTTCCTCGGGTTTGCAAAGAGCGGCTCGCCCGTCTCTTCCCGCCTTTTGTTCAATGCCAGGAACTCCTTCCTGCCCATGTAGACCTCGCCCCTTACCTCGAGATGTTCGGGCACAGGGAACCCGGGCGTATGAATGAGCCGCATAGGGACGGCATTGATGGTGCGGAGGTTCTGCGTGATATCCTCGCCAAAGAACCCGTCGCCGCGCGTTGACCCCAGCGAGAACTCCCCGTTCACGTAGGTAAGCTCTACGGCCAGCCCGTCGATCTTTACTTCCATTACGTAATCCACGTCCACGGTATTGAGGATCTTTTTGACGCGTTTGTCAAAATCAGCCACCTCTTCTGCGGTCATAGCGTTTGCGAGGCTCAGCATGGGTATGGCATGGGGGACCGTGGAGAATTCCTCCAGAGGCTGGGCCCCCACCCGCTGTGTGGGCGAATTGGGAGAGATAAGATCGGGATGTTCGGTCTCGAGCTGCGTCAGTTCTCTCATCAGGGTGTCATACTCTGCATCAGAGACAACGGGATCATCGAGGACATAATAACGGTGGTTGTGGTATTCGATCGTTTTCCTGAGTTCTTCTATCCTTTTTTGCACCTTGTCCTTTGTCATCGTTTCCTTAACCTTATGTCTTAACCTTGGCTTATACTCAGTATCGCATAAACGGGGAAAGAATTGTAGCGAAAAGAGCGAACGCTATGGCGCACTGTAATGTTATAATGCAATGATATTATTGGAATATAGTCTTTGCACCGCCAGGTGCTGAGGGCGTCGGCAGAATGGTGGTTTCCCTTATTTCTGCCGACAGTAGATCGTACCTTTCTCCGTGTACTCTGCGGCTCTAACGAAGCGGGCGAGAGACAAAGATTTTAAGGTTTTTCCCTAAGATATATAACGCCCTTAGAACAGGTCCCCGTGCTTCGGTTCCCCTTCCTTCACTTCAGCAGCGGTTTCCGGAACATTTGCGGGTTCTTCCGCCTGCACCTTCTCCTTGAGTTGTCTCTTCTTCTGCTCATGGCGTATCTCGGGTGGTTGTTCCCGTCCCTCTTCAACCGGTGAAGATGGTTCAACCGGTACGGGTTGTTCCGGAAATGCCGTGTCCGGCATAGTATTGGTCTGACCTCTGTCCATCGTGCAGGTGCCGTTAAAGACCGCCCCGCTCTCGATCATTATATATGGAGTCTTTATATCACCGATATGTGTCGAGGTCTCCCTCAAGACCACCTGTTGCACGGCTGTTACATCTCCCGTGATCTCACCATGGGATACAAGGGTCTTTGTGCTGATGGTGGCCGTGACCTTCGCGGTAGGACCAACGACCATCAGCCCTTCCGAGAATATCTCTCCTTCGAAGACGCCCTTCAGCATAACAGAGGTCTTGAACCTGATAGTCCCTTTAATCTCGAGATCGTCAGCTATAACGGTGACGATTTTTCCCTCGACGGGTTCGTCAATAATCGGTATTCCATTCCCCATCACTACCTCCTTTCCGTGGGCTTGCGAATATGGCTGATCCTTATTTTACTGTTATGTCTTTTGCTCTCATCGCACAGGAACCGTTGAACACTGCGCCGTTTTCGATAATGATGTTCGGAGTGCTGATATCACCGTTATGCAAGGAAGTATTCTTGAGAGTAACCTGATCGGTTGCCGTTACATTTCCCGTGATCTCACCATGGGATACCAGGGTCTTTGTGCTGATGGTGGCCGTGACCTTCGCGGTAGGACCAACGACCAGCAGTCCTTCCGAGAATATCTCTCCTTCGAAGACGCCCTTCAGCATAACAGAGGTCTTGAACTTGATGGTCCCTTTAATCTCGAGATCGTCAGCGACGACGGTGGTGATGTCTTTTTCCTCATATTCCGAATTGCTGATTTTCTTTTCCGGTATCATTATCCTTCTCCTTTTATTTTTTTATAATGCGGGATTTAAGTTATGCCTATGCATATTTTATTCTTCTCACAAAAACTTGCAAGATTTTTTTTCCCTTTTCATCGTCCATACACCAAAAATATGCAAAAGAAGTGCCATGCTTATAAAGTGAAAGGTAAAAGGTGAAAGGTGAAAGGTAAAAGGTGAAAACCTTGCCCCTCGTTACTCGTTGCTTGTTACTGGTTTGAACCAGCATCCAGCGACGAGCGACCAGCGACGAGTATCAAGACAACATTTCACATTTTACTTTTCACCTTTCACTTTTAGGGGTGTTTATATTTTGACTATCGTGACAGTAAACATGACAGCATGGAGCTTTGTTTAAAAAAATATGGAGATCGATTTGAAGAGTTTCTTCACCTTGTTCTCGCCCTGTTCATCCTGTTTGCCCTGTTCATCCTGTTCGGGCAGGGTTTCCTGCGGCTTCTGCATCGTTGAACGTCCGACGAAAAAGGCCCCTTCAGCAATGATAAGCTTGACGGTCTGGATATCGCCCTGGACCTTTCCATCAGGTTTTATCTCAATGATCTCTTTTGCATTGATGTTGCCTTCGATATTACCGTCAATCATTATTTCGCGGGCCGTCACTTCTCCTTTTACGTCCCCGGTCTTGCCGATGATCAGACCGTCTACCAGGATATTGCCTTCAAAATTCCCATCGATCCTGACGAGCCCTTCTGTGGTAAGTTCACCCTTTATTGTCACGTCCTTGCTGATGTATGTTTCAAGCAATGAGTTTTTCTTGTTAAACATTATTGCATCTCTTTCAGATAAAGCGCCGGATTGATCTGTCTGCCGTTTTTCCAAACTTCATAGTGGAGATGGGGTCCCGTTGTTATTCCCGTAGAGCCTGAGTTTGCAATAAGCTCACCCTTTTTTACCTTTTGCCCTACCAAGACATAATTTTTTTTGTTATGGGCGTAGGCAGTGCTGAATCCATGTCCGTGTTCTACGACGATGATATTGCCGCTGTCGTTTGTCCAGCCTGAAAAGCTGACTATCCCGGGGGCCGTTGCATGCACCGGTGAACCGACAGGCGCCCGTATATCGACCCCGGTATGCATGGTCTTTTCACCCGTGACGGGGTGTATCCTTTCTCCGAAATAAGAGCTTATGTTCCCGTTGACAGGCCACCCGGAAGGGGTTGCGAGATATATATCTTTTTGTTCTGAGATATAATTCCTGATAGCGGAGACGGACTGAATGGTTTCGTTGACCTGTTTTTTCAGCGATTCGATATCAAGCGACCCTGTATTCTCAAAATCGACAGACTCGAGTATCGTGCTCCTCGACTTCAGGGAGAGGAGCTTTGTGAACTCTGTATCTGCCTTTTTCAGTGATGAGATGGTGGATTTCAGGTCGTCGAACTCTTTCGCAAGATATGAAAGTTTCTTTTTCATAACATAGTATTCGACGGTGTCGACGCCAATCGATATTATATAACCGGTTCCCGTGAGGCAGAGGAAAAAACAGAGCAATATCCCCATGAAAGATATCCTCAACCTCAAGGGCTGCGACTTTGAGTGGGGAACGACCAGGATGGTGATAGGGGTAAAAAACTTTTTCAGTAAGGGTTTTAAACTATGCATCTAAAAACCTTTCGATAACGGAATATATATAATGAATAAAGTCCATTTTCAACTATATATCGACATTTTACCAGATAAATTTATATCCCTGGAATAATTTTTGCTTACTAAAAGAGAAAAATATCTTTATAATAATAACGTGTCGGGGTGAACAGCATGAGGAATACAGGTATTGTTTTTGGTATATTCATTGCCTTTCTTGCACTCCACCTGCCGTCATATTCTTACGGTGGAGAAATAGAGGTGCAGAGGGATAAAGAGAAGACCGTGTACTCAATCGGTTCATCGCAGGAAAACAAGAACGGAACCACAGAAGCGGAAAAAGACAAGGAAAAGGCTTGGGACATGCTTAGAAACTCAAATATTATTATCGATAAAAGAAAAAATAAAAGTAACTGAGAGCCGCGATGGAAAAAGGAAGGATCATAATCGTCGAAGACGAAGAAGACATACTCATGATGCTAAGCGAATTCCTGAGCGGCAACGGTTATGCCGTTGATCCATTCAACGACAGCAAGAAGGCGCTTATTGCCCTGAAAAACAACAATTACCAGATCATGGTCACCGATCTGATGATGCCGAAGATCGACGGCCTTCAACTGATAAACTTTGTCCAGAAGGAATACCTCGATACCCTTGGCATCGTTATAACCGGTTATGGGAGCCTCGAAACGGCGATCGGCGTCATGAGGTGCGGGGCCTTTGACTATATACTGAAACCCTTCAAATTTGAGGAAGTGCTCGCAACGGTAGATTCCGCGATGTATTATTACAACCTTATTAAGACGGATAATATCCCGAAGGGGCTGCGGTTAAAATCCAATCTGTTGAGGAGATACGCGGAAAACAAGATAGTACGCGAAAATACGATCCTGAGAAGCTGTCTTAAAGATAAATACAAGTTTGAGAACATCATCGGCAACAGTTTTCCCATGCAGAAGGTCTTTGAGCTTATCGAAAAGGTGGCCGACACAAACGCCACTGCACTTGTTACGGGAGAGAGCGGCGTGGGAAAGGAGCTTGTTGCGCGGGCGATCCATTTTAATTCTTCACGACGGGACAGCCCTCTTGTTGTGGTGAACTGCGGCGCCATACCGGAGACATTACTCGAGAGCGAGCTTTTCGGATATGAAAAAGGGGCATTTACAGGGGCTGCAAATACCCGGTTCGGGAGATTTGAAATTGCGCACGGCGGTTCCATCTTTCTCGATGAGATCGGTGACATGAGCATGAACCTCCAGGTCAAACTCCTCCGCGTCCTGCAGGAGAGGTCCTTTGAGCGCATCGGGGGATCGAAGACGATAACGGTGGATCTAAGGATTATCGCAGCCACGAACCGGTCACTCGAAGACCTTGTCGGGCAGGGAAAATTCCGTGAGGACCTTTACTACCGGCTCAATGTAGTGCCTATCCATATACCGCCGCTCAGGGAGAGGAGGCAGGACATACCGTTACTGCTGAATTATTTCCTCGAACGGTCGAACCGGCTGAATAATGCGAAGATAGAGGGTTTTACGGAAGAGTCGATCAAGGCGCTCCTCGACTACCATTATCCCGGTAACGTGAGGGAACTGCAAAACATTGTCGAACGGATGGCGGTCCTGAAGAGAAACGGTTATATCGACCTTGAAGACCTGCCTGAAAAACTCTACAACACTGAGAGCAAGGAGGTTGAGAAGACCCCGCTTAACATGGAGAAAGGGTACGACACGCTTGTCTCTGAATTTGAAAAGACCCTGATTATGAAGGCCCTCCAGGAAACGCAGGGCGTGAAAAGCAAAGCGGCCCAGGTCCTGAACATCAACAGGACCACCCTGATCGAGAAGATGAAACGTCTCGGCATCGACTGATATCCCTTCCGTCAAAATAATGACGATACTTAAGCTGTCAGCCGTCAGCGATCAGC
>MVRS01000136.1 GCA_002067975.1 Syntrophorhabdus sp. PtaU1.Bin058
ACTATACACCTTTTGAGGGGGAGGGTAAATATTTCTACCCTCCCCTTTTTGTTCAACAACGATCCGTCAACTCCAGGGTTTTTCTTTTACAGCGTTTGTGCCTGCAATCCGGCCGAAAACAAGGCAGTCCAGGGTAGCGCAGCTCCCCAGACGAACCGCCCCATGGACTCCTCCCACTGCCTCGCCGGCGGCATAGAGACCGGCAATAGGCTTATCGTCTGTGACGTCGATGGCCTGGGCCTCCGTGTTGATCCGGACGCCTCCCATACAGTGGTGGATCTTCGGCAGAAGCCTCATGGCATAAAAAGGTGCGGTCTCAATAGGTTTCGCGTTCTTATTCATGTAGCGGTTAAACTCGTCGTCCTTGCCCTGGGCAACGAACTTGTTATAATTATTTATTGTCTCTTTCAGTGCATCCACCGGGACATTGTAGGCCTTTGCCAGCTCTTCAATGGTATTGTACTTCTTGACTACGCCTCTCTCAAGAAGCATGGGCAGCTTGGCCTTTACCCAGGAAGCGCCGTTCTCGTCGGCGAGGGCGATGCAGTTTTCCCCCTTGTTGCCCAGTTCCATGATCTTATCGGCCCGGATCTTGCGATTGGCAAGTTCGCTGATAAAACGCTTGCCCGTTTTGGTATTGACCCAGATCCCGTACATCGCAGCGGCCTCCTGGGCAAAGTGGGGTCCGAGGCCAAAACCCTTCTCATCGGGGCTTGCCCAGGGACCGACCTGTATCCAGTCGAGCTGCACGGGGGTACAACCGATCCTCAGGGCCTCCCTCATCCCCTCGGCGGTACTCCCCGGCTGGTTGGTGCTTTCGAACTTGGCGGTGAGTTTCGGGTCCTGAGCCGTACGGAAGGGCACATCCTGTCCGAAACCGCCAATGGCGATGACAACCGCCTTTTTCGCCTTGATATATTTTACCTTGCCGCTTCCTGCCCTGGGGAACGTGTAGCCTTCACGGACCTCCACCCCTTTAACGCGGCCGTCTTTGTCCCTGAATATCTTCTGCAGGTACATCCGCAATTTCGGCTCAACGCCCAGGGTCTTCAGTTTTGCAAGCAGGGGCTGGACCCATGCCGATCCGCTGCTGTTGTAAGTCTGATAGCATCTCGGGACGGCGTGGCCTCCTTCCTGCACGAGTATGTCGGTGTACTTGACCCCCAGTTCGTTTATGGTCCACATGAGGGTAGACACAGAGGCATCGGCCATCACCTTCACCAGCTCAGGGTAATTCAGTCCAAGCCCTTCCCTGACCATGTCGTCGTATAGCTGCTGAGGGGAGTCCTTGATCCCCTTTGCCGCCTGGAGCGGTGAGCCGGGTGCGGCAATGAGGCCGCCGTTGATGATGGAGTTTCCGCCCGGTGTACGCATCTTCTCCAGGATTATAACCGATGCACCGGCCTTCTTGGCCTCGTAGGCAGCGGCCAGACCGGCAAACCCGCTGCCGATGATCACAACATCGTAGGCTTCATGCCATTTTTTCGGCATGGCATCCCATGCGGCACCAGCTTCCCGGGCATTAACGGCAAGACCCCCCATAACCATTCCCGCGATAGCGGTGGCCCCTCCGGTCGATTTCAGAAAATCACGTCTCGATGGGTTTTTGAGCTTCTTTACATCGTCGCTCATAAAGCACCTCCTTAAATAATTTTGCTGAATTGTGCCGATTGTTGTGCCTGATTATTCCTTAAGTGTTTACTTTTATTTGTAGCGAAGGACAGCTTGATATTTACAGGATGCAACATTGTGTACACCCGCTTATATTATTATCCTGCACTGTCCTGAAATTATCAAGGATAAAATGGCTGCTTCGTCTTCATCCTTGCCAGATGATCGACGTACCTCAACAGGTCCGGCACCCGGTGCGGCCCGTACATTGTCTGTATCTTCTCCGATGCCTTGCGGATATCCATCCCGGCAGACGTGACGTAGAGAGGCTTTGCGCTTCGCCCCCGCAGGACCTCGGCCCCCGAAGACCCTCTAAACTTTGATTTCGCAACGCCGATGACGGGGACCGTGCAGTGAAGGGACTCAAAGAGATGCTGCCCGAGGCCGGGCCGGTCGCCGAGCATCACATATCCGTCGATGACCATTTCATCGGGGGCCTTGCCAAAAAGCGCGAGGAGCGCGAGGATACAGGGGAGTTCGCGCCTGTAGAAATGCCCGGGCAGGTAATCCGCCACATCTCTCACGATCCTCGTGTGTTCGGCCGCAGGCACTGCATCTTTATAGTCGTGGAACAGAACGGCCGCGGCGGATGCCGACCCATCACCGAAATAATGGACATCGAACGCCGCGATCATCTATTTCTTTTCATCCGCCCCGACAGGCCGGGCCTTGACGGCAAACACACCATTCGCGAAACCGGCGAATTCGATATAACTGCCCTTTGCTACATAGGCATCGCCCGTATCAAGGGCGCTGTCATAGGTCGTGACATCGTCGGAGGTGAACATGATGATCCTTCCCTGTTCGGGTTTTGCAAGGCTTACGACCATGTCCTCGGTTGCAACCAGCCATTGGTTATACCCGTCGCTGCCTATCTTCACCGAATTCTCGCCGGCCTTCAATGCAGCGGCGGTCTCTGCCGGGCTGTACAGCAGGTCCGAGATCCATGCCCAGGTGGTCCCGTCCTTTTCAAAAAGGGTAAGCTCCGACTGGTCGCGGATCGCGTCAAAGGGCATGCCCGCGAACTCAGGGGAGTCGATCCTTTTGATGCCCCAAAAGTACACGTATCCCGGCAGGTCCTTGTACGCCGATGATCGTGCAAAATGCGATTCCACGCTCATGACCCCCTCGAAAGGACCGACGTTGCGCCGCAGCCACACCCTGCCGTCCATATCGGTCCTGAGACTGTGCGGTTTTTCTATGGGTTTTACCTTCTGCGTCACGATTACGTCTATCCCTGCATGTAACGGGGAATTTACAAAATAGACTTCTCTTCCTGTGTCGGCAAAATAGTAACGGTTGCCTTCGGCATCGTGGTAATAGCCGTTATTATAGATCAGCGTGACCGCCGGTGTCTTCTCCTGACCCTTGAAGATATACAAGGTGGCAATGTTCTTGTCAGCATCGAACACGAGCTGGCCCAGCTTCATGCCGTCGGCATAATAACCGCTGAGGGAGGCATAGCCCTGCGGCAGTTTCTGTGCCGCCGGCGGCACCGGGACTGGCCTCTCTTCTTTTTGAACGAGCCCTTTCTCGACCAGTACCGCATCCAGCATGTCCAGCGTAATCTTCATCGCACCGCTTTCCGTTCCGGTAGCAATGACGGCGACGGATATCCTCTTGTCGGGGACCGTAAAGACCATCGAAGAATAATTCCCGGTGCCGCCGCTCTTTCCCAGTATCTGGATCCCTGCCTTATCATACCGCGGAAGACCGGTCATGTCCCAGCCCAGCCCGAACGAGAAGGTGGGATTCCGGAGCTTGCCCCAGAACGCGGAAGGCTGCGCCTTTCTCATCTCGGCGAGAGACGCCTTTTTCAGGAGTTTCCCTTTCGCCGAAAAGGCGTCCATAAAACGGCAGAGCTCTAAGGCAGTCGATGACAGGCCGCCGGCGCCCAGGACAGAGAGCGTTTCAGGCGGGTGCTTCTTGCCGGTTTTCGGATCATAATAGAGTGTTATGGGCTTGCCCTTGATCTCGCCCACGCCGATCCCGGTGTTTTTCAGGCCCAGCGGCCTGAAGATCCTTTCGTTAAGAAAGTCGATATATCTCCGGCCGCTTACCCGCTCCACGATCATCTCCGCCAGCGTGAACCCGTCGTTGCAATACACGGCCATCGCCCCCGGCGCATGCTTGAGGTGCTCACGGGACAACGTATCGATCGTCTCCTTCTTGACCTTGTCGTCATACCTGAACCCGAAGGAATCATTGCCCTCAGTCCCCGGCATGCCCGATACGTGGTTCAATGTCATTCTCACGGTGATCTTCTTGTACCGGTCGTCGGCCATTCTGAATTCAGGGAGATAGTCGGTGACCGGCCTGTCGAGGGATACCTTGCCGTCATCGACAAGGAGCATGATCGCCGTTGCCACGTATACCTTGCTGATGGAACCGATATTGAAGAGCGTAGATATATTGACAGGGATGCTCTTTTCTCTGTTGGCCATGCCGAAGCCTTCGGTATAAATGATCTTGCCGTCGACCATGATAGCAGCAGTGGCGCTCCCGCATTTGCCGCTGTTTATGGCCTTCCAGATCTCGCTGCGGGCTGTGGTAATGGCGCTCTCATAGGGATTTTCCCTGCTTACCGCCTTGCCTGCGGTAAATACAGCAACCAAGATCAAGCACAGGCAAACCATACCGATAATTCTGATCTTTGACATTACCTTCCCCCTTTTCTTAATGTAATATGACGTTGCTTCACATGGAAGGGAGTATAAGAAGATTCGGTTTTGTATGTCAATCAATTATTGCCGCCGACAGCCTTTCAGCGATCAGCCTAAAGCCTTTTGTTTTAGTTGTCTGCCATCGACTATTCACTATCGACTATCGACCGCTCTTATTATCTGGTTTTTTCTTGACAGTGCATTGAAATAGCAGGAAAATGGAGGAAAGTGCGATTGCCGCATGCGAGACCAGCCTGGCAGGAAAAGATACTTAATGTATTCAAGTATATCCCCTTCCGGTTCCGTCTTATTTTTTTAAGCGTTTGTAAATGGGGGATAATCATTCTAAAGACAGCAAGCAGTGTATTATTGAGGGGGGAGAACGGGATTGAAGGGCAGTAATTGCCGGCCGTGCATCATCCTGGCGTTGACAATTACAATATTGGCCTTTGTTTCTCTTCTCCGGATCGAAGGCAATTTCGGTTCAGTCGCGATAAAGAATATCGATCTTTTTTCGAGCATATCGAAAAGCGCCGCGCCTGCAAAGGCCGTTCGCGAACCCGTCCCCGGGACCGATCCTTCGGACGCCACAGAGAAAAAGGCCCAGGCTGACGGGGTATCGGGCATCATTGATCCCGACATGAACAAAATCATTCTCAACAACAAAAACAACCAGGGTAGCCTGGAATATTTCTTTGATGCCCTGTACAGGGCAGAAGAATACGGGGGCAAGGTACGTATTGCATATTTCGGTGATTCCATCATTGAAGGTGACCTTATCTCGCAAGACTTAAGGAAAAACCTGCAGGCCCAGTTCGGCGGCAAAGGCGTAGGTTTTGTGCCCATTACATCCGTTGCCCCGCGCTCGCGGAATACGATCAACCATACCTTTTCCAACAACTGGCAGGTTGCCGCATTACACCCGAAATTTAATGAACGCCATATGCCCGGCATATCGGGGTTCACCTTCCTTCCGACAAGCGATACCTTTATCAGCGGACCTGACGATAGCGGCCAGACAAAGGCATATAAATACAGTTGGGTGGAATACGAGGCAAGTAAGCTCTTCGAAAACACCAATTCCTTCTCCGTGGTCAAGCTCTATTACGGCCCGGTTACCGACTTTGCATTCATCAAATATGTCATAGACAACGATGCGGCGCGGGTAGTCAACCTGCCCCGCGGAGAAATGGTGAGGGAGCTCGCGATAAAAGGTCTTAACCAGGCCCGGAAAATCAAAATCAGCTTTTTCGCAAAAGATTCCGCAGAGATCTACGGTGTAAGCTTTGAAGAAAACGGCGGCGTCTATGTAGATAACTTCTCTATCCGGGGTTATTCAGGTCTTTCACTCAACAAGCTCCCCGGCTCTATGCTTGCCGACTTCGATTCCTTTCTTAAGTATAAATTGATAATCATTCACTACGGTGTAAACATAAGCGGTTTTACAACGAAACCGGAATTCATCTGGTACCGGAACCGGATGATCGAGGTCGTGGAGCACCTGAAAGGCGCTTTTCCGAGGGCGAGCTTTCTTATCGTCAGCGTCAACGATATTGCCGTCAAACAGGGGACGGAACTGACGACCAAGCCCTCCATCCCGCTTCTTGTTGAAGCGCAGAGACAAATCGCCCGGCAGACCGGGGCTGCCTTCTGGAATCTCTATGAGGCAATGGGCGGCGCCGACTCGATGGCAAGCTGGGTCAAAGGGAAGAACCCGCTCGCGTCAAAGGACTGCATCCATTTCAGCCACAGGGGCGGGAAAAAGGTGGCCGATCTGCTTACAAAGGCCCTCCTGAAGGAATACAAGGCCTATAAGGCAAAAAGGATTGCCAACAATAACGGGAAATACAACCAACGGAATGGTAAATAAAAACATCATACGCCTCTTTACTGTCGTTTTGATCCTGCTCCAGGTCTTCGTTCCCTCATCGGGCGTTCCGGCGGGCAGAGGCGCCAACCCGCGTACATCCCCATACCCTTTCCTGAAAATACGGTTGAACAAGATACAGAACAGTGCAGCGGGGATGGAAGGCTTTTACAAGAAACTCCATATCCTTAAATCGCAGGACGCGGGGAAGATCACCATCTTTCATATAGGCGATTCGCATATCCAGGCCGATTTTATGACGGGTGTAATCCGTGAAAGCTTGCAGGCCGATCTCGGGAACGCAGGCAGGGGCCTTATTTTCCCCTATGGCCTTGCTAAAACGAACGGGCCGGGCGACCCGAAGATGACAAGCAACGTCGTCTGGCGGGCGCAGCGCAGCTCGTGGCCCGTGGGAGACATGCCGACAGGTATAAACGGCTTTGCAATCAGCACCTCCAATCCCGGAGCGACAATTGATATCGCCTTCTCCGACAACACAAGTGCGCAGAACGTCTTTAATAAGATCACGCTCTATTGCGAAAAAGGGCCCGAAGCCTTCGAATTTCAGATTGCGGAGACCACGGACGCATACGATACCCTATCGCTGACAGAGTCAACCCCGTATACCGTAACCTTTACCCTGTCCGCCCCGACTTCGCATATACGGCTTGCTGTCAGGAAAACAAAGGCTACACAGCGGCACGCTGTACTGTACGGCATCTCCCTGGAGAATGGAAAAGAAGGGATCCTTTATCACACGGCAGGCGTAAACGGGGCATCCTTCAAGACCTTCAACGAATCCGCCTATTTCATCCCGCACCTGAATATCCTCAAGCCCGATCTGGTCATTATATCCCTCGGCAGCAACGATGTAGGTGAAAGCGACTTTGACCCGGCCACATTTCGCGCGCAGATCGACGAGCTGGTACAATCCATTCTCAAAGACAATCCGGACGTTTCGATCCTCCTTACGCTGCCGCCCGATTTCGGGAAGGCGGGAAACACGCTTCTCAGGCAGAAGATGTCAAGGGCACGGAACGTCATGATCGGTTATTGTAAGCGCAACGGGCAGGCATATTGGGACCTCTATATGGTGATGGGTGGATATGGATCCATCGGCAAGTGGCAAAAATCATCGCTCGTACAAAAAGATGCAATGCATTTCAGGAAGGCCGGGTACCAGTTGCAGGGCCGCCTCTTTTTTCAGGCGCTGATGAAAGGATTGAGGGACTATGAATCAAATAGACTGGAATAGGGTCCTGGACCTCTTTGTCTATAACCAGGATGAACCGCTGCTTTTCACTTCAGGGCTGTTTCTTTTTGCCTTCCTGATCTTTCTGTTTTTCTATCAGTTCACATACAGGAGAAATGGGCTCCGGGTTGTCTATGTCACGCTCTTCTCCCTCTACTTTTATTACAAGGCAAGCGGGTATCATGTCCTCATCCTTGCGGCGGCAACGCTCTTCAACTTTTATCTTGCAAAATTCATGGACAGGCGCACAACAAAGAAAGGCCGGAAGACCTTCCTCGTATGCGGTCTCGTGGCCGACTTCGGCTGTCTCGCCTATATGAAATACACCAATTTCTTTATTGAGACTATCAGCAGAATATCTTCAGCGTCCATAGAACCCCTTGATCTCCTCCTGCCCCTCGGCATCTCCTTCTATACATACCAGGTTGCCGGATACCTTATCGACGTCTACCGGAAGGACGTAAAGGCTGCCGCATCGCTTGCCGATTTTGCCTTCTTTGTCACCTTTTTCCCGAAACTCCTTGTGGGCCCGCTTACGCGGACAAAGGAATTTATGCCCCAGGTCCGGAGCGCGATCGAGATCACCAGGGAAGGTATCGGCAGGGGGTTGTTCCTTATCGTGTGCGGCCTCGTGAAGAAGATGATTATCGCCGACTATATCAGCTTTAATTTTGTTGACCGCGTATTCGATGATCCCGCCAAGTTTTCCGGCATTGAAAACCTGATGGCCGTTTACGGTTATGCGCTCCAGATCTACTGCGACTTTTCAGGATATACCGATATGGCGATCGGCGTTGCCCTCTTTATCGGATACCGGCTGCCCATAAACTTCAACTCCCCTTACCAGTCAATGAACATTGCCGAATTCTGGCGGCGCTGGCACATATCGCTCTCTACGTGGTTCAGGGACTACCTCTATATCCCGCTCGGCGGCAACAGATGCAACGCCTTCAGGCAGTGCTTCAACATCATGGCGACAATGCTGGTCTGCGGTCTCTGGCACGGCGCATCGTGGAACTTTGTCTTCTGGGGTTTCCTCCACGGGCTCGGGCTCATCGTCCATAAGGTCTTCCGGGAGAATGTAACGATGAAAGAAAACGGCCTCGTCCGGCTTCTCTCAATAATCCTTACCTTCAATTTCGTCTCCTTCGGCTGGATATTCTTCAGGGCAGACACCTTCCAGACCGCCTTCGACGTGCTTAAGCAGATTGCCGGTTCCTTCCAGGGACAGCTATTGATGCCCCTTGTTGCAGGCTACAAGACCGTCTTTATCATCATGGCAGCAGGATACATACTCCATTTTCTCCCCGGTCGTCTTGAAGAATGGGGCAAGCAGGTCGTGGTAAGAATGCCCCTTGTCCTGCAATCATTGTTTCTGGCAGGCGCAATCTGGCTGATTGTGCAGTTCAAATCCTCGGCGATCCAGCCTTTCATATATCTGCAATTTTAGTATCATGCCGGTTTCACGGCCCATAAAATGTTACGGCCCATAAAATGTTACGCTGGCATAGATACCCGACATAGGTGTATCTGTCGGTAGTATGGGAGGTGCAGGATTTGACTCCAAAGGTCATTTTTGATGTACAATAGAGGAATATAC
>MVRS01000137.1 GCA_002067975.1 Syntrophorhabdus sp. PtaU1.Bin058
CTGTCCGGGATGATGTTCGTAATTTGTCAAAATATTGACTTGGTGTTTAAAAGCGGTGAACAGTCGATAGTGAATAGCAGACAAAAAGCAGGCTAAAACACTGGGGGTTTATCTGGTTGCAAACCAGCCTTTTATGATATGTAAAGGTTGAGATTAGACATACAAAAAAACCATAAAAAAGTATATTTCCTTTTACCCTGTAATATCAGCAAAAACCATTTAACCGATATTTTCATGCTGTATTTTATAGAAAATACAGGAATATTTTGGTTGATTTTTCTTTTGGCTGGGATATCATGTAAGAAAAAACCAAGTTGGTATATTAAGTGTTATGCATCGAGAAAGGGGGAATGGGAAATGAGAATAGCCATGGTCATGTTCATGATATTCTTTATGGTGTCATTCAGTCTTGCAGAAAATACCGTGAAGGTTAAGCAAGCCACGATCCGAGGTGAATCAATCAAGGTTGGACAGGGGGCCGATATTGTTCAGAGCAGGATCAAGGCTGACAAATACATTTATGGAGACACGAGCAAGGGGTATTACAATGACGGAGCTGTTACTTATATAATTACTTACGGGCCTCCCAAAGGTGGAACTGGTTCTTATGTGGTGAGACAAATCGAAAAGGTCACCGCTTCCTCTCCATCAACCAAGAGCGCATCAAAAGTCAAGGGGCCAGTAACTACAGGTGCGTTGGCCGACACCGTATTGGAAATGCGTGGGAAGGCAATATCTGTAAAGCAAGTTGGGCGTGATGAGAATGGATTGCTCGTCGAGTGGCAGTACCCGGATGCTACATACTTGATGGGCCGGCGACTTCAGGGTGGGATTGAAGCCTACCGAGTTATCAAAATTACACCGCGATAATGAAATATACAAAGGCATAACCTGTCGCTGCACCGAATCCACGCTATGCGTGTCTCGGTGAGTTTTTTGTTCGGTGAATTAAATGATGAATAGTCAAAATGTTTCGGGTGCTGTAAAGTATCTCATAGTTCTTCTGAGCATAAGTGGTCTTATGGGATGCTATCTACATCGGGCGACGGGATTTACTCAGTCTGGTGATCGAGACGCTTTTGAAAACTGGCATATTGATGTTGATGTAAATGGTTATTCTGGGCGAAGTGACGTTGAACCACGGAGACCAAACGAGTTTTTCTTAACAGTATATGCATCAACCTATGTGAAAGATAAATGGGGCACGGCCGTTAGGCCCAGACCCTCTCAATACGAAGCCGAAATCAAAGGGCTGCGTCTATTTCTAGGGAACAGTCTAGAAAATGAGGCGCTAAAATATGAATGGTATAAGGGAAAACGCTCAAATAGACAAACTTTTTGGTCTCCCATTAGTGGCCATATTAACATTCCATCTAACATTGATGAGTTGACAGTCATTACTGAAGTAGAGTTTTTCTCAGGCGAGTCCAAGGTCATCAAAAAGGAATTCGTCACAAAGATGAAACATTTTGACGAGAAAAAACTGTGGTTTAATGGGATTTAGAATATGATTCTTGCAGCAAAAAGACAGGCTAACCGAACGATGGCATGCAGCGGATCGGCGAAAAAGGGCGCTTCGCCTCCCGCTGATGCCCGTGTTATAAGGTAGAAAAGACTAATCGGGATCGTTGATTTTAGTAAAGATACTGGAAGCTGCACGGTGAGTGGATTTGATGGAGGGTATTGTGAAGGCAAAGGCCAAGATAGCTTTTTCCCTTGCGGTTTTTATTATCTCTTATGGCGCAATCGTGGCAACCGTTTTGGCTGATGCTTCCAAGTGTTGTTGTTCGACAGTAGAGGTCACGGAATGCCTTGAAAAAGAGACGAAAAAGGCGGATACCAAGCTGAACCAAGTCTACCGTAAACTGCTATCGCAGAGAAAGGATCAAGACAAAGAGCAGAATAAGGTGGGCTTGCCCGGTGGAGCTTCTGCATATTCGGCTGATGCCCTTCAGAAGGCACAAAGAGCATGGATTAAGTTCAGAGATGCTAATTGCGAATTCCGGCACAGTCTCTCCTATCCAGGTACCGGGGCTTCCTTAGATTACGGTGATTGCATTGTGAAAATGACTGAAGAGAGAACTTCCGAGCTCAAGAAAGAAATCAAGTAGGGCGTTATAGAAAGGTTGCTTCAGAGCAGCCATAGCCACAATCGAATGCAGAGGCCTTCCAACTAATGGCTGCACCGGACGTGGCAAAACAGCGCGCCACGCCGGTGAGCATGTTGTTGGGCGGAGATGATGATACTTAGGAATCTACTGTATATCCTTTTGCTCATGGTCCTGTATGGGTGTTCCACCGCACCCTACAACCACACAAGAGTTCAGGTTGCTCCCGAACCTAAGAACTATGCATGGTGGCTTCGCACGGAATTCATTCCTGTTGATAAAGAAATTAGAGGCATTCCGGTTGAGCAGATTGATGCTTCATGGCGCTTGGCTTCCGAACTCATCATTGATGATATCCCCGAAGAACTTCGTTGCGAGGATGGATGTAATTTAATGGAAGATTCTGGTCTATCATTTTCACGTTCCGGCGACTTTAACCGTGACGGTATAGTTGATCTTGCTCTCATTGGCATATACGAAGACAAGGCGCTCAATCGGGGAAGCTTTTTACTAATTCTATCCAAAGACGGAAAGGGGAAATGGAGAAAATCATTTCTCGAACGACTTGGCAAACCAGCCTTCGCTGCTTTATCCGAAAAGGACCCGATGAAAATATGGTATTGTATGGAATGTGATTTTGGTGCCTTATTGATATGGGATAAAGAGAATAATAGATACGTCTTGAAGCCGATTGAACTGGGAGAAGAAGATTGAAACCACCCAACAAATCGTTTGAGCCAATCGCTTACGCTCCGGCTCAACTCTGCGTTATGGCAAGGGAAGGCATGATCTCCATACGCAAATGTGACGACAGCGACTTCGATGGAATCCTATCCTTACTCCGGCAACTGTGGCTGGATAAGCCTATAAATCCCGTGACGCTGAAAGAGGTTTTCGGGAAGGTTGTCGCATCAGAGCATCATACCTGCTTTGTTGCTGAAAGTGATGGCGGACTTCTTGTAGGATTCGTATCGCTCTCTATCAAGGACAGCTTATGGCAAGAAGGCCTTGTGGCACACATTGAAGAATTGGTCGTGGATCAAAAAGCGAGAGGAAAAGGCGTAGGCACGGCACTTGTCGGACATACCATCGCCATGGCTCGAGATCGGGGTTGCCGACGAGTTGAGTTGGATTCGGCTCACCACCGCGAAGCAGCCCACAGGTTCTATGAACGGCTCGGCTTCGAGAACAGAGCGGTGCTGTTCTCTATGGCGCTCTGACAAGGGCCATAACCCTTGGATGCAGCCGACTCCTTACGGTCGTGGCTGATCCATTTGTTGGGTGCCGATGAATGAGATATTGAAATGACTAAGAAACCGTTGATTATCTTTCCCTTGATTCTGATTGTTCATTCGGCTGCTACAGGGATTTATAGACTTTACTCCAGGCTACCACGGTTTGTATCTTCAGGCCTTGACGCCTTATGGGTGCAATTCTTTGCACTTTTTGCAGCCATGTACTTTGCGAAAAAAGTACGGGCGAAATACTGGGCCATAAGCATAATCGCCGTAGCGTTGGTCGGTTTCCCGCGTGTATTGACTGACGCCTTTCCCGCGCATGCCCACCTTCTCTTGGCTGCAGAATTGGCCCTTGATGCTATATCGGCTGCGGCGCTCTTCGCAGCCGCCCGATACGACACATTTGATCTGAGTCTGTGGGAAAAGCGTCACGTTTCGGCGTCGTCCTACATAGTGAAGATCGTTGTAGGTTTACTGATAATACTGGGAATTTTCTTATACTTTGGTAGAGGATAGTCAGGTGAACCGTGCAAAAGGTAAGAAGCACCCAACGAGTGGGTGCAGCCAATCGGCCACAAAGCGGCCTCTGGCTGACCCCCGTGTTAAGTGTTGGACACAAAACACCTTACAGAACCAGAGGCTATTTGACTCGATGAGACACTCCAGGAGTTGTATAAAATTGATCATATTCTTAATCAGTGTTCTTGTCGGCGTCCACGCCTTCACTACGCAGGAAGTGCATGGAAAGACTCTGAAACATGCAGTCAAAGAAGCAGATAGTCCACAGAAGTTCTTGCCCTTTATCAAAGAACGCGAGTACACGGACTCGCCTTATGAAATCGCATCACCAGAAGCACAGCGGCTATTGGATTTTGTTGAAAAAACTATGATTCCAAACACGAATGACCGAACTGCTTCAGAGTCGGATTGGAGGTGGGAAAGAGGGTTCATCTCAAGGTTGCGAAAAGGAGAGGGGCAATACCTGAGAATTTCACAAGATGTATACATAGTGACGCTGGGCTTTGTTATGAGGGTAGCGAATATGAAGGCATCCACTTTTAATGAACTTGCCTGGGGATACGATTTAGATATAGTTGAAAAAGGACTTCTATCTGACGGAACCGGTTGGTTGCTTTGTCATTATGGAGGGTTATCACACGGCCAAGTATCATCTGGCTACAAAATGATTACATACAGAACCTTCAGAGGAGAGACTACAGTGCAGAATACGGAATTAGTCAGTGAAACTACGGGCTATTCAGAGGATCAGAACAAAAAGGGATCCTTCGCGTATTACTGCGGAAAAGGTGAAGACCGAATCAAGGGCATCGCAGGGGAAATTACCAGCTATTCCTGGAAAAAACCTGATAGTAGTGGAGCGAGAAAGATACAGTTTACTGTTATCGAAAGGAATTGCGACAATCTCAAATCAGTTAATGTGAAGAAAACACTCAGGTTTCTTATTTCAAAAGGCGTGGTAAGTCCACTCAAAGGGAATTAGCGGATGAAGGGGCCCAACGAGGCAGTGCAGCCAATCGGCGAAAGTGCAAGCTACTTTCGCCTCTGGCTGACCTTCTTGTTAGCAAACAGGATACGAAAATGAAGATAGTCAAGCGTTCTTATTTCCTCTTGTTACTGCTCGTTCTCTTGAAAGGAGTAAATGCCCAACAATTGGAAAACAGGGAGAGTGAAACAAACGGGGTCAGCCATTGTGCACTAACAACGGCATGAACTCGATCGCGACCCTGTCGGGCCACTCCGGGTTATGCCGAGCGTTATGCTGGATGGAAGAGAGGAGGGAATAATAATATGGACTATCGACAGATGACATCGCCATGTGGATTGGATTGTTTCAACTGTCCTGCATTTCTCGCTAATAAGGACATTGATATAAGGAAGAGCATTTCCCAAAGACTCAACTTGCCCTTAGAGGAAGCAAGATGTGAAGGATGCCGGAATACCAAAGGCACAATAGCGTTCTTGGGTGACAACCTGCCGTGTGCTGTATTTCAATGCACAAGCGAGAAAGGAATTGCATATTGTTATGAGTGCGCGGACTTTCCCTGTGACCACCTTCATCCCTATGCTGATCAGGCAAACACCAGACCTCATAACACCAAACTTTTCAACTTATGTTTGATAAAGAAAATGGGCATTGAACAGTGGGCCAAAGACAAGGCACATAATGTCAAGAGGACCTATTTCAACGGTAAGCTCAGGGTGCATTCGGCTGATGAGAAGTAACAAGACAGATTTTAGATATTTACATTTAGTATCACTTTCAAAGATAAACCTATAATTCGATCTCATGGAAGCGTAAAGCCACTTTCACCAGCGGGAAGTCTGCCGCGTTTGAGGAAGATATCGCAGCGGGGGCTTCTCCGCTCAGCAGTACCTTGAAGGGTGTATTATGCTGAAAATACAGGAAAATTATAATTGACATTTTCCTTGCCTGGTATATTATTGAAGAAAATACCAGGTTGGTATATGAAGTGTTAAGCAACAAGAGGAAGGAAGAACGGAGTGGTCAGTTATTGGCAAGGGACAAGGATAATGTAAAAAGAACTTGGCCAACGAGGTAATGCAGTGGACGGCTTTTGAAAGGACAGGTGGCATAGGGGGATCTTTCTTATGTTGATTCCGTTTGAAAGCGTCTGGGATGCCATGGACGAGCTTGAAACCAACGCGATCCTTGTGATTGACAACGAAGGCATTATACGAAAAATAAACAAGGGCGTTACAGCTATTTTGGGTTATAGCGAACAGGATCTCATAGGCAATAGGATTGAGAGTCTTCTTCCCGGCCATTTCCGGGAATTCCATTCGGTTTCTTAGGTATCATTCCCAGGTTGCGTTATTGAAGACCAAAGCGTATAAAGCCGCTGTAGATGACACTGTAACAAGGTATGCGAAATAAGATCAGGAACAGGGGACATCAAGGAGATAAAGATGGACGACCTTCATTCAGAGGATCAGCAGGTAATACCTCAATTAGAGAAAAGGGTTATCAGCGGCTTTTGGCGGCGCATCCTGGCCTTTGTCATTGACGGCATCTTTATGGGTCTGGTGGGTTTCGCCGTGGGGATTTTCTTCTTTGATCCTCTCGCTCATTTAGGCGGCTGGGGGAGGCTGCTCGGCTTCTGCGCAGCCCTTGTGTATTACGGCGTCCTGAATAGTTCCATAGGAAACGGGCAAACCATTGGCAAAAGGATAGTCAAAATAGAGGTGGTCAACGGTAACGGAGAACATATATCCCTTGGGCGCTCATCTCTGAGATACTCAATCCTCGCAGTGCCGTTTTTTCTAAACGCTGCAATGATTCCACCCGCCCTTTTAACCGGGCCGCTTGGCTATTTACTCGGTTTGCTCATATTCGGTTTAGGCGGGGCAATCATCTATCTTTATATCTTCAACAGACGTACACGTCAGAGTCTTCATGATATGGTATGTGATACCTTTGTGGTGAGGACCTTTCCGAAAGGCGATGTCCTTGCCGGTCCCGTCTGGAAGACCCATATCGTTATCGTAAGCGTGTGGTTCATCCTTGTAGCTATTGGTGCGATTGTCATGCAAAACCTTTCCCAGAAAGGCATATTTCCCGGACTTCTTGCCACTCAGCAAGCCATTATATCCTCCGGTAAGGTCCATATGGCAACAGTATTTGTAGGAAAGACATGGACAGTATCAGGCAGCAATAAAAACGAGGTCACTTATGTAGCATCTAATGCCGTTTGGAAGAAAAGGCCCGCGAATTATGAGACCGCAGCAAGGGAAGTCGCGCTCATCATTCTGAATCAGTATCCGGGTGTCATGACCAAGGATGTTCTGGAAGTGACGATCACATATGGATATGACATCGGCATCGCCCGCGCCTGGCATAACTGGACTTTCCGGCATTCCCCGGCGAAGTGGAAGGATGTGGTATCATTGCCCGTCGAGAACGCAGGGGTCAGGCAATAACAGCCCGTTGACAAGGCACGGGGTATGGATCGGTCACGCTAAGCCTGCCGGTTTAAGGATACGTTTGTTTATACTGCTGGCAAGCGCTTAGAATATCTGGTAATCTATGTAGTATGAAAATGGGTACAGGCGGTACGGATACTGTATGTGCATGTACCGGAATATAACGAAAGAGGAGATCGAATGAAGACGTCAAGAAGGATGTTCCTATCAATCGCAGTAGCGGTTGTTACGGCCTGTGCTTTATGTGCAGTAGCGGTATATGCGTACAGGCCTGATGATCTACAGAAATTAAAGGCTACAAAACAATGCCCTAATTGTGACTTAACCGGGGCATATCTGGTCGGGATGGACCTGGACGGCGCTGACCTCGTGTCTGCAAGCCTTAACAATGCGAACCTGAGCACGGCGAACCTGAACGGGGCGAACCTGAGCTATGCAATATTGGCCGAGGCAAACCTGACCGGGGCATACCTGGACGGCGCCGACCTGACGCATGCCAACCTGTGTTATACGAACCTGACCGCAGCAAACCTGCGCTATGCCAACTTGACCGGGGCAATCCTTAAAGATACGAACTTTGGCGGAGCAAACTTAAGCGGTGCGATATGGATCCACGGCCATAAATGCAAAGAAGGTTCAATCGGGCAGTGCAATATATAAATGATCACTGTTTTGACCCCTTTATGTTTTTCATGGAAAATTTGAAAAAATGTATCGAACATAAAAACCACTTGACAAAAAATAACAGTTATTTTTAATTATAGACGTTTAACAGGCTTGGTGCGAAAGTGGTTGCCCTTCAGGGATTAAGGCCTTGCCATACGGTATATTGAATCCGTAACGGAAAAACGGAGGGAGTGATGTATGAGGCACTGATACCTTTTAATAAATATGGAGCGATAGAAAATTTTTTTGCCTATCGTTATCCTATTAAAAATATAACGAAATTCATGAAATAAGACCCCGTAGTTCTCCGGGGTACAAGCCGCCTGTTCCTGAGGCAATGTTGCCCCGGGATCAGAAGTCTTTAGTAAAAAACTAAATTGAAGGGTAGTGAAATGAGTGGTGACAGGTCAGTAAAGAGTATTTATGCGTACCATAATAAATCCTACAGACTTGTATATACAATTAGTAAAAAATAAGTAAAAGAGAAAGGAGCCGGTTATGGGCATATTTTATCGACGATTACCACGGTTCGACTACGTTGTTCCAAAGACGCTCGACGAGGTATTGAAAGCGCTCAACAAGCACAAAGGCGCCTACAGACTCCTCGCCGGAGGCACCGACCTGATCCCGCAGCTGAAAAAACGGGAAATAAAAGAACCGGAATATGTCATCGACCTCAAGGGTATATCGGGGCTGGATACGATTTCATATGACGGGAACGGCTTGAAAATAGGTCCCCTGGCTACTATCACCTCAATCGCGCAGTCTCCGGCAGTGCAGGAACACTACCCGATACTCGCACAGGCCGCGTTAAGTATGGCTTCACCGCAGGTGCGCAACAGGGGGACCTTTGCCGGTAATATCTGCAACGCCGTCCCCTCCGCGGACAGCATCCCGTCGCTTATTACCTTATCGGCCTCCGTTAAGATCAGGAGTGCCCGAAAAGAAAGGATAGTTCCCCTGGAGCAATTTTTCATCGGGCCGCGCATCACAGCCCTCAAGGCAAACGAAATGGTGGTTGAGATAACAGTCCCGCAACAGCGGGAGACAAGCAGGGGCGTCTACCTGAAATTATCGCCGCGCCACTCCATGGACCTCGCCATCGTCGGCGTTGCGGTTACCGGGACGTGCGAGAACGGCATCTGTAAGGATATCAGGATTGCCCTTGGGGCTGTGGCGCCGACGCCTGTTCGCGCCCCAACCGCTGAAGCCGTGCTTCAGGGCAGGCAGATAACATCGGCGCTGGTCGACGAAGCGGCAAGAAATGCCGTTACGCAGTGCAGCCCCATAGATGACCACCGGGCGTCCAGGGAATACCGGTGCGATATGATATATGTCCTGACAAGACGCGCGCTGAACCAGATTCTATTATCGTAGGGAGATCACAATGAAAGAGATAATGCTAAATGTCAACGGCAATGAACATACCCTCCAGGTTAAGCCATGGGCAACGCTCTTGGATGTTATCAGGGAAGACATTGGATTAACCGGAGCAAAAGAAGGGTGCGGCGAGGGTGAGTGCGGCGCCTGTACGGTTATTATGGACGGTGTGGCCGTCAACGCCTGCCTCATACTGGCCGTGGAGGCAAACGGCAAGCATATAACGACCATTGAAGGGCTTGCGGACGGCGAAAAACTTCACCCCATACAGCAGGCCTTTGTCGATATCGGCGGCCTTCAGTGCGGTTTCTGCACTCCCGGCATGATACTCTCCGCGAAAATCCTTCTTGACAAAAACCAGGACCCTACCGATGAAGAGATCAGGAAAGGACTGGAAGGCAACTTCTGCCGCTGTACGGGATATACAAAGATTATACAGTCAATAAAGGCCGCTGCCCAAATGTTAAAGGAAGGGAGGTAGTGGAAATGGGAAAGTATTCGGTTATAGGCAAACGGGTACCGAGGATCGACGCAAAAGAAAAGGTAATGGGTCAGGCAAAGTATGCCGCCGACTATTCCCTTGCCGATATGCTCTGGTGCAAGGTGGCGCGGGCACCCTTTGCCCACGCGAAGATACTCAATATCGACACGAGTAAGGCTGAGCGGCTCCCGGGCGTAAAGGCCGTCATAACCGGCAAGGACTTCAACGGGTGGACCTGGGGGTTCATGGCAACCACACGGGATGAGCCGCCTCTTGCCGTCGACAAAGTGCGCTATCTTCATGAAGGTGTAGCAGCGGTTGCGGCCATCGATGAAGACATCGCCGAGGAGGCATGCGAACTTATCAAGGTTGATTATGAGGAACTCCCGGGTGTCTTTGATCCCGAAGAGGCGATGAAGCCGGGTGCCCCTGTCATTCATGCCTACCGGCCCAACAACGTGAGCGTCGAATACCACTGGAACTTCGGCGACGTGGAGAAGGCCTTTGCTGAATCGTACCTCATCAGGGAAGACCGCTTCGAGACAGGCAGGGTAGTAACAGGTTTTCTTGAACCCCCCGCCTCTCTCGCCTACTACGATCCCTCCGGGTATATTACTGTCTGGCCTGCTAAGCAGAGCCCCTATTTCCACTACCGGCATCTGGCCGGCTGCTTCAGGCTGCCCTTGAGCAAGATCAGGGTGATCCAGCCCTATATCGGCGGCGGCTTCGGCGGCACTAAGAACGATTCTGTTGCCGGCGATCTGTGTACCGTCATGCTTTCCAAGAAGACGGGTAAGCCTGTAAAATTCATCTATACCATGCAAGAAGTGCTCACCACCTGTCGGAGACGCCACAACATGACCATCTACAACAAGATGGGCATGACGAAAGACGGGATCCTCACCGCTGTCGAGAGCAGGGTCATCGGTCATGGAGGCGCTTATACCGCCATCGGTCCCCTGACCATGTTCCTTACAGGCTACGGCACACCGGTTCCTTACAAACTTCCAAACTACAAGTACGACTGCTGGCGTGTCTTTACCAACAACCCTGTCTCGGCAGCCATGCGCGGTCACGGATTCACCCATACGCGCTTTGCATGCGATGCCCAGATGGGGATGATGGCGGAAGAACTCGGCATAGATCCCGTTGAGATCAAGATGCGTAACGCCATCGACAACCCGAAGCCCGGCGAGGTATACAAGGCTGTCACCGGCTTCAAGGTGAAAACATGCGGCATTAAAGAGGCCTTGAAGGCGGTCACTGAAGACACAATCTGGGCAGACAGGGACAAAATGCCCAGGCAGGAAGGTCCTGTGTCTTACGGGGTTGGCCTATCGGGGACCGCCTATCACGGTGGCGCCCGCCAGCTCGGCCACCAGTCATGCGCAGCCACCATCAGGATCTGTGAGGACGGGACTGTCAATCTCATCACGGGGGCAACCGACTGCGGTCAGGGATCGGACACGGTCCTTGCCATGATAGCGGCAGAGGAACTGGGCGTGAGATACGAAGATATATCGATAAAACGGGTCGATACCGCCTATACTCCCGTGGACCCGGGCAGCTACGGAAGCAGGGTCACTTTGCTTGCCGGGCAGGCAACGCAGTTCGCCGCGAGAGACGCAAAAAAGCAGCTCCTCGAAGCCGGGGCGAAGGCCTGGAAAGTCAAACCTGACGATATCGAGATAAGAAACGCTGTCGTTTCCCTGAAAACTAATCCCGAGAAGCAGATGTCATTTGAGAAGCTGACAAAGATAGCCTGTTATGAAGGCGCCGGGGCCGTGATCCTCGGCAGGGGTCATTCCGACTACGGCATCGATGAACCCCTCGACTTCGATCACGGTACGGGAGAGGGCGGCATTAACTTCAGTTTCACCGCCCAGACTGTCCGCCTCGGTGTTGACATGGAGACCGGGAAGATTGATGTCCATGACTTCATCATTGCGCATGACGCCGGGGTCCCGCTGCACCCCGTGAGCGTCGAAAGCCAGAATGAAGGCGGGGCCATACAAGGTCTCGGCCAGGCCATCTACGAATGTTTTGTCATGGAAAAGGGAAAGACCCATAACAGCACGCTCCTTGACTACAAGATGCCTCGCTCAACAGACGTGCCTGATATAAAGGTAATCGATATCATTACCAACGATCCTGACGGCCCCTTCGGTGCAAAAGAGGCCTCCGAAGGCTCTCATGTGAGCACCCCGCCGGCGGTCATCGACGCCCTTCATTCCGCCACAGGGGTGTGGTTCAAAGAGCTTCCGGTGACACCGGAAAAGATCGTGAAGGCATTGAAGGAACAAGGGAAGTGGATGAAATAGGAAAAGGCAGTTGCTATGGGCCATTCGTTGCGAGATAGGGGCTATATGGAGTGGCAGATGTGAGTTCCAGCAAGTGAAGATATACATAAACAAGACAGTACAGGTACCGGAAATACCCTCTGAGGTGGAGATAGAATCGGGCACGCTGGGCAAGCTGCTCGACGATCTCCTCCGCACTACTTATTTTGCAAAGGAGATCATTGACCCGGATACGGGAGATTTGTTGCTGGATGGGTTGCTCCGGGTACAACTGAACGGCGTCTCCCACTACGGTCTTCCAAACGGTCTCGACAGCGTCCTTCACGACGGCGATACCCTTACCCTGACACTGATACTGCTTGGAGGAGGGTAGCGCAATCAATAGATTTTTTCTTGAAAGTAATAATAATTTGAAGTAAATATGAAAAGTGCGGGAGGGATAACGGCCAGTCGTTGAAAATCGTTCCGGCTGATAACGTAGTTTATACAGGAGGAAAAATGGTAGAGCAGGTAACATCTCCCGATTCGGCCGGTGAAACAAAGGCTGCAAGCCAACCCGCTGCAGCAGACATCCGGCATAAGCCGGCATCCCGTTTATACTTTATCGACAATATCCGGGTCTACCTGACCGTCCTGGTGTTGATGCACCACATGATGATCACCTATGCCGGGAACGGACTT
>MVRS01000138.1 GCA_002067975.1 Syntrophorhabdus sp. PtaU1.Bin058
AGATGAGGATGCAGTCCATGTCCTTTAAGAGACTGAAGTCGGTGGACGCCGCAAACTTAGCTGAGGGCTGAGAGCTGATCGCTGATAGCTTCGACGTGCTTCGCTTTTTGCTATGAGCCGTGTGCCGTGAGTGACCAACTATCGGTGATATGTCGATATGCTTTATGTAAGACCTTCCCTTGTTGAGCGAGGCGACCTTGTTCGGATCGATATCGAAGCCCGTGACGGGGAACCCTGCCTTACAGAACTCGATGACGAGGGGGAGGCCTACATAGCCCAGGCCGATGACACCGATATTGGCTTCTCTGGATTTGATCTTTTGGAGGAGGGTCATTTTATCTCCTTAAAATCAAGCAGATGTTTTTTGACAGGCTACCGCCGTTGCCGGTTTTTTTATCGTATCGCGTCGTAGCACAATGAATGCCAACCCGGATGTGCGATGCTGGAATACCCTATCACACGAAAATTAATACACTGTTAATAATTAAAGGTAATTTGCAGTATTTTATTAACAATTCACGATATCGCTTATCAGCACCGGGATTGATCTCGCGGTGATCTTTTCTTAGAATACAAGGTCAAATAGTTGAGATTATCCCCGGAAAAACCTGTTGTACACAATGTGGCCCTGTGCTGCACAATCCATTTTATCCCTGTGATGTGATCCTGACCCTCATGCTTCTCGGTATTCCCTGCGGCGGCGGTTCGTTCATCTTCACAAATTTGATCGATTCCCTGACTGCCTCATCCATGGCATGATTTCCTGATGAGCCGACGATCTTATATTCTGTAATAGAGCCCCTGTTGTTCAGCACGATCTGAACGATGACCTCGAGCTTGCCCCTGGGGATACCCCCCTTCTCGTCAAGGTACCTGCGTACGGCCTTTCTCATGGTCTCCTGAATAAGGTAGTTGTATGAGGCAAACCTTCTCATGAGCGCCCCCTGTTCGTTCTCCACGCCGCCACCACCACCGCTTTTCCCCAACGTAACGATGTCCCTGCCCTGTCCTTTTCTGCCGGCGAGACCAAAACCGTCCGATCCCGCGCCCCCTTCGGCATCGAGCCCCAATGGACCTGACGGGGCCGGTTTATCGTCTCCCCCTCTGGCTCCCGGCGCCTGCGGCCCTGCAAATTGCGGCGCCATAAAATTCTCCTTCCTTTGAATAGCCTCTTCAGCCGGTCTTTCTTTGGGAGGAGGGGGGGGAGGCCTGTCAGGGACATTGGGCCTCACTAAGTCTATTGTGGCAACGAAGACCTTCTTTCCGCCGCCGCCCTTATCGGTGGTTATCAGGTAAACGAACCACGCCACAACACCGATAAAGAGCAAAATAACAGCCCCGGTAATGATCAGGGTCGGCTTAGAAGAAGACCTCTTTTTCCCTTTATATTGCGATTTCTGCGTTGTCTTCACAATATCCCGCGCATCCTCCTGAATTATCGGGCCGCCGCCCTATTTCACCAGTTTCTGGGTAACAAGGCCCAACTGGGTGATCTCAAGCTTCTGCAAGAGGTCCAGCACTGCAATGACGCTCCGGTACCCTATCCTCTCATCTCCCTTGATCACCACAGGAAAGTTAGGGCTTACGGCCTTGATCTGCTTAAGCCGCATCTCCAGCTCCGCCATTGTCACCGGTGCGCTGTCGAGGTAGACGGTGCCTTCAGCGGTGATGGTAATTGCCTTGGTGGCCGGTTTGATGGCGCCTGCGGCGGCGCTCGCCTTGGGGAGGTTCACGTTGATACCCTGGACCGTTGCGGTAACGACCATCATAAAGACGATAAGCAGATTCCAGGAAAGGTCAAGGAGCGGCACAACGTTCAGTTCCGCAACGGTTTCAACTTCATCATATGGGTTTTTACTCATTCCTTACCCCCGTATTCTTCTTCTACTCTATTTCCAAATGTCGTCGCGAAGAGGTACATATCCGCGGTGTTATTCTTGATATCTGCGGACAAAAAGTTGTACTGGAAGAGCGCAGGTATGGCAAGCGCGAGGCCCATAAGGGTGCAGGCAAGCGCCGAGGCCACGCCCGGGGCTATTGCCGCCAGGTTTGCCTCGCCGGCCTCCGCCACGCCGGCAAAGGTGTTGATGACGCCCCATACGGTCCCGAAGAGCCCCATGAAGGGTCCTCCGGATATGCTCATGGTAAAGTAGATGAGCCCGGAGGTGTTCATCTTGCTCTCCTGCACGATCGCTTTATCCAGGGCCGCTCTGAATGTTGTGATCGCCTGCGACGGCAGGGTCTTTTTTCCTGTCCCCGTCAGTCTTTCTATTCTCTTCTCCAGCTCTTCGAGCCCGGAGCGGTATATCCTGTACAGCGAAGAGTCTGAAAATTCTTCCTCCCGGTCTTTCATGGTCCAGATGTCCTCTTCCCCGTTAAACGATTCGAAGAAGGCGCTGTCCCCCCTCTTCGTCTTGCGCAGGGCCATAAACTTGTTGGCGAAAAGGATCCACGTCCAGCCGATCATGATGATGATCATGCCGATGATGATCCACCCGTCAAGGGTGATGGCCCTTGCGGTCACCGCGAGCAGATGGAGGGTGAGACTCTCTGCGCCCGATGTGGACTCCTCTTCCGCGTATGAAATAAGCGGCGTTTCAGGACCCTGTGCTATTGCTGCCACCCCTATCCATTCCGGTGTGCGGGATATCCCTGCTATCTCCACCTCGTCAATATCCCCGGCAAATGAGTTCTTGCCCTGGAGCGTACTTCCGACGGCGATATCAGCCACAGGCTCAGGAAGGCCGCCGGATGCGAGCCTTGCAGAGCTCCTCTCCTTGCCCCCTGTGTAGATTTTCAGGTCTTTCCCCGGCTCGGCGGTCACAGCCACATGTATCCACTTCTGAGGCGTCAGGTCGGCGCCCTTGTCTGCCACAGCCTTTTTGCCCTGTCCTGCCACGGCGCAGTACAGTCTGGTCCCGTCGATGCCGATAATGATGGATTGCTTCCCGTCGTCCCATGAAAAGAGCCGCGCGTCCTGCTGGGAACGTGCAGGCTTTATCCAGGCAGAGAAGGTAAATCCCTTGGAGAAGTTCAGTGACGGCGTCCTGGCGATCACCATCCTGTCGCCTTCCCCTTTCAGCGTAGCTCCGCGACCGATTATGGCCGGTGTCTCAAGCTTGCCGATAAACTCTTTTGCGTTGTTCCCGTAGGCGGTTACATCCCGCGGCGCCCCTTCCTTTTCCCCAAGGTGGTAGACGACAAGCTGTGGCGTATCGTACGTCCCGCCCGACTCCTGGCCGTCCGCAGCGCCGCTGTTGCCGTAATAGAGCCAGACGGCATCCTGGCTGGAGGCCGGGGCGAGCCTCGGCACCTTGACCCAGATGAATGCCATCTCTTCCTTCGCATCATAGCGTTCAATATGATATTTGAGGGCGGTCTTGTCGTCCAATGCAACGAGGCGGATATCCGCGCCGTCATTCTTTGCGTTGCCAAAGCTAAAATTACCTGAATGGAGCCTGACAAGCACCGGGAAATCCGCGAGGGCCTCTTTGGTATCAGCCCCCTGGGCCGTTGTGTTCAACAGGATCTTTTTCCGGTACTTCCATTTGCCGTCCCACCATGCAGAAGCTGAGCCGGCGCCCGCTATTAAGGCAAAGACAGCGATCATCATGCAGAGCAGCGCCCTTTGAAACCTCTTTCCCGACATACAAAACCTCCGTGTATTCTCCTGCCCGCTGTGCGGGCCACATTACTTCAAATTGTATTTTTCAATATCCTTCTATCAGGATTCCTGCCCGCCCTCTTGTTCATCAGGTCCCCCGATGGTAGGGGCATTCAGATCATAGCCGATGACCTTCACGTCGACCCACTTCATGATATCCTCGATGGGCTGCTGCATGGCCCTTTCAGGTGTCCTGCCCGCTGCCATGGCAGTCATGTCCTGGGATACGCTGGCTGCCGCGTTAAGGCTCGTGGAGCCTGTGAGGGCACCGAGACTCACGCCGCCCTGTGATTGCGTCGTAATGCCGACGGCCCCCACGCTGAAGCTTATATTCTGTACGTTGACCACGGTCTGCGCCCCCAGTGTTACGTTCCTGCCGCGGATCCCCGCCTCGCCGGCGTCAATGGTGCTTGCGAAAATATAGATATCACCCTCGGAAGGGGCCTTCAGGGGCCCTGCCTCGCCGTCCGGGTCATACGTGAGCGTCCTGATCCCGCTGCCTACGGAAGGGGGCTCAAATACTATGGTTTGACTCTTTAAGCGCTTTACCGTCTTTCCACCTTCCTGAACGTATTCATATTCTTTCACGGTCATTGGGGGCTCGACGTTGATCGCCGTCTTGGAGCCCCTGCCGGCGTTGACGACAGAATCATTGTTCCACAGCGCGTAGACGGTGATATCCCCGCCCCTGAAGGTCATCACCCGCGCCTCATTGACATTGACATCGCCGCCGCCCAGGATGTTGATGGCCCCTCCGGCAGCGGTAAAGACGCCCGTATTCTTTCTGTCCGCATCGCTCACAAAGGAGCTTTTACCCAGGTTGAGGTCTCCCCTCACAAGAAGATATATGTTGTCTGTTCCTGCCTTGGTGCTGATCTGGGAACGGACCATGTCGAGAACGCCTTCCGTGCCCTCTTCCTCTTCGCCTATAACCGGCAGGATGATATTCTTTCTTGCATCGTCAGCAATGGCATTTGCCCCTGCGGTGCCGGTTTTCCCCCTGAGCAATGTATAATAGTCTCTTCCGGCGTTCTTCAAATTAACAAAAAATGATTCATCCATCATTGAGTCAGGAATAACCGCACTGCCTATTCCTCTGAGCCAGGTATATGCTCTTCCGACATCCCTCAAAACATCAAATAACTCCTTCATCGTATATGGGTCAAGATCGATCCCGATGCCTGCCGCCACGATGAGATCGCTGCCTTTTGTTTTATCGAGCGCCGAGTTATACCCGTTCCCTACGGTCTGAATGCCTGATGTTGTGCCGAGGTCGATATTGTTCCCTGCCTGGACGATCAGCGTGCCGGGTCCGCCGTGTACAATGCCGGTATCGTAGTCTGTACCGAAGGCCTCGCTGAAGAGCAGGTTCCTGCCTGCCCTGATGAGGGTTATGTCTTCAGGGTTCACGTTCTGCCCGAGATAGTAGATGTCTATTATGTCCTGACCTGCTTCGATACAGGCAAACTTCGGGAGGGCGAGCTGCAGGTTTTTGATATCGCCTTCTATGGCCGTGATCTGTATGGGCACAGGGTCTTCCGTGTGGACAGACAATGCATGCTCATTGGGATTGAAAAGACTGCTTACTGCAAAACCTTTGTGGAGGCCGTATACATCATCAGGCAACATATCTGAGACGACAAAGGATGACCGCTTCTCATCGCCATACGCCCCGTTTATGTCCCTGCCTGCTTCAAGGACCAGGTTGCCTGTCGGAGACGGGACAAGGGCAAATTCATTTGATAAAAGGATGTCCCTGCCTGCCCGGATCTCTACAATAGGGGGCAGTATCCTTTCGCGGTTCTGGTAGGAAGTAGTGAGGCTGTAGAAGGCGCTGTCGCCGGAGAGCGATACATCCCCTGTGACGGCCCTCAGCTTCACGCTTGATTCGGTGCCGTATTGGAGGTTCCAGTCCGTAAAGGACAGATTGGCGATCATGGGGTTCAGGAATGTGCCTATCCGTATATCCCCCTGCGCAGAGAGGTTCACCTGTGCATCGAAGAGCTCTATGGACTGATTGGCCATCTGTTTTACCCCAAAGTTGGCAAGGGAATGGATCTCGCCGGCGCCTTCCTTTACCAGGAACCGGCCGTCGATGTTGCCGCCGGCGTATATCTTAAGGTCTCCCTCACCGAAGGTGCCTGTCTGGATAAAGAAATCCCCCCCTGCATGCACCCTGATGTCCCCGCCGGCCATGGTGACAAGACCCTCGGTCGTCTCATACCCGGAAGTTCTCGGGGCGCCGGGATAGCTCGCTGCCCATACATCAAAATTAGTAGACCATATGCCCGTATCCCTGTCGTAATACTTATAAGGATTATCCCAGGCGTTCTTTTTCGTATCCGAATTCTGGTTGACCCGTCCGATCAAAGACTTGCCGATTTCAAGCACAATGTCTCCCCCGTCTTCGTATTCCCAGTAAAAAAGCATGTTCGCAGATGAGGGTGTTTGGTGCTGGCCGGTAGTCCTGATGGAGCCTATGGATGTGTTTGTGGTGTTATAGTCATTCCCATAATCCATAACGAGGTTGCCGGCCACGGTAATGTTAATATCGCTGATCGCCGTCTGGATCGCACCGCCCTTTATCGTGAGGTTTCCGCCCACATAGCCCGTTATGTCCCCGTCATAGCTTCCAAGCGTGTACCGGATAGAGCTGTTGATCATATAGCCCGTCGCAGGGCCTGAACGTATAAGTGTGTCTCCTCCTGAGGCAAAGCGCACGGGGGCGCTTTCACTGTAGACCATTTTCCCGCCTACCAATTTGGCATTTGTGTTGTCCGGTCCTATCGTGAGGTTTCCGGTCCCCTGTTTCACTACCATAAGGTCGCTGCTACTCAGGTCTGCGCCTGCGACGAGGTTAATGCCCCATGAATCCCTCCCGGATGTCCCGGGCAGGTTAGCCAGGGCCGTAGGGTGATCTATAAGGTTGGCGTATATATTGAGGTTCCCGCCTGCCCGCAGTGTCAGGGTCCCCGGTTCACCCAAGAACCTCCATGACGTCATGTCCCAGTCGCTGCTGAGGGTAATATCGCCGGTCTGCTGGATGACGACTCCCGGCTGCAGATGGAACGCATCCTGACTTACACCGTCCAGTATCAGGTGGGAAAGGAGCGTTGTCTTCAGGCTATCCCCGTAGGTATTCATAAAGTTTGTAATGTCTGTACGTATCTGGTTGATCACCGTTGACGTGATTGTCGAGTATCCCTCATAGATCTGGTCTATCTGGGCGATTACGCTCGACGCCCCTCTTACGGTTCCGGCAAGGGACATCCTCGCAGGATAGCCGGTAGGAGGCGGAGGATCCCTGAATATCACGACCCCTCCTGAGCCTGTGCCGGAACCGGAGACATCGATGATG
>MVRS01000139.1 GCA_002067975.1 Syntrophorhabdus sp. PtaU1.Bin058
TGCAGGCAGGGGTCTCGACAGGGTATGCGCCCTTATCACTGACGGGAGGTTCTCGGGCGGGACAAGGGGTCTTTGTATAGGACACGTGTCGCCTGAGGCTGCGGAAGGCGGACCCATCGCGTTCGTGAAGAACGGGGACGTCATCGAGATAGACCTCGTGAAAAAGATCATACACCTCCGTGTAGACGGAAGTGAACTTGCAAAACGCAGGAAGGCATGGAAACGGCCTGAGCCGAAGATAAAAGAGGGCTACATGGCTCGTTACGCGAATCTCGTTACCTCAGCGGCGACAGGGGCGGTGTTTAAAAAAAGCTGAGAGCAAAATCCGTTCAACGTTCAATGTTCTATGTTCAACGTTAAAACGGAGAAGACAACATAGACTATCGTATTGCTGAATGCTGATAGCTGTTTGCTGACAGCTTATTGCTTATTCAAGGGATTTGTATGGAAGACAAGATCATAGAAGAGATCATAAGGACTGTGGGGGAAGAGAATGTATTGACCTCGCCGGAGGAAAGAAAGTGCTACTCCTATGATGGAAGGAACGAAGGGGTGATCCCTGACCTTATCGTCTTTCCATCGTCCGCAGAAGATGTATCGAAGATCCTGAAACTCGCCAACCAATACCGTTTCCCTGTGATCCCAAGGGGTCAGGGGTCCGGGCTGACCGGCGGCTCCATCCCGGTGTGCGGAGGGATTATACTGGTCTTTACGAGGATGAACCGGATCATTGAGATCGATACGGAAAACCTTACCGCGACCGTGGAGCCGGGTGTTATCACCTTTGACCTTCAGCAGGAGGCAGCAAGACACGGGCTATTCTATCCGCCGGACCCGGCCTCTTTTAAATATTCAAGCATCGGCGGGAACGTTGCAGAGTGCGCGGGCGGCCCGAACTCATTAAAATACGGCGTCACAAGGGATTACGTACTGGGGCTTGAGGTGGTTAAGCCCACAGGGGAGATCATCAATACAGGGGTAAGGACGATGAAGGGCGTTGTCGGGTACGATCTGACCCGCCTTTTCGTGGGAAGTGAAGGGACCCTCGGCATTGTCACGAAGATCATCATGAAGCTTATCCCCTTGCCTGAGGCGAAGGCCACGATCCTTGCCCTGTTCCGGGAGGTCGAGGATGCTGCGGCCGCGGTTTCGGCCATCATTGCCGCAAAGGTTGTCCCGTCGACGATTGAATTCATGGACAGGGCATCGATCCAATGCAGCGAGCAGGCGTCCCCCATGGGTTTGCCGGAAGGGATAGGGGGGTTGCTGCTCATCGAGGTCGACGGCGATAGGGAATCGATACAGCCGCAGGTCGAGAAGGTCAACAGGATTGTCCTCGACAAGAAGGCGATCCAATGCGATGTCACCGGGGACCTCCAGGAGGCCGACAGGCTCTGGCAGGCAAGACGGGTCCTTTCCCAGGCGACATATAATCTCAATCCGGTGAAGATCGCAGAGGACGTAGTCGTCCCTCGCTCACACATCCCGACGCTTATCAGGGCGCTTGAAGAGATGGAGAAGCGGTTCGGCGTGCCCATCCTGAGTTTCGGTCATGCAGGGGACGGGAATTTCCACGTGAGCATCATGATCAAGGACACGCCGGAAGACAGGGCAAGGGCGGAAAAGGCCGTTGAAGCCCTATTCGAAGAAACGATAAGGCTCGGCGGCACGCTCTCCGGTGAGCACGGTATCGGCACATCCAAATCTGCCTACCTCGGCATGGAACTCTCACCTGAGGTAATCACAACGATGAAGAAGATCAAGGAACTTTTCGACCCAAACAATATCCTCAACCCCGGGAAGATATTTTCCGAATAAACAGACCGTATATCGTAGTTCGTATATGGTATATCGTGAAAGGCAAAAGAACCTTTTCGATATACGAACTACGATATACGATATACTGCGAACGCAAGGGTCTGGAATAGATTTAACCAAAAATTAACAATATCAGGGACGTAAAATTAACTATTTAATGGATAAATACTATATGGGCTTTATCAGGAGCATGTAGATGTTAATAAAGATATTTTCAAGGTTCCTCTGTTTATTGTTTAGTATACATCTTTTTGTTAATCCTGCCTTTTGCGAGAGCACACCGAAGGTGTTGTATGGAGAAGGAGCGACCTTCCCGGAGCCTTTTTACCAAGCTATCTTTGAGATATATTCGAAGCAGTACGGCGTCAACGTGTATTATAAAGGCACAGGATCAGGAAAAGGGATACGGCAGCTCATCGACAAGAAGGTCAACTTCGCAGGAACAGACGTTATTTTAAACGAACAGGAGCTCATTGATGCAAAACAGCCGGTTATCCATATCCCGACATGCATCGGCGCCGTGGCAGTAACATATAATATCACGGGTAATCCGCAGTTAAACTTTACCGCGGAAGTTATAGGGGATATCTTTCTCGGCAAGATCACAACATGGAACGACCCGCATATCCTATTGATCAATCCTGGCGCAAGACTGTCAAACTCGCCTATTACCGTTATACACCGGATCGATGCAAGCGGTACGACATACATATTCAGTGAATTTCTTACCAAAACGCACAAGGTCTGGAAACAGAAGATGGGCAAGGGGAAAGAACTCAGGTGGCTCACGGGTCAGGGTGCACGGGGTAATCCCGGTGTTGCCGGTCTTATAAGGCAGATACCGGGCTCCATCGGATATGTAGAGTTGATCTACGCGATAGGGAACCAGATGGCCGTCGCATCGATAAAAAATAAATCAGGGCAGTTCATTAAACCGACGACACAATCGGCGAGTATGGCTGCCAATGTTAGCTTGACCAATATCATGAGTCCTTCGCTGACAAATACACCGGTTCCGGGTGGATATCCGATAAGCGGTTTCACCTGGATTGCCGTTTATAGGGAACAGGATTATCCGGAGAACACAAAAGAGAAAGCGGAGGAACTTGTGAAGCTGTTGTGGTGGATTACCCATGAAGGGCAGAAATACACGGAATCCCTCCATTATGCCCCGCTGTCGAAAGAGATCATCCATAACACAGAAAAGTCTATCGGGTCGATCCTGTATAAAGGCATCACAATCCATAAGAGAAAATGACTTCATAGTAACGGTTTACGGGATTAGATATAAACAGGGTAGACTATGCTGGAAAGAATGAAGATCGGTGTCAGGCTGGGGATCGGCTTAAGCGTTATTCTCATTTTTATGATCATGGTAGCGGCGTTTGGGATTTATAGCCTCCATGATGTCAATAAGAAGATCAATATCATCGTAAAACAGAATAACAAACAGATCTGGTACGCGAACGTTATCAAGGATTCGGTCCATGTCATCGATCAGGCGCTCCTCATCATCATCCAGGCAAAGGACTACGGGACAATGAGCTATGAACGTGTGAGGATCATGACTGCAGTAGCAACCTATAAAGATGCACTGACAGAGCTGGAGAGCATGGAGTCGAAGAATGGGGCGCCGTCGGAATACATCGACCGCGTAAAGAACGCCCTTTCTTCCCTGAACGGTATTTACCGTAGAGTGGTAAGTCTCGGCAAGGACGAGAAACTTACCGTCGAAGAGTATCTGAATAAGATACGTCCTGCCACCATGATGCAACTCCACCAGTTGTGTGCGGAGCTTGTACAGTACGAGGAAGCACAGAGCAGCGCCAGATACAAGGAGGCGGAAAGGATATACCGAAATGCCTTCTGGGTATTTTTTACCCTTTTTATTTCGGTGGCCGGTATTGCAACGGTGATAGCCGTCAAACTGACCAGGAGCATCACAAGGCCTATCAGCGAAGGGGTGGATGTCGCGAACAGGCTTGCGAAC
>MVRS01000140.1 GCA_002067975.1 Syntrophorhabdus sp. PtaU1.Bin058
ATATCTACCGGTAAATATAATTTTGATACTACATAGACGCATATTATTTGTCAAGATAAAAGGGATGGGGGGAATGGGGAGATTGTTGTTGACAAACACTTCCCGCAGAATTTACTATAACACCTATATCGGGCACATCAAGGGGGCAGGTGGTATGGATACGAAGAAGTGGTATATTGAAAAGATGGCGGAACGCACCGTACAGGCCTTAAAAGAGAACTATTTCGATGCTGCCTTTTTTAAAGACAAAAAGGATCTTCTGGACAGGGTTATAGGTTACGTAAGGCCCAAGATGACAATCGGGATCGGTGGGTCTATGACCCTCAGGGAGATGGGGCTCGTTGAAAGGCTTAAAAAAGAAAAGGTAACGGTTCTTGACCACTGGGATCCGAAGCTTGCGAAAGAGGAGATACAGGGGATGAGGATCCGGCATTTAACGAGCGATCTTTTTATATCAGGCTCAAACGCGATCACCGAGAACGGTGAGATCGTCAATATTGACGGCTTCGGCAACCGGGTGAATAGCATTACCTTTGGTCCGAAGAAGGTCATCGTTATCGCCGGTTATAACAAGATCGTCCCCGATGTTGAGGCTGCTATCGAGAGGATCAAGAATATTGCGGCGCCGATGAACGCAAAGAGACTTAATCTTCCGTTGCCATGCGCCAAAACGGGTTATTGCCACGATTGCAAATCGGAGCAGAGGATATGCAGGATCGTTTCGATCCTCGAGAGAAAACCAGGTGCAACGGATATATCGGTGTTTATTATCAACAAAGCCTTTGGCTTTTAAAAAAAAGGGAGGAACATATGAAGATTAGACGTGCAGTGATAAGTGTGTCGAATAAGTCCGGCCTGAATGATCTTGCGGCATGTCTGAAGGACTACGGGGTCGAGGTGCTGTCTACCGGCGGGACAAAGAAGTATCTTGAGGGTCTTGGTCTTAATCCAATGGAAGTGAGCTCCTACACTGGTTTTCCGGAGATCATGGACGGAAGGGTCAAGACGCTTCATCCGAAGATACACGGCGGGATCCTGAACATACGCGACAACGCCGAGCACCAGAAGGCAATGGAGACCCTCGGCATCAAACATATCGATATGATCGTGGTAAACCTTTACCCCTTTAAAGAGGTTATCACCAAAGGATGCACCTTTGAAGAGGCTATTGAGAATATCGATATCGGCGGGCCGTCAATGATCAGGGCGGCTGCAAAAAACTTCAAATACGTAACCGTCGTAGTGGACCCCGATGATTATGCAAAGGTCATTGAAAACATGAAGGCAAACAATGGGGCGACGACAGAAGAACTGAGGTTCTATCTTGCGAAGAAGGTATTTTCAATAACCTCGGATTATGACGGCGCCATCTTTTCGTACCTGTCAAAGGTTTAGATTATTAATAAGGAAGGGGATATGAAGGTTCTCGTAATCGGCGGCGGAGGCAGGGAACACGCCCTTGTATGGAAATTGTCACGGTCGAAAGATATCAAGGCGATCTATTGTATACCGGGTAACGGCGGCATATCGGACATAGCGGAATGTGTTTCTATAGACGTCGGCAGGACTGAAGAACTGCTCGATTTTTCAAAAAGAAAAGGTGTAGACCTTGTTATCGTAGGTCCCGAGAATCCTCTTGCCGAAGGTATTGTAGATGTCTTTGAGGAAAAGGGTATACCCATATTCGGGCCGAAAAAACAGGGCGCCATGATCGAAGGGAGCAAGATCTTTGCAAAAGAGCTGATGGAGAGATATCAAATACCGACAGCCGCCTTCAGGGTGTTCGACCGATATGATAATGCCCTGACATATCTGGAAAGCCTCCGGCCTCCATATGTTATTAAAGCTGACGGTTTATGCGCAGGGAAGGGCGCCTATGTAATCCGGGACCAGGAAGAAGGCCGGAACGTCCTGAAAGACGTAATGGTAAAGGAGATCCATGGAGAAGCCGGACGAAAGATCGTTATAGAGGAATACCTCCCCGGGATCGAGGCATCGTATCTTGCCTTTACAGACGGCACATCGCTGCTTCCCCTGCTTACCTCTCAGGATCACAAACCCCTCCTGGATGACGATAAAGGGCCTAACACAGGGGGAATGGGTGCATATACACCGATACCTTTTGTTAACGATGCGGTCGAAGGGGAGATCAGATCCCGGGTCATGCAGAGGACAATAGATGCGATGAGGGACGAGGGCATCACCTATAAGGGTGTGCTCTACGGCGGGCTCATGCTGCAAGGGAACGATCCTTATGTTATTGAGTTTAATGCCCGTCTCGGCGACCCCGAGACCCAACCGATCCTCTTCAAGATGGAAAGTGACATCCTGCCGATCCTGTGGGCATGCATTGAAGGGAAGCTGCACACGATCAAGGACATTCAGTGGAAGGATGGGGTCTCAATATGTGTCGTTATCACGTCGAGGGGATATCCTGATAAACCGGAAAAGGGTTTCATTATAAAGGGACTGGAAAAGTTAAAAGATCGTGAAGATGTTGTGGTATTTCACGCCGGGACAAAAAAGGTGGACAACCATTATTACACCTCCGGGGGAAGGGTACTGGGCGTTACCGCAGTAGGCAGTACATACGGGGACGCAATGAAGCGGGTATATGATGCGGTGTCGTCCATCGAGTTTGAAGGTATGCATTATAGAAAGGATATCGGAGCAAAAGCAGTTATAAAATAAGGTTGAATGTTAATGGAGGAGAAGAATGGGTAAGGAATACAACATCGCAGTAATCCCTGGTGACGGGACAGGCCCTGAGGTTATAGCAGAAGGTATCAAGGTCATTGATACCATATCGAAAAAACTTGGCTTTGGTCTAAAATATACCTATTACGACCTTGGGGGAGAACGTTATCTGAAAACCGGGGAGGTACTGCCGGACAGCGTTCTCGACGAGTTGAAACAGTACCATGCTATCTACCTTGGAGCCATCGGGCACCCTGACGTGAAACCCGGTATACTGGAAAAGGGGATCCTCCTCCGTACAAGGTTCGAACTCGACCAGTATATTAATCTCAGACCCGTGAAACTCTACGAAGGGGTTGACACGCCCCTTAAAAACAAAGGACCGAAAGATATAGATTTTGTTGTAGTAAGAGAAAACACAGAAGGGCTGTATGCGGGGGCAGGCGGTGTCTTGAAAAAGGGGACCATGGACGAGATTGCCACACAGGAATCGATCAATACGCGAAAAGGTGTGGAGCGGTGCCTCCGTTTTGCCTTCGAATATACAAAAAAACGAAATCAGGAGAAGAAACTGACGTTATGCGCAAAGACAAATGTCCTCACCTTTGCCTCCGGCCTCTGGGAACGCGCCTTCTATGAAGTTGCAAAAGATTACCCCGAGATAAAGACTGATTATGCCCATGTAGATGCGACCTGTATGTGGATGGTGAAAAATCCCGAATGGTTTGACGTGATCGTTACCGATAATCTGTTCGGTGATATTATTACCGACCTGGGGGCGATGATACAGGGCGGGCTGGGTATCGCTTGCGGCGGGAATATTAACCCTGAAGGCGTATCGATGTTTGAACCGATGGGCGGATCTGCCCCGAAATATACCGGCAGGAACGTAATCAATCCGCTTGCGTCAATCCTTGCCGGCGGGATGATGCTTGGATTTATCGGAGAACAACAAGCGTCTGATATTATCGAACAAGCAGTTCAAAAGGCGTTGAAAAATGATATAAAATCGCTTGAAGCAGGAAAGATGGGGATGGGTACAAAAGAGGTTGGCGACCTTATTGCAAAATATGTCTTAGCGGTGTGATTTTTTCTGAGGTCTGCGGTTCGTATTCTGAATCTCTTTCACCTTCTTGCTAAGGGTGTTTCTGTTAATACCCAGCAATTTCGATGCCTTTGAAACATTGTTGTCAGATAGTTTCATGGCTGACCTGATGAACACCTTTTCGATGAGGCATTGTACGTTGAGAAGGATGTTGTCATGATCATTAACTTTTGATTTCAATAATTTATCTACAATATCTTCAAGTTTTACTTCAACATTATTATAGTATTCATTAATTTTATTATCAACCATAAGTAAGCTCAGTTTTTTTGTGAATGTTATATTCTACCACAATTTCTATTCTTTTGTGTGCAAATAATTTAGTTGACAAAGAATAGAATTGCATATATTTTTTTATCTGTATTGTATACTGTATACATTTTTAAAGTTTAACGGGGATGATTATTTGTTGCTGGATTCGTTATTCCAACGTATTATTAGATAGTTATTTATAATAGAGTGTAAAAATAGCGATGACGTGAGGTGCAAAAAGATGAAGATAGAAAAGATCGATCACATATGTTTTGCAGTCAAAGACCTTGAAGCAACGAAAAAGATATACAAGGATCATTTCAGCCTGACGCCGACATTCGAATATGTCGCCGATTCTGAAAAGATCAAGGTGGCCCGGTATTATATAGGCGAGGTGGCGGTGGAGTTCATGGAATCAACCTCTCCTGAAGGAGAAGTCGCCAAATTTATCGAGAGCCGGGGGGAGGGGGCATTTCTTATATCTTATAAGGTGGATGACCTTGCAGGGGCCATGGAGGAGCTGCGAGCGAAGAACGTGAAGCTCATCGACAACAAGCCGCGGGAACTTTTCGGGAACCGGTATGCCTTCGTGCATCATCCGAACAAGCTTCACGGGGTATTAACGGAGCTCCTGGAAGGGGATTTTGATATCAACAAGTAAGCATAGATAATCACGATTGCAGGGAGGGAGAATGAAGGCACTGGTAATGGGCGGGACAGGAGGCATGGGCCAGGGGGTAGCGCGGGACCTCATCAAGCAAGAGCAGATTACAAGGGTAATCCTCGGCGATATAAATACGGACCCGGCAAGGGTCCAGGAGAAACTGCGTGCCAGTGAAAAGGTATCGCTCGTCAGGATCGATGTAAACGATCACGCCGGCATGGTAAAGGCGATCAGGGACGTGGATGTTGTCGTCAACTGTGCAGGACCGTTCTACAAAACGGCGGTAGCGGTTGCCAGGGCGGCAGTTGAGGCAAAGGTCAATTATATCGATATCTGCGATGACTATGAGGCCGTCCCGGTCCTTTTTGCGTCCGCCGACATCGATACGGCTGCCAAAGAGGCGGGGATAACCGTTCTGACGGGGATGGGATCCGATCCGGGGACAAACAACGTGCTGGTAAAATGGTACGCCAATCAGCTGGACCGTGTTGATGAGATCCACCTGTTCTGGGTGGTGAGCATTGCCGAGCTTGCCGGTGCGGCCTGGGATCATAGCCTTCACATGGTTACAGGTAAAATACCGCAATACCTGAACGGCAATCTGGAATATGTAGAGGGCGGCACCGGCGAGGAGACGGCAGAGTTCCTCCCGCCGCTCGGTACCTGCGTAGTGCGTTATGTAGGTCACCCCCAGCCTATCACCATACCGCGGTACATAGAGGGGGTAAAAAAGGTAGTGATCAAGGGGGCGCTCATACCCTCATGGGTGGACGAGCTTATCAAGGAACAGAAAGATACGGGTTTTCTCAACACCGAGCAGGTTGAGGTCAAAGGGGCAAAGGTCATTCCCTACGACCTGACCTTGCGGCTCTGGGACACGATCCCAAAGGATAGAGACAACGGCCCTGCCGCATCGGGTCTGAAGGTGATCGTAAAGGGAGAAAGACAGGGGAAGGGGGTGACCTATACGGCAGACATAGTAGGCAGGATGGCCCCGGGGACAGGACTCCCGGCATCGATCGCGGCCCTGATGATGTCTGCCGGAGACGTAAAGGTCAAAGGCGTTGTGGCCCCGGAAGGTTGTATCGATCCGGAAAAGTTCCTTACAGAGCTGATCAAGAGGGGTGCAAAGATACATCAGACAGAGACGATATCATCGTTGTTTATACTGTAAAGGAGGGTCCTTATGGAGGAAGCCAAAAAACTGAACTTAACGAAAAGCCTTGCACTCTTTGAAGAGGCAAAGACGTTGGTCCCCGGCGGGGTCCTTGGCGCCAGGAAACCCGGTGATTTTATTATGGGGGAGTACCCGATCTTTCTTGAATACGGCAAGGGCTGCAGATTGATCGATGTGGATGGGAACGAATTTATCGATTTTCTCTGTGGTTACGGTCCCATCATCCTCGGCTACCGGGAGGACGAGGTGGACGATGCGGTCATGCGGCAGATAAAGGACAAGGGGTTCTGCTTCTCGCTGACCCAGCCCTACCAGAATGAACTCGCAAAGAAGCTCAACCAGCTTATCCCCAGCGCCGAGTTGAGTATCTTCCTGAAGACAGGCTCCGATGCCACAACAGCGGCGATCCGTATTGCCAGGGCATACACGGGAAGGATCAAGGTCATGCGTTGCGGTTACCACGGCTGGCATGACTGGTGCGTGGAGATGAAAGGCGGCATTCCCCAGAAGTTCTACGAGGACGTTCATGAGTTCCATTATAACGACCTTAACAGCCTCGAAAAACTAATGGCGCTCCACGGCAACGAGACGGCAGCGATCATCATGACCCCCTTCGGGCATCCCCTCCATCAGAAGATGCAGACCCCCAAGCCCGGGTTCCTTGAAGGAGTACGGGAGTTTGCGAACAGGTACGGCGCGGTCTTGGTCTACGACGAGGTCCGCACATGCTTCAGGCTCAGGATGGGTGGCGCACAGGAGCTTTACGGCGTTACCCCTGATCTGACGGTCCTTGGCAAGGGGATGGCCAACGGGTACGCGATCAGCGTCGTTACCGGGAAAAAGGACGTGATGATGGCGGCGGCCTCAAAGCTCTTCATCTCCTCGACCTTCTTCCCCAACAGCGAAGGATATATCGCTGCCCTCAAGACGATCGAGATCATGGAGCGCGAGAACGTCATTGACACAATATGGGAGAAGGGCGGACGCCTCCTGAAAAAGATACAGGACATCATCGACAAATACGATGTGGGCGCCGAGCTGACCGGCGTCGCACCCATGTTCTTCATCACCTTTGACGACAGCAACGCCGACGCATTGCGGGGCAAGCGCACGGACTTTTATACCCAGCTTATCCGCAAAGGCTTCTTCTTCACCCCGCACCACCACGCCTACATCAGCTACCGGCATACCGAAGAGGACTTAGACCTGACAGTGAAGGCAATCGATGAATCCATGGCATACGTACGTGAGAAATATAAAAAGTAGGGGGCACTATGAATACTGATCTGAATATCGTCGGCAAAAGGGTCGTGAGGAGCGACTCGCTTGCCAAGGTCACGGGAGAGGCGCGTTACACGGCCGATCTCAGACTTCCGAACATGCTCGTAGGGAAGGTACTGAGGAGTCCCTATCCCCATGCCCGGATCGTTCGCATCGATCTTACCCGGGCGCTGAAGGTGCCCGGCGTGAAGGCGGCTGTCAGCGGATTTGACGCCTATGGGATCAAATGGGGTGTCTTCCGGTATACCCAGGATCATGCAATGCTCCCCACGGACAAGGTCCGTTATATCGGCGAGGACGTTGCGGCCGTTGCCGCGATCGATGAAGAGACGGCGCTGGAGGCCCTTTCCCATATCAAGGTCGACTATGAGACCCTGCCTGCTGTCTTTGATCCCATTGAGTCGATGAAGGATGGGGCGCCCCAGATCCACGACGAACACAAGAACAACATCAACATCCACGTCCATATTGACGTGGGCGAGGTAGACAAGGCGATGAGAGAGGCCTTTATCGTCCGCGAGGATACCTTCAAGGCTGCCGGCGAGGCATACGCGATGATGGAGCCCTACGCGGTTGTTGCTTCTTACAAGAACGGCTTCCTCGATCTCTGGATGCCCAATGCAGGGCCCCATGTCCGCGCCAAGGCCTTGTCGAACCTTCTCAAGATGCCCCTCAACAAGGTGCGCGTCCGTCATATCAACTCCGGAGGCGCCTTCGGCGGAAGGTCCGAGGTGGCGCCCGCCGACCTCGTCGCATCGCTTCTGTCGATCAAGGCCGGCAGACCGGTAAAGCTTGTCCTTTCCCGCGAGGAGAATGCAACGAGTTCGCGGCAGATCCACGACATCATCGCCACGATCAAGACGGGCATGAAAAAGGACGGTACCATCGTCGCGAAAGACTACAAGGTGATCTATAACGGCGGCGCTTACAGCTCCACGGGTCCTATCGCCACATCGATACCGTTTTATGTCTATGAAGAATGCTACCGTTTCCCCAACGTCCGGTACAACGGATACCGGGTGTTCACGAACAAGGGCATCCGGGGGATGTACGGCTGCCACGGGAGGGCCTTCCTTGCCGGGAACGAGGCGCAGATGGACCTCATGGCACGCGAGCTCGGGATCGACCCTGCTGAGATACGCCTCAAAAACGGCCTCACGCCGGGCGAGGTGACGGCGACGAAATCGAAGATCACAAGCTGCGGCCTCAAGGAAACAATTGAGACGGCCTCGGAGAGGACCGATTTTAAAAAGCAGTGGGCGAAGAGGTCCCGGAACAAGGGGATCGGCATGGGATGCGTTGCCATCATGTGCGGGTTCCCCATGGGGTTCCGCTCCGGCTCGTCGTGTTACGTGAAGATAAACGATGACGGCCAGGTGACGATCGTCACCGGTCTTGTCGATAACGGACAGGGGAATGAATCCATGGTGATACAGGTTGCCTCTGAGGTCCTCGGCATCCCCATGGGGGATATCAACCTCGTGTGTGCCGATACGGAGGTCACCAATCTCGACCCCGGGTCGTATTCTCAGGCAGCCGCCTTTGTCGGTGCCAATGCGGTGAAGGTCGCCTGTGAGAATGCACGAAAGAGGATCGTTGCCATCGCCGCAGAAAAACTTGGTGTGGCCGAGACGGACATCGGCCTGAAAGACCGTATGGCCTATGTAGTGAAGGAACCCGATAAGAAGATGCCCATCTCCTGGGTGGTGCGTGAGGCGTTCTTCAGGGGTGATCCGATCGTAGCAACGGGTTCTTTCTTCCCCAACATTGATTTTGAAAGGGAGTGGGTCTCACGGCCCTGGGGCCAGATGGCAGGGACCTTCTCCTTCGGGACCTCTGTGGCGGAGGTGACCATTGACCCTGAGACAGGGAAGGTGACGATCCCACGTTTTACCGCTGCCCACGACTGCGGATGTCCTATCAACCCCATGGCAGTGGAAGGACAGATGGAGGGTTCCATACTCCAGGCAGGCGTAGCGACGATCACCGAGGGGAACCTCTGGGACAAAGGACACCTATTGAACCCCGACCTCTTGGAATACAAGGTTCCCCTGGCATGCGATATGCCTGAGATGGATACGATCATCGTAAGCTCCCGGGATCCCGCAGGACCCTTTGGGGCGAAAGAGGGGGGACTTACCGTTCGCATGAACGCATACAGCGCAGTTGCCTGCGCCGTTGCCAATGCCACGGGCGCGCTCTTTGAAGAGCTGCCGCTTACACCCGACAGGGTTTTAAAGATCATGGAAACAAAGAAGGGGGTGAAGAAATGATCCTGCCACAGTTTGAATATCACAAGGTGCAGAGTGTTGCCGGGGCGATCGCCCTCTATAGGAAATACAAAGGGAAGGCCCGGTATTGTGCCGGCGGCACGGACCTTATCCCGTTGCTGAAGCAGAGGCTGTCGGCACCGGCTGCCGTCATCGACCTCAAAGGGATTGACGAGCTGAAGACGATCACCCGTCGCAAAGGGGTGCTGATAATCGGCGCGAACGTTACGCTCTTTGACCTTAAGAACGATCCCATAGTACGGGAACACTTCCCTGCGCTCTTCCAATCCCTGGACGCCACCTCCTGCGAGACCCTCCAGATGCGGGGCACGATCGGAGGGAACATCCTTCAGGACACGCGGTGCATCCAGTACAATAAGTCACTGGAATGGCGCACTTCCCGGGGGTTCTGCTTCAAGATGGGAGGTAAGGCGTGCAACGTGGTCCTCAACGCACAGGCGTGTTTCTCGAACTATTGCAGCGACAACGCACCGGCGCTCATCACGCTCTCGGCAAAGGTAAGGCTCAAAGGTCTGAAAGGGGAGCGGACAGTGGACCTTGAAAAGATCTTTAGCGGGAACGGCAAGGCACCGTTTACGGTTGAACCTGGGGAGGTACTCACGGCGATACTTATCCCCCTTAAGAAGACAGAAGGGGTATACGAGAAGCTGCGGGTACGTGATTCCATGGACTATCCGTTGGTCGATGCAGCCGTTTCCATGGCAGGCGGAAAGGCCAGGGTCTGCATCGGCGGGATTGGTCCGGCCCCACGCCTCTATGTCATCAAAAACATGGATGAAAATACCATTAGAGATACAGCGGATAAGGCATATGCAGACGCAAAACCGGTGGCGAACACTACGATCTCTGCTGCGTACCGGAAGAAGATGGTTAGTACCCTCGTGAAACGGGCGATCAAGAGAGTTCTGAAGGAGGGAGGAAGATGAAGACGGTAAAGGTTACGATACAGGTGAACAATGAGGAAAACGTGCTCCAGGTAAAACCTTACGAGACCCTCCTCGAAACCCTCAGGGAGCGGCTTGCCCTGACCGGGGCAAAAGAATCGTGTGGAATGGGCGCCTGCGGGGCCTGTACGGTTCTTGTCAACGGGATACCGCTTCGGTCCTGCCTTGTCCTTACCGCCGAGGTTGACGGGGCTGACATAACGACCATCGAGGGGCTCATGAAGGACGGAAAGCTCCATCCGCTCCAGGAGGCCTTCATGGAAAAAGGCGCCGTTCAGTGCGGGTTCTGTACCTCTGGCATGATCATGACGGCAAAGGCACTCCTTGACAGGAACAAAAGACCGACAAAAAAAGAGATAGTCAGGACGATCTCCTCAAACATATGCCGGTGCACCGGCTACAAGAAGATCATCGAGGCTGTAGAGGAGGCGGGTAAAAAGTAAAAACGCTTAGGGGGTCAGGAGCGTTGACTTTGTTTTGCGGTATAATTATACTAATAGAATGGAAGAAGCAGGAGGCTCAAATATGAAGGTAAAGGTCAAAGTCGAATCGAACCTGAAAATAAAAAATGTTTTTGAACCTCCTCTGGAAGTAGAGCTTAGTAACAACGAAAATACATTGCAGGATGTTCTTCAAAGACTTTACGAGATGTATCCTTATTTGAAGTTTATCGACCAAGGTGAGATGGGGGATGACCTGCGCCATCTTTTCCTCAACGGCGAGAGCCATTTCACTTTTTCTGAAGGCTTGAAGAAAAGGATCAACGACGGTGATACTGTCCATGTAGAGGCATACATGGATCCTCTGGCAGGTGGATAGCCAAAAAACATTGAATAGACAAGGATAGAGGTTGCAAGAGTTATTATAGTTAAAAATATAAATGTTCCGATAAGAGATATTATGTTAACTAATATATTATACCGTTTTAAGCCTTTTTTCTTCTAACCCTCTTTTTCATCGTAGATGGGTTTCTCACTTTAACCTTTCACTTTTCACTGCCTTCATTAATCTTACGGCATGAAGTTCCTGAAGATGTCCCTCGCTATAACGATCCTCTGGATCTGATTTGTTCCCTCATATATCTGCGTTGCCTTTGCATCCCTCATCATTCTTTCTACGGGATATTCTTTTGTATATCCATATCCACCGAGGATCTGTACCGCATCGGTTGTTACCTTCATCGCCACGTCCGCTGAATAGACCTTTGCCATAGCCGACAGCTTATCTACCCCGATAGCGCTCATCTTGTCCCTTTCATAGACCTTAAGATCAAGTAAATGAGCTGCATCATAGACAAGCGCACGCGCTGCCTCTACCTGTGTTGCCATATCGGCCACCATGAACTGTATCCCTTCAAAATCAGCGAGCTTCTGACCAAATTGAACGCGCTTCCATGCATATTCTGTAGAAAAATCCAGCGCCCCCTGGGCCAGACCTACCGCCTGTGCGCCTACTGCAGGCCGTGAAAGGTTCAGCGTTGACATGGCTATATCCCATCCCTGGCCTTCCTTACCGAGCAGGTTGTCTTTTGTAAGCCTTACGTTATCGAATATGATCTCCGTGATATCGGAGCCTATCATACCCATCTTGTCTTCGCTTTTCCCGATAATGACACCAGGATAATCTCTTTCGACGTAAAAGGCAGATATCCCGTTTGTCCGCAGCTTCGGGTTTGTATTGGCAAATACTGAGTAGAGCTGGGCATTTGCACCGTTTGTGATCATTGCCTTTTTGCCGTTCAGATAATAATAATCGCCATCCTTTGCGGCGGTTGTTCTCATGTGTGATGCGTCTGATCCTGCCTCCGGCTCTGTTAAGGCAAAGGCTACGAGGTATGGCCTTTCAGGGTCTGCGATTTTATTGTATATGTATTCTTTTTGTTCCTCATTGGCCGAGACCATGATCGGCATTATGCCTACGTTATGTGCAAGCGGCACCAGGGACGAGGCGCCTGAAACCTTTGCCAGTTCTTCGATTACAAGGCACAGCGATGTGATATCGCCGTCAAGTCCGCCGAATTTCTCCGGCAGCATGAGGTAAAGAAAACCATGCTTTTTGTATATATCCACGAGGTCCCACGGGAAGGCACCTGTCTTGTCTATTTCTTTTGCCCTGGGGGCAACCTTTTCTTTTGCCAGTTTTTCAGCTATCTTTTGGATCATGCTGTGTTTTTCAGAAAGATTCAACATCTAAAAAAGCCTCCTTTTCGGTTGACAAAACCGTTCTACTTCTAACATAATTTTCCTATAAATTAAATAAAAAAGGAGCCTATAATGTCTACAGTCTATTTCACTGATTTCAGGGCAACACCTAAAAGAAGTATCCTGGATAAGGTTGGAGACCTCCTGAATCGTGTCAAGCTCAATACAAAGATCAAGAAGAATGACCTCGTTGCGATAAAGCTCCATTTCGGCGAGATGGGCAATACGGCCTTTCTGAGGCCCATATTTCTCAGGGTGGTGACGGACAAGGTAAAGGGTGCAGGCGGAAGGCCGTTCCTTACCGATACAAATACCCTTTATAAGGGTTCCAGGAGCGATTCCGTAGATCATATTACGACAGCAATGATGAATGGTTTTGACTATTCCTGTGTAGGCTGCCCCGTTATAATCGCAGACGGCCTAAAGGGCCGAAACGGGATAAAGGTCCCGGTTAAAGGACAGATCCTCAAGGAAACAAGCATCGCGAGGGAGATTGCCGATGCCGACGCGATGGTCGTCGTTACACACTTTAAGGCACACGAGCTTTCCGGGTTCGGCGGTACCTTAAAAAATATAGGCATGGGCTGCGCTACACGTGAAGGCAAGCTCATTCAACACAGTGGCGTTGCGCCGCAGATAAATGCCCAGACCTGCATAGGGTGTAAGACGTGTGTTCCCTACTGTCCCGTTGAGGCGATCGCCGTACAGGATAAGAAGGCCTCTATTAACGCAAAGAAGTGCATCGGCTGCGGTGAATGCATCATCATATGTCCGACAAAGGCGATCGAGATCCAGTGGCAACAATCACCTGATGTCTTTCAGAAAAAGATGGTCGAATATGCCTGTGGCGCGCTTAAGGGAAAGGAGAAAAAGTCTGTCTTTCTGAGCTTTGTCATGCAGGTCAGTCCTGCCTGCGACTGTTACCCCCATAGCGATGCACCGATCGTTAAGGATGTAGGTATCCTCGCCTCGATAGACCCTGTTGCCATCGATGCAGCATCCTGCGACCTTGTCAACAACGAAGAGTCTATCCCCGGCACGGCGATCAAAACCCCTCTGAAGAGAGGCGAAGACAAATGGCGGGCCATCTACCCTTCCATTGACTGGAATATCCAGCTTGACCATGCTGTAAATATGGGGCTCGGTGAAAGGGAATATACGCTGGTAAAGATCTAAGAACGTGAAAAGTAAAATGTGAAAGGTAAAAGGTTGAAAATCAAGACACTTCACCGTACAGTAAAGCTTTTGTCTCTTACCTTTCACTTTTCACAGTTTTAATCTTATTTCCCAAAGACTTGTCTCAGGAGTTCTGTTGTCCTTGCTGCAGGGTTGGTCCGTATCTTCTTTTCCTCCTGCCCTACCATATAAAAAAGCCCGTCAAGCGCCTTTGAGGTGACGTAATGGTCAAGGTCGACGGATTCCATGTTTCCGAAAGGAACTGTCGATGTATACTTCTTCGTCATCTCCTTGTAAGAACGTGTCACGCCCACCTTGTTCATGCTTGCCGAAATGGATGGCTTGAACTCCGCGTAGATCTTGTCGAAGGTCTTTGATTTGAAATATTCCGTTGCCGATGTGTCGCCGCCTCGCAGGATCTTTACTGCATCATCGAATGTCATCTCCTTTATTGAGTCAACGAAGAATCTGCGCGCCTTCGGCGCAGCGTTCTCCGCTGCACGGTTCATGCTCAAGATAAAGTCATCGACCTGCTTCTGATAACCCAGTTTTCCAAGTACATCTGCTGCAGTCTGGATATTTTTGGGAAGCAGTATCTTGACCATCTGGTTCATAAAATATCCGTCTAATTTCGATACAGAGGTAACTGCATTCCCGGTCCCGATTGAAAGGGCCTCCTTGAGACCTGATGCTGTTGTGGCTTCATCGGAGCCGCCGCCCGCAGCAAGGGGGGCCTTTTTGATCCCCTTCATGATATCGTCAAGGGGGCCTGACGAACAGGGGGAGATCGTTACAAGAAAGACCAACAGCAATAACCAGATGAGTCTATTCATGATAAACCTCCTGTGTATTAGAACCATTTTTTTCTTTTGAAATAGAGGACCATAAACACACATATCGCAAACATCAAGAGGAGGACGGCGGGATAACCCCATCGTAATTTTAGCTCAGGCATATACTCAAAATTCATACCATAAAGGCCTACTATGAACGTGAGAGGTATGAAGATCGTAGCGATAATGGTCAGGACCTTCATGATCTCGTTCATCTTGTTGCTTATGCTTGAAAGGTAGATATCGAGCATGGCCGCAAGCATGTCGCGGTATGTTTCGATCGTATCCATAATATGGATGCTGTGATCGTAAATGTCCCTGAGATAAACATGCGTGGGATCCTGTATAAGGGGAGACCGGTCCCTTTCCATGCTGCTTATGACCTCCCGGAGGGGCCATACTATCTTGCGGAGGTATATCATATTGCCCTTGAGTGATTGCATTGTCTTTAACGTATTTGTTCCGGGATTGGCAACGAGCTGTACTTCAAGGTTTTCCATTTTTTCTCCAAATGTTTCAAGGACCGTAAAATAATTGTCTACAACGACGTCCATCAGCGAATAAACCAGGTAATCGGCCCCCAGCCTTCTGATACGTCCTTTGTCGTTTTTCAGTTGCTGTCTCACGGGATCAAAGACGCTTCCCTCACGTTCATGAAACGTTATGGCGAAACCTGACCCGAGGACCATGCTGATCTGTTCCGCGTGGATAGTGATATCGTTCTCTTTTAAATAGATCTTCTTTAAGACAATGAAGAGGTAGTCATCGTAATCTTCGATTTTGGGCCGCTGATCCGAGTTCATTACATCTTCGAGCAGCAACGGATGGAGGTTGAAGCGTTTCCCTATCTTTTCAATTGTTTCAGCCTGCGATATTCCCTCTACATTTATCCAGGTAACACCCGGTGTGCCTTGCAGGGCAGGACATTGTTCAATATCCTCCACCTCAGTCTCCCTGCACTCTTCCTCGTTATAATGAAGAACGGTGATCCTTGGTATTAACGGTTTTTCTTCCCCGATATGGATGAGCGAACCGGGAGGTAGACCGGTCTTGGCAGAGCGTTTTTTCAGTAATCTTGGTTTCACCTGCTGCCTCAGGGCAATCGTAACAGAGAGCACCCTGTCTGTCAATATTTAGCATCCGGCTTTTTTAAACATCCATAAATGATGGAAGGTTCCTCATTCCCTGTTGTTATTTTTTCAGCTTGATGGCAAGATTGTATATGACGGTTCTGCAAACTTTATGAAAAGGAGGATATGATGCTCAAGGAGTTCAAGACATTCGTCATGCGCGGCAACGTGGTCGATATGGCAGTCGGCATAATCGTTGGCGCTGCCTTCACTGCGATCGTTAAATCTCTCGTCGATGACGTCATCATGCCGCCCATCGGCTTACTGCTCGGCAACATTGATTTTTCTAATTTTTTTGTTGTGCTTCGGGAGGGGAAGGCCGCAGGACCCTATGCCACCCTTGCTGCCGCTAAAGCTGCCGGTGCAGTGACGCTGAGTTATGGTCTTTTTGTCAATACAATTATCAGCTTTCTGATCGTAGCGTTTTCGGTGTTCCTCATGATCAAACAGGTGAACAGGTTCAGGAAGGAACCTCCTCCGGTTGTACCGGATACAAAAGAATGCCCTTACTGCATTTCATCGATACCGATCAAGGCCGTAAAATGTCCTCACTGTACATCGGAGTTGAAGTGACAGCAAACCCGTAAGGCGTTAGGCGTAAGTCGTAAGGGGACATGAAACCTGTAAAATGTGGAAGGTGAAAGTAAAAGGTTTTAAACCCGGACACTTCACCGTAGTAGTTTCTTTACCCCTCACATCTTACGATTACCGGGTTTATCGCCTCACGCCTGACG
>MVRS01000141.1 GCA_002067975.1 Syntrophorhabdus sp. PtaU1.Bin058
TGGGCTGTCCGGTGGTGCCTGATGTGAAATAGAGCCCGCAGGGGTCGGCGAAGGTCAGCTCCGTATCGAGCGGCGTGCCTGGAGAGCCTGCCAGGAGAGAGTCGAAGGATTCGGCAAAGGCGGGTATCTTATCCCCGTTGCAGATGAAGAACGGCGTCCCCGGGAGCTTATCCTTTGCGGATTCGACCCTGCCGGTGAACTCTTCGTCAAAGACTATCAGCTTTGGTTCGGCGACGTCGCAACAGTATTTCAGATCGTCAGCCGTGAACCGGAAATTCAGCGGTACCACCCATGCGCCGGTCCTCACGATGCCGAAGTAGGCGATGAGCCACTTTATGGAGTTCTGCATCCAGTGGACCACCTTGTCGCCCTTTTTTATCCCTTTCCCGGCCAGGACGTTGGCAAAGCGGTTTGCCTGTTCATCGAATTCCCGCCACGTTATGACGGACCTCTTCTTTTCCGCCGGTATCCTTTCAATCAGGGCGATGTCATCGGGATACATCCTTGCGTTTCTCGCGAGCATCTCGCCTATGTGTATGCACACGTCGCTCATTTCTCCGACCTCCTCCGTTTGGATTTTAATGTATTAAACCTAATATCAGGAGACTATAAGCCCCCCTTTTTTTAATGTCTGCCGCCGAGCTTTGCGGAGAACCTTCCCGCGTGGTCGGCCACTATGGCGCCGTACTCTTTGACGCGCGATTCGGGGAACGTCCCCATGATGTACATGGCCCCGATCAGTCTTTCATGTGAATTGAAAACGGGCGAGGCAATGACATTGATACCCGGATTCAATTCGCCCATGTCAAAGGCATAGCCGGTCTGCCTGCATTTCGCAAGCTCGGTCTTTAACCTGTTGCGGTCCAGTTTCGAGGCCTTGCCGTGAAAAAAGAGTTTATCCTGCCTGAGTATCTTCTCCCGCTCCTCCTCCGGCAGAAAGGCGACTATGGCCTTTCCGTGCGCGCCGTGGGTAATGTTGAACCGGTATCCCAGACGGATTGTAACGCTGATGTGCCTGTCTGCCTCCTGCCTCGCAACGACAAATACGTTGCCCTCGTTGATGATGCCGAAAAGGGCCGTGCTGCGGGTCTTTTCGGCAAGGGATACAAGAAAGGGGTCTGCTATCTTGCTGTAATCCAGGGTGTCGAGGACCCTCCTCGAAAGCGATATGAGCCCGAGCCCGAGAGAGTACGTCTTCCCCGCCGGGTCCTTCTGTACAAAGCCGTATTTCTGGATGGTATTGAGGATCGAGTGCCCCTTGCTCTTGTGTATGCCGACGCTCTTGCATATCTCCGTCAGGGTCATTGCCGGAGACGGGTTTTTTGCAAGGCAGAGCAGGATCTTCGCTGCCTGGTCCACGGCAGGAACCAGACTGTTGTATGCGGATTTCTTCGTTGTGCTCAAACGGTCTTCCTCCCTTCATAGAAGGCCTTCTCGTTAAGCTCATGGAGCTTTATTGGCAGGAGCGCCTTGATCGCATCTATCCATTGATCCTCGCCGATTGTGGGGAAGAACCTGGAGAAGGCGCCCACAAGGACCACGTTTGCAGCCTGGATATTGCCGAGTTTCCGCGCAAGCTCCTGCCCGTTGATAATCCAGACATTGTCCTTGAAACGTTTCTTGAATATCTCCTCTATGTCTCCGGGATACCCTGTCTGTCCGAGGCTCACGGCAGGAGGCAGGATCGCCTGCCTGTTGATGATGATCTTCCCTTCGGGCTTTACCCAGTTTATATAACGGGCAGCCTCGAGCAGTTCAAAGGACAGGAGGAAATCCACGTTGCCGGATTCGATAAGCGGCGAGTACACCTTTTTGCCGAACCGGAAATGGGTGGTGACGTCTCCGCCCCTCTGCGCCATACCGTGGACCTCGGCCTTCTTTACATCATACCCGGCATTGAGGAATACCTCTGCGAGGATATTGCTCGCAAGGATCGTGCCCTGGCCGCCGACGCCGGAAAGAAATATATTTGTCACTGTTCCGTTATCCGTCATGATCCATCTCCTTATTTTGTGCCCGGCACAATGGCGTCAAATTTACATACCTGGACGCAGACCCTGCAGCCGACACACTGGTCTTTGTTGATGAATGCCGTTCCCTTCCTCTTGTGGTTGTCCTTCGTTGTCCCTTCCTCTTCTCTCCAGCTTATGGCCGGGCAGTTGATCTCAAGGCATGCCTTGCAGCCGCGGCACGTATCCGTGTCGATCACATACAACGGGTGTTCGAACCTTCCCAGGGGATTTGCCCTGCGGAGCAGCATACAGGGGCTGTTCACCGTGATGACTACCGAGGCATCGTCCCTGTTTACCTCTTCCCTGATCGCATTCATCGTCTCCTCAATGTTGTAGGGGTCTACCTTCCTCACGTGTTTTACCCCTAAGGCCTTTGCTATCTCTTCATAGTCCACCATCGAGGTCGGTTCGCCTTTTATCGTGTATCCCGTGCCGGCGGTCTCCTGCTGGCCTGTCATGGCCGTGATCCTGTTGTCGAGGATGATCGTGGTCGAATAGCCCTTGTTGTAAACCGTGTCCATCAACGGCCCGATGCCGCTGTGGAGGAACGTTGAGTCGCCGAGCACTGCGCAGATCTTTCCAAGTCCGTCCTTTCCGAGGACCTTTCCTGCGCCGTAAGCCCCGCCGACGCTGGCTCCCATGCACGTTGAGGCATGCAGGGCGGAAAGGGGAGGCGCTACCGCCAGTGCGTAACAGCCGATGTCCCCGAACACGTAGAGTCCGAGTTTCTTCAGCGCATAGAACAACGGCCTGTGGGAGCAGCCGGCGCATAGGTTCGGCGGCCTCCTCGGCAGGTCTTCCTGTTTTATAAAAACTTTGGGAGGCTTGTAGGCCTTGCCCTCCACGGCCTTCATGAGCGATTGCCTGACGATGGTCGGCGTCAATTCGCCTATTGACGGGATAAGGTCTTTGCCGTGCCATACCTTGTAGCCCATTGCCCTGATCTCTGTTTCAAAGAAGGGATCAAGCTCTTCCACAACGATCACCTTTTTGACCTTCTTGAAGAATTCGGCGATCATCTTTTTCGGCAGCGGCCACACCATGCCGAGCTTTAAAAAGGAACAGCCGGGGAAGACGTCCTTTGTATAGAGATAGGAGACGCCCGACGAGATGAACCCTATGGACGGATCGTTGATCTCCATAACGTTATAGGGAAATTCCGTATCGGCATAGGCTGCAAGCTCATCGGTCCTTTTTTCGACGGCAACCCGTTTTATTCGTGAATACATAGGGACCATCACGTATCTGGGTGTATCCTTCTGGTCGAGGCCCCTTTTGATATCCGATTCCTTTCTCTCGCCCAACTCTACGGGCGAATCGCAGTGCGAGACCCTTGTCTCGGTCCTTAAAAGCACCGGCGTGTCGAACCTCTCGCTTATGTCAAAGGCTATCTTCGTGAATTCCTTACACTCCTCCGAATCGCCCGGTTCGAGCATGGGCACCTTTCCGAAGCGGGTCCAGTTCCTGCTGTCCTGCTCATTCTGGGAGCTGTGCTGGCTGGGATCATCGGCCACGACGACAACAAGGCCGCCTTTGACGCCGGTATAGGAGATGGTCATAAAGGGATCGGCGGCCACATTCAGCCCCACGTGCTTCATACATGCGATCGCCCTTCCGCCGGCGAGCGAAGCGCCGTGCGCCACTTCGATTGCTATCTTCTCGTTGGGAGACCATTCGGTGTAGATCTCCCTGTATCCGGACAACTCAGCCATAATCTCGCTGCTCGGGGTACCGGGATAAGCACATCCGACGACTACGCCGGCCTCCCAGGCGCCCCTTGCGATTGCCTCGTTGCCCTGCATTATCTTTTTCATATGGTCTCCTTTACTGGTGATCCTTCCACATGCCGAACCTCTCTCTCAGTATCCTGTGGAGGATCTTGCCTGTCGGGGTCTTCGGCATCTCTTCTTCCTTGATGAAGGTAACGTTCTTCGGGACCTTGTATCCGGCGATCTTGCCCCGGCAGTATGCGGTGATCTCCTCTGCCGTAGCGGTCTGCCCCTCGTGGAGGACGATGATGGCCATTACGGTCTCGCCCCACTTTTCGTGCGGTATGCCGATGACGGCAACGTCTTTCACCTTGGGGTTACTACCGACGCAGTTCTCCACCTCGGAGGGGAAGATGTTCTCGCCGCCGGAGATGATCATGTTCGCCTTTCTGTCAACGAGGAACAGGTATCCGCCTTCATCCTTGTATCCCATATCGCCGGCGCTGAAATACTCGCCCTTCATGGCTGCCGCCAGCTTTTCGGGTTCTTTCCAGTATCCGGAAAGGAGCATGGGGCTTCTGGAATAGACCTCGCCGACCTTGTTGGGTGCGGTGATGAGGTTCCCTTCTTCGTCATAGAGTTTTATCAAGTCGGAGCCGATAACCTCCCGTCCGCAGGAGCCGAGCTTGAGAAGCTGTTCTTCCGGTTTCAATATAGTGACGACGCCCGCCTCGGTTGAGCCGTACGCCTCATCGAGCTTCGAGTTGGGGAACATCTCGAGGATGCCGAGCTTCGTGTCCCTCCGGGCCGGTGCAGAGGAGATGAGAAGCTTCTTGATCGAGGTGAGGTCATATTGCTTCTTTACCTCATCGGGGAGGGCGAGGAGCATGATGTAGTGCGTGGGCACGAGGGAGGTAAAGGTGACCCTGTGGTCGGATATGGTCTTGAGGAGGTCTTCCGGGCTGAAGCTCACCATGTTGTAGCACATGACGGTTGCGCCTACCCAGGTGTTGACAAAGGAGTAGTTGAGGGAATTGATATGACAGCAGGGCATGACCAGAAGGTTGCAGTCTTCGTGGCTGAAGAAATGATCGTGGATCATGATGAAGTATTGTGCGAAGAGCGACCTGTGGCTCTTCATGACCCCCTTGGGTTTTCCGGTAGTGCCGCTCGTGTACATGATGATCCAGGTATCTTCCGGGTCAACGGCGGTCTCCGGTTCATCGGGGCTTGCCGCAGCCAGCGCCTCTTCGTAGCCGACAAAGCCGTCATATTTCGGGTTATCGAAGCCGAAGGCGAGGTAATGGGTTACCGTGGGGAGGTTCTTTTTCATCCCGTTGACCATCGCGATCCACGGGAACTCTTTCCCGTCCTTTTTGTCGCAACCGCCCTGGACGATGAAGACCTTGCACTCGCTGTGGTTGATGTTGTATTCCATCTCAGGCTGGGAGAGCCTGAACATGATGGGCACAACGATGAAGCCTCCTTTTGCCGCCGCAGCGTAGATGTCCATCCACTCTACACAGTTGTATGCAAGGGCTGCAAACCGGTCGCCCTTTTTCATGCCCATATCTGCCAGGGCGTTGGCGAGCCTGCATGAGCGCTCGTTCCACTCCTTAAAAGTGAACTCCCTGTACATGTCCTTGGCGCCTATCTTGTTGGGCCATTTAAATGCGTTTACCTTTAATACTTCTTTTGCAGTCAACCAGAAATCCGACTTCATGAGGAACCTCCTTGATTGGTATTGGTTATGGGAACGATGGAACGGACCGTATCGCGCTCATCAAGAGGTGGTATCGTTTTGATGAGTACGCGGCCGTTGCGTTTTAAACCGGATATTAAGTTCTGTATGGAGAACATTGTTCTGTATGTAATTTTATATTAACGATTATGGAAATATTTTGTCAACAGAATTAATAAAAGCGGTAAAAGGT
>MVRS01000142.1 GCA_002067975.1 Syntrophorhabdus sp. PtaU1.Bin058
TTTGAAAGGGTAGTACTCCTTTCCCCTTGGATGAGCGAATCGCTGCCTGCGGTCTGTCGCCAGCCGCAGGCAGCACACAATTCACGGTCTTTTGCCGGTCTTGATATAGCGGAAATAATCTGTAAGGATACCGCGATGGTCAAAGGCAATCATGCCGGGCAGTGAATCTTCTGTAAAAATCTCCGCCTTCCTCGCATCGTCCCTGCCCTTCAGTGTCCCCTTCCCGTCAGCAATAAAAACCACTGAAACCGTGTGAAAACGCGGGTCCCTGTCCGGCTTTGAATATGCGTGAAACTGTTCGATAAGCATCACATCGAGAGAGGTCTCTTCCTTTGCCTCACGGACTGCGGCATCTTCGATGGACTCTCCTATATCTACGAAACCGCCCGGGATCGCCCATCCCGGCGGCGGATTCTTACGTTCGATCATCACAATCCCGCCACGGTAGCGGATGATGATATCGACAGTGAGGAGTGGAGTTTTTAATTCACGTCGCATAAAGGACCAGTTGAGTGGTAATGCGTATATCGTATGTAGTATATCGTATATCGTATATAATTGACAGCAGGTTATTTCATTTTTCGTAACAATGAAGATAACATTTTTGATGCATGATCTATTTTTTCAGTTAAACTTACGAGTGCAATCTCACTTATAAAGTCAAGCTCCTTAGCGATGATAAGCTGTGTTTCCAGTTCCGCAAGCGATGCCTGCGCTACATAAAAGAACTGTTTGTTTTCTTTGATGTGAAATCTTTTAAATCCTTCTGCAATATTCGACGGTATTGAGATTGCCGATCGTTTTATTTGTGTTGTTAAACTATACAATTCTTCTTTAGGAAATTTTTTTGTCAACGCATAAGTATCAATAACGATCTCTATCCCTTTCTGCCAGACTTTCAAATCTTTAAAATTCTTAATTTTGTTCATGCTCCCCCCGTATTGCTAACACGATATACGAAATACGATATACTATATACTGTTCTTTACAAGGATATATCACTTATGGTATTCATCTGCAACGATGGATTTCGATATCATCATAGACAGCCACACGCACTGGGGTCCCTCCGTCACGCTCGGCACGGAGGTCACTACCGGGGAATTGCAGCGTCAGCAAAAAGATACGGGCATCACCCATGTTGTCATCATGCCCTTCCCTTCAACGGCGATTGAGAATAATGAAATCAACGTGCGGCTCCTGAGGGAATCGCAAAGGATTACGGACTTCATCCCCTACCATTACATCCGCGAGAATTATGACGAGGCGGGCTTCGATCCGATCCCTGCGCCGTATTACGGAGGAAAGTGGCACTGGATGAGGGGATGGCAGGATTCCGCATCGGACTACAAGGTCCTCAATGACAAGGACCTGCCCGGTCTTGTTGAAAAGATACAAAAAACCGGCAAGCCCGTTATCTTCGAAGAGGAGCTTGCGTTTACAGAACGCTTCGTCGATATGTTCGAAGGACTGTCGCTCATCATCCCCCATCTCGGCCTGCTCGGAGGATATCCGGGAGACTTCCTGCAGAGCTTCAAAGACAAAGAGACCATCTGCTTTGATACGGCCCTGGCGTCAACGGATATGATCTATGAGTTTGTAAAAACGATCGGCCCGGAAAGGGTGCTCTTCGGTTCCGACGTACCTTTCAGTTCCATGAAAAGTGAACTCTCAAAGGTCCTCGCACTACCCATCCCGCGCGAGGATAAGGAACTGCTCCTCTACAAGAACTTCATCCGACTCACAGGATATAAATCCGTCGATAGTGAATAGTAGATAGTGAATAGCAAGCAACAAAAAATCCCTGCGCCTACCGTTTACCGCTTACCAATTTCACTATTCATATTCACTGCTCTTAAAGTATTAGGCGTTGCGGGTCCACCTCTTCCCTCAGGATACGCAGTTCTTCCGCGGATGGCGGCTCCGCCTCGCGGGCGCGCGAGACATCGATCGGAAAACCCGTGTTCTCGACAATCTTATCGACAGTAAACCCGGGGTAATACTCTGCAAGGTACATCTCTTTTGTATTCTCGTCAAACCTCATGACGCAGAGGTTGGTGACAACGGCAAGTGCGCCGCCCCTCTGGAGGCCGAGGTGCCTGCGCGATTCCCCTCCCTTATACCATCCCACGCTGGTCAGGTAGTCAAGTTTCTCCACGAACCTTCTCTTCTCGTGCTGCATGAACGTGATGACCCCTGACGCGAACGAGGCCACGTCGCAGGCGCCGCCGCTCCCTGAAAAGCGCGTCTTCGGTTTCCAGTAATCGCCGATCACCGTGGTATTCAGGTTCCCGAACCTGTCTACCTGGGCCGCGCCGAGGAATGCGATGGTATGGAGCTTGCGATGCCCAACAATGGAGAATGCCTCGATGAGCCCTGAATTGAGGGCGGTACCGCTCATCACCCGTAAATCTGCCACTGCCATGGGGATCTCATCGAGCACCGGGTCGATCCCTCCGGTCTCGAAGAAGATCACGGCCTTCGGCGCATATATCCTTTTTGCCGCCGTTGCAGCAAGCATTGATACGCCTGTGCCTGCAAAGACAATATCGCCGTCCTTGATAAACCTTCCGGCGCCGATCGCCATCATTTCGTTGTCGGTATAGTCTGCCATATCCTTCCTCCTTATTTCCTGTCGAGGCCGACGGCATAGCCCAGGACGGGGTTTGCCTTGATCTTCATGAGCTGCGCAGCGCCTATCTTTTCGATATACTCCTCGTGGGAAGAGACGCCGTATACCCATTCATCGAGGTATTGACGGAAGAGCGAGTCGTCTCCCGCCACCTTCTTATAGAGGTTCAGGTGTTTCGGGTCGTAATCGTAAAAGGTGTAGCATGCCGTTGGATGCGCACCGTAGGGGACCCTCACGATGGCATCGACAAAGAACGGCGGTAGCGAATTCTGGTCAGGGTCAAGCCTGATGAAGGAGCGCGGCACGATCTCCTCGCAGGTAACGATGACAATGTCTGCCGCCTTTGCCTGTTCGATGTCGGCAAAGGTGAGCCCCTTCATGCGTACTGTGCCGTCTTCCCCCACGTACTGCGCGTGCACGAGGGCAACGTCAGGATTCAGCGCGGGGAGGAGCACGACCTTGTCGTCCTCTCCGTTAAAGGGATTCTGCAGGAGTGAAAATTTCTTCGACGCAACCTTTCCCCTGCCGCGTATCTCCTTCGGGAAGCCTTCATAATTGAGCAGGTCGGAGCCGAGGCCGGACTTTGTCGGAATGAAAGGGATGCTGAGCGAACCGGCGAGAAACCGGAGGCTCATCTGATAGTTGGAATAATCCTCGAATTCGATCTCGCTCCTCTGGACCGCCTTCTTGAAGCGTATGCACGTGGGGGCATACCTGCCGTTGCCCCCGTAAGCAATCTCCAGCCTCTTCACACAGCCGGCGCCGATGAGGACATCGAGACCCTGCCCGTGGGAATGGCAGACGAGGTGTATGTCTTTGATGCGCTGCCGGATGATCTCGTAGATGATTGCCATGGGGTTCCTCGTGACGGTAAACCCTCCTATTGCGATCTGGCTGCCGTCCCTGATGAATCTTTTAACGGCTTCATCGAGACCCATTACCTTATCGGCTATTTCAGGATAACTACTCATTCTCTCCCCTCTCCCTTAGGACGATATGATCGGAACTTCATTCGTTTTATGATTTTTTAATATTGATCCCTGATCCGTCTAAGAATTATTATATATTCCTTTCACCGGACAGCCTTTGTCAAGCCTTTTCTATGAGGCATCGCCTGTTGACAGAAGGCGTCCGGGTTTATCCCTTCCTGTGTCTCGCAATCTCGGCCATAGCTGCCAATGTCCGGTCTATATCATCATCGGTGTTGAAGGGTCCGATGCTGAAGCGGATGCCGCCGTACGGAGAGGTGCCGATACTCTCGTGAACGAGCGGGGCGCAATGGAGCCCCACTCTGACCGCGATGCCGAAGTCGGCGTCCAGGATGGCCCCGGCGTCGTTCGGGTCCATGCCCCGGATATTGGCCGTCAGGAGCCCGATGTGATCGGAGAGGTCTTCCGCGCAGTAGAGTTCGATCCCCTCGATCCGGGATAATCCGTCATGAAGCCTTTTCAGCAGTTCCATCTCCCCGGCATGGATCGACTCTATGCCCTTTTCTTCAAGAAAGTCGATGCCCTCAGAAAGGCCGATGATACCCATGAGGTTAAGGGTTCCTGCCTCCAGCCTGTACGGAAAGGCCTCGGTGTGGACCGGGTTCCCTGAGTCGATGCCTGTGCCGCCAAAACGCGAAGGTTCTATCTCTTCTATCTGCCGGCCAAGGACCAGACCGCCGATGCCTGTCGGGGCAAGCATGGACTTATGCCCCGTGAAGGCCAGTCCCGCGATCTGCCATGACTGCATGTCAACGGGGATTACACCGGCGCTCTGGGCGGCATCGATCAATAATGGCACCCCACGCTCCGCACACCGACGTCCTATCTCCTGAACCGGCTGGACAGTGCCCAGGACGTTGGATGCATGGCTGAGAACAACCAGTTTCGTATTGGGCCGGACCGCCGCGATAATATCTCCCGGATCGACAAAGCCTCTGCCGTCGAAGGGAACAAGATCGTATTCTATGATGCCCTTCCGGCGCATATGATAAAGCGGCCGGAGGACCGAATTGTGCTCAAGCCTGGTAGATACAACGTGATCACCGGGCCGGAGCAACCCCTGCAAGGCTGTGTTCAGCGCATCGGTGGCATTGCAGGTGTAGATAACCCGATCCGGATCGGAAGACCCGAAGAAACGGGCCACCTTCTGTCTTGTCCTGAGGACCAGTTCCTCTGCCTCAGCGGCCAAGTCGTAACTCCCCCGACCCGGAGAGACGCCGATCCGGCTATAGGTCTCTATCGTCTTTTTAAGGACCGGTGCGGGCTTGGGAAAGGTTGTCGCGGCATTATCCAGGTAAATCAGTCTATCCGTCATATGCCTGTTCTCATGAACATGATCTCGGATTGGGCAAACCGGCTATCCGTCGGGCACCACGGCGAATCCCGCCGGGGAACAGGGCCTCAAGGTCCATGAGGCTTATCCCGAGACCCGCCTTCAGGTCGCGGTTCATGGGTGCCCTGCCGTGATACGAAAAATAGTCCCGCAGAAAACGGATCACATTCCATTGGATGTCGTCCAGTTTATCGATACCACACTCCGATGCGAGGGCCTCGGCCACCTCCTCCGTCCAGTCCTCTGTGCGCCACAGAAAACCCTCGTTATCGACGAGTATCTCCCTGCCGGCGATCATGCAGAACCGTTGCTGGAGATCACCCGTTTTCTGTTCAGAGGCTGCGGAATCGTTCATCCAACCTGTAGTATACCACAATATTCGCCCGGATACCCAGAGGTCAGCGGTGTCCTCGATTTTCCTGGACCAAGGCCTATTTCCGGGCAGCTAAAGTCGCCTTGATCTTTTCCGGCGTTGCGGGCAGGTCATAGATCCTCACGCCGCACGCATCATATATGGCATTGATGACCGCCGGCGCAGTACATACCATGGTCATCTCGCCTACGCCCGTTGCCCCCAGAGGTCCCTTTACCCGGGGGGTCTGACGAATGATCACATCCATATCAAAGGCCGTCTTCATCGTCGGGAACTTAAATGTAAACCAGTCCTTTGTCTGGCCGTGGATATATTCTTCCCTGAGCGCATATCCGACGCCCTGGTCCATGCCCCCGTGCAACTGGCCTTCGAGGTTCCGGGGATTGATCACCGTGCCGGGATCAACCGCCGTCGTTACCCTGATGACATGCACATCGCCGGTATCTGTGTTGACCTCTACCTCCGCCATCTGGATGGCAAAGACGCGCGTTTCAAAGGACGGACCCTGACCGGTCTCCGGATCAAGGATAGCCTCTTTGCCTTCGGCCGTCTTGGAGCCGATGTAGCGGACCGGCTTACCGGCCTTTTTAAGGCCTTCGTAGGTATCGGCGCCGGCCTGCTTCATGGCCTGCTTCAACTGTTCGACGGCAAGCACCAGGGAGCCGCCGGCCATATAGGTCATCCTGCTTGCCGCCGCAGGACCCATCCCCGTTGTATGGTCCGTATCACGGGTAACGAGACGGATCTTCTCCATCGGAATGCCGGAGAGGTGGGACGCTATCTGGGTAAGCATCGAGTCGTTGCCTTCCCCGGGGTCCGCCACTGCCGCAAAGATCGTCATGCCGTCATCAGGATCGATCTCTATGGCGACCCTGCCGACGTCTGTGGGGCTTCCGATGCCGAAGGCATGCGCCCCGAGACCTACCCCGCGCCTGATGCAACCCTCCTTAAAGGGAGCCGCCTCTCTTTTAGCGCGTTCATAGGTCGGCCTGATCGCGTCACAGAGTTCCGGGAAGGGCCACTGATCGTATACCATACCCGTAGATACGCTCTGACCGGGCAGAAGCGAATTGATGCGCCGGAATTCCAGAGGGTCCATGCCGATCTTCTCCGCCAGCATATCCATGGCCGATTCCAGCGCAAAGGTGGTCTGGGGCGGTCCTGCTCCGCGGGCCGCTCCGCCCGGGGGATTGTTCGTGTATACCGCGCGCGCCAGGGCGTCTACGTTCGGGATATTGTATGCGCCCGAGAGCATCCACAACACGCGCTTGACGATAGTCATACCGATTACCTGATAGGCCCCCTTGTCGATAATGAAGTCCATCGCAAAGGCCGTTAATCTCCCGTCTGCGCCGCAGGCAAGCTTCACCTTCATCGCAAAGGAATGCCTCTTACTGGTCATCATCATAGACTCTGTAAGACTGGGGATATACCGCACAGGACGTCTGAAATGGAGGGCCGCCGCCCCGGAGATAGTCTCCGAGGTCATGGCCAGCTTCTGTCCGAAATTCCCGCCTGAGAATGCCTCCTCATAACGCACGTTCTCATAACCGAGGGCCTCCTGCAGGTTGGCCATGTGCAGGTGTATATTGATGCTCCGCCCGACGACTACCAGTTGCGCGTCTTCTCCTTCGCCCTCCATATAGGCAACGGTGACTTCGGGTTCCAGCGGGGCCTGATGGTTGATCTGCGTGGAAAAATCTGCCTCTACCATGGCTGCGGACCCTGCCAGCACCTTTTTGGCGTCGCCCTTTATCTGGGGCTGCCTCAGGCACAGGTTCGGCGATTCGGCGTGCAGTTGGACCGCAC
>MVRS01000143.1 GCA_002067975.1 Syntrophorhabdus sp. PtaU1.Bin058
GACGGCGCCGATGCCTTGTAAGGAAATATCCTACAGCAAATTCATCCGCACGCCGATATACAGGCAGATTTATTTCTTCTATCCTTATACTATGAAATCAGTATTCCTTTTCGTGGAAAAACGGATACGTCAAGCATCCGGATTTTTGCCGGTCTCTATGTTTGATAAAATACTGTAGGATAAGGAGAAGAGCTATGGCAGACATCAACGAAAGCAATTTTTATGACAAGGTATTTCCCGTCCCTGACAGGGTAAGGGAAAAATCGTACGTGAAAAGCAGGAAAGAGTACGACAAAATCTATAAGGAATCGATCGAAAACCCGAACGCGTTCTGGGCTAAGCTGGCCGAAGAGAGACTGAGTTGGATTAAGATGTTCGACAAGAACAAGGTTTCCGACTGGTCCTTTGGAGACGATCTCCACGTGAAATGGTTCGAAGGCGGAAAGATCAACGTCAGCTACAACTGTCTGGATCGCCACCTGGAGACCAAAAAGACCAAGGCTGCCATTATTTTTGAGGGTAACGATCCCAACGACTGGAAGATCTTTACCTATTTCGACATGTACCGGGAAGTGAACAAGTTTGCCAATGTCCTCAAAAAACTCGGCATCAAGAAGGGAGACCGCGTTTCCATTTATCTGCCGATGATTCCCGAACTGGCAATCACGATGCTGGCCTGCGCCCGCATCGGTGCGGTCCATTCAATCGTGTTCGGCGGTTTTTCGGCAGAGGCGCTGAGGGACAGGATCATCGACTGCGAGGCAAAGCTGCTCATCACCTGCGACGGCAGCTACCGCGGCGCCAAGGCCGTCCCGCAGAAGGCAAGCGCGGACCAGGCACTCAAACAGTGTCCTTCGGTAAAGACGATGGTCGTGGTAAAGCGGACCGGCATCGAGGTCCCTATGGTCGAGGGCCGGGATCTCTGGTATGAAGCGTTGATGGCGGGAGCAGCGCCTTACTGCGAGCCGGAGCCGATGGATGCGGAAGACCCCCTGTTTATTCTCTATACGTCAGGTTCGACGGGCAAGCCGAAGGGTGCCGTTCATACGCAGGCCGGTTATCTTCTTTTTGCCTCGATGACCCAGCAGTATGCCTTTGACGTCCGGGACGAAGACGTCTACTGGTGTACCGCCGACATCGGCTGGGTTACGGGTCACAGCTACGTGGTGTACGGACCTCTCTGCAACGGCTTCACCAGCATCCTCTTTGAGGGCGTTCCCAACTATCCGGCCTTCGACCGGTTCTGGGCCGTCATCGAGAAATACAACGTCAACAACTTCTATACTGCACCGACGGTTATCCGTTCCGTAGCAAAGGAAGGGGATAAATGGGTAGACATACACGATCTTTCCTCGCTGCGCGTTCTCGGTTCCGTTGGCGAACCGCTCAACCCCGAGGCATGGTGGTGGTTCTACAACAAGATCGGCGGAGGCCGCTGCACGATTGCCGACACGTGGTGGCAGACGGAGAACGGCGGACACCTGATCCTCCCGCTGCCCGGGGCAATCGATATTAAGCCGGCCAAGGCCATGAAGCCGTTCTTTGGGATCATACCCGGAATATTCGACGTTGAAACCGGGAAGGAGATCGAGGGTCCGGGAAGCGGCGCCCTCTGCATCAAGAACTGCTGGCCCGGAATGTTCAGGGGCATATGGAACAACCCCGACCTCTACAAGGAAAACTATTTTGTCCAGTATCCGGGAACATACTTCTCCGGTGACGGGGCCGAGCGCGACAAAGACGGCGACTACAGGATTACCGGCCGGATCGACGACGTTATCAACGTTTCCGGTCACAGGATAGGCACGGCAGAGGTCGAAGCGGCACTGACGCTCCATCCTGCCGTCGCAGAGGCCGCAGTAGTAGGCTTCCCGCACGATATCAAGGGCCAGGGCATCTTCGCCTATGTCACCCTGAATAACGACGTCGAGAAGACCGATGCCTTGAAAAAGGATCTGATCGCGACCGTACGGAAAGAGATCGGGCCTATTGCGACACCGGATCAGATCCAGTGGGCAGACGGGCTTCCCAAAACGAGATCCGGCAAGATCATGCGCCGGGTGCTGAGGCAGGTTGCGGCCATGAAATTCGAAGATTTCGGCGACACATCGACCCTGGCAGAGCCAACCGTTGTTGGTGATCTGGTAAATGAGAGAAAGAAGCTCGGCTGAAACAGATAAAGGAGAACCCGGCCGCAATCTTGTTCACCGGGTTCTCCCCCGTATATTTAATAACAGACGATGCGGAGAGGAGACAACACGTGCCGGACCCCGATTCCCCGGTATCACCTGCCGCTTCCCAGAACATTGATCTTCAATCCACTCCGGATGCACCTGTCTTCTCTTTTATTTGAGAAAAGTAATATGGTAAAATCTTTATAGTTTCCGATAGGGCCTTGGCGATTACGATCAAGGCGGATTACCCGTGGAGAAATGATGCTATGCGGCGCAAGACATCACATCACAAAGCAGAACCTTACGAGGAAAAGCTCTTCAAGACCCTTGCCGACAACCTGCAGGTAGGTGTCTATATTATCCAGAAGGGAAAGTTTCAATTCATTAACCTCCAGATGCAGGATTACGCCGGCTACACGGAAGCGGAAATGCTTACAATGGATCCCTTAAGCATTATTCATCCCGGCGACAGGGAAACGGCGGTTAAGAACGCTGTCAGTATGCTCAAAGGGGTACGGGTAGCCCCCTACGGATACCGGTTGATGACAAAGCAGGGGCAGATAAGGTGGATCATGGAGACAGCGACGCCCATCGTTTTTAAGGGGGAAAAGGCTGTCCTGAGCAGTTCCATGGATATAACGGAACAGAAAGAGACAAAAGAAAGCCTTCGCGAACTAAACGCCCTGAAATCATCCATCCTCGACGCCATCCCCCAGGCCGTTGTGGGTCTGCAAAACCGGCGGATAAACTTTGCAAACGATGCCGTCGAAGAAGTTTTCGGGTGGCGGCCGGGGGATCTGATCGGCAAAAGCGTTACCCTGTTTTACAGGAACGAGAAGGAAGCGGACGAGATCGGCCGTTACTTCTACACCACCCTTGAGCATCAACGCACCTTTGTCAGGGAGTTCTGGTGCAGACACAAGGACGGGCATGACATACTCTGCCGGATGAGATCATCCCGGATCGGGGAAAGACTGACAAAGGAACGGCGGATAGTCGTTACCTACGAAGACATCACCGAACAGAGGCGGGCAGAGGAAGAGCTGACCAGTTCGCGGGAACAGCTCCGAAATCTTTCCGCTTACCTTCAATCCGTCCGGGAAAAGGAGAGCACCCGCATTGCCCGGGAAATACACGACGAACTCGGGCAGTCGCTTTCGGCCATCCAGATGGATCTGATCTGGCTGGAAACCCGTCTCCCGGCGGCAGACGCATCCCTGGCGGAAAAGGTGCAGCGCATGAGGCGCCTCGTGGATACAACAGTCGATAGCGTACATAGAATTTCCACAGAGCTTCGGCCTATTCTGCTGGACGATCTTGGCCTTACGGCCGCCATGGAATGGCAGGTCCAGGAGTTTCAGGTAAGAACCGGTGTGCAATGTGAGGCCAACCTTAACTGCAATGACAATTCCATCGAAAAGGATCTGGCCACGACTTTTTTTCGTATTTTTCAGGAGACCCTTACCAATATAGCGCGCCACGCCGAGGCGACACACGTGAAGGTACGTCTTGCCCGGAAGGGCGACGAACTCTGTCTCGATGTTTCCGACAACGGAAAGGGTATTACCCCAAAACAGGTCAGCGACACCAAATCATTCGGAATTATGGGTATCCGCGAACGGGTCAACCTATGGGGCGGAAGCGTCAATATAATCGGAAAATCGAAGAAAGGTACCATGATCAAGATCAGGATACCGATGCGCAGAGGAGGATACTGATATGATACGTATCCTTGTCGCCGATGATCATGCCGTGGTCCGGGAGGGCATAAAACAGATCCTGGCGAGCCGGGAGGGCATGGTCGTGGAAGACGAGGCGGGAAGCGGACAGGAAGTGCTTTCCAAGATAACAAAAAAAGACTTTGATCTGATCCTCCTTGACATATCCATGCCCGGCAGGAACGGATTGGAAATCCTGAAAGACATAAAGGTCATGCAACCAAAACTCCCCGTACTTATTCTCAGCATGCATCCGGAAGAACAGTACGCGGTGCGGATGCTGCGTGCCGGTGCAGCGGGATACCTGACCAAGGCCAGCGCACCTCAGGAATTGATCAGCGCGATCCAAAAGGTCTCAACGGGCGGGAAATACGTAACTACCTCGCTTGCCGAAAAGCTGGCCTTCGAACTGGATGCCGGCGCCGAAAAGCCCCACCATGAAAGGCTGTCAAACCGTGAATATGAGGTCATGCTAAAGCTGGCCTCCGGCCAGACGGTCAGCGAGGTGGCGGAAGAACTCTGTCTGAGCGCAAAGACCATCGCCACTTACAGGACCCGTATCCTGGAGAAGATGGGTATGAAAAAGAATGCAGAACTGACCCTTTATGCCGTGAAGAACAACCTTATCTTCTAATACCCCCTCCCCGCGTAAGTAGATAAAGGGGTAATCCGGTATTACCCCCTGTAGGTTATATCCCGTCAATACATCCCTTCTTTTTCCAACATAAAAAACAGCCTCTCTCTGATACCGCCCTTGTCTTAAACGTGTTAATAAAATATCAATACAGATTTTTGTACAAACAAGGGCAGGATATGAAGCGGGAGGGGCAGATAGAAGGGAACGCAGCAATAAGCGATGAACGCATCGGGACGGGATCAACGGGATCGTCCGTTCATAGAAAAGATATTCCTAATGCAGCCTCCTCCATCAACTTGGTGCATGGGGCGCAGGCTGATACCGCAGAGATCTTGCGCCGGGCGCGCGTTGAAGGCCGCAGCGGCCTGATGGAACACGAGAGCAAGCTGATCCTCGAAAACGCAGGCATCAGGACGACGGGCGGCATGATCGCTTCATCCGAAGACGAGGCGGTCAAGATGAGCGGACGTCTCGGCTATCCCGTTGTCCTGAAGATAGCCTCTCCGGACGTGATCCATAAGACCGATTCCGGCGGCGTAAGATTGAACCTGAAAGGCGATGGGGATGTCAGGAATGCTTACCGGGATATCCTGTCGTGTTTTAAGAACGAAAAGATCATCGGCGTGTCGGTGCAGAAAATGGCCCCTGCCGGGATAGAGGCCATTATAGGGGTCACGCGCGACGCGAGCTTCGGGCCGGTGCTCATGTTCGGTCTCGGCGGCATTTTTGCCGAGGTGCTGAAAGACGTGACCTTCAGAATATTGCCCATTAATGAGGATGCAGTATCTGAAATGATCGAGGAAATAAAAGGCTGCGCGCTTTTAAAGGGATACCGGGGACAGTCGGTGGATATCCCGGCCTTAAAGGAACTGCTCCTTGAGGTCTCCAATCTGGCAGTCGCACATCCCGGGATCAGGGAACTGGACCTGAATCCCGTGCTGCTCTATCCCTCGGGCTATCTGGCCGCAGACGCCCGTATCTTTGTCGATCCGGCCGGCGCCGATACGCTGCCCGAAGTTTCTGCTGCAAAGGGTGATCTTTATGCGCTCTTTTACCCCCGGAGCATCGCCGTCCTGGGCGCCACCGATTCCCAGGGCAAACTTGGCTACAATGTTATGCGGAACCTGCTTACCCACCGGTTCCCGGGAAGGCTTTATCCCGTTAATCACCGCAAAGAGACCCTGCTGGGACTCAAGACCTACCCGTCAATCCTTGATGTGGAAGACCCCGTTGACGTGGCGATCATTATCGTTCCCGCAAATGCGGTCCTCGGGGCAATCGAGGATTGCTGCAGGAAGGGCGTCAAATATCTTGTTGTTGAGACGGCAGGCTTTGCGGAAACCGGAGAGGCCGGCCGGGAGATCCAGTCCGGCATGAAGGACCTCATCGCGAAGAATGGACGCCGCCTTCTGGGCCCGAACTGCTCGGGCGTGATCAATACCCACCACGATATGGTCCAGTCGATAGGGATTGTCGACCAGTTGCGCAAGGGCAACGTCGGGCTCATCGCACAGGCAGGCGTGTATGCCGCCGGCATCCTCGCCGGGCTCCGCAACGTCCTCGATTTCGGGATCATTGCCACCATCGGCAACAAGATGGACGTGAACGAAGCGGATATCCTTGAGTTCATGGGCGAAGACGAAAACATCAGCGTAATTGCCCTGTACATGGAGGATGTGACCAGCGGCAGGCGCTTTGTCGATGTGGCAGGACGCGTCTCTCAGAATAAGCCGGTGATCGTTCTCAAGGCCGGACGGACAGAGGCGGGAAAGAAGGCCGTCTCCTCCCATACCGCTTCCATGGCCGGAAACGACGAGATCAACAGCGCCGCCTTCCGGCAGAGCGGCGTGATCCGGGCCAAAGACAATGAACATCTTTTTTCGCTGGTGCGCGCCTTTTCCAAACAGCCCCTGCCGAAAGGCCCGGGGGTGCTGGTCGTTACGTACACGGGATCGCTGGGCGTAGCAACGACGGATACGCTCCACGCCTGCGATCTGAGACTTGCCGAACTCGAACCTTACCTGCAGGAGCGGCTCGCCTCTGTTCTGGACGATTATCTCAACATTCAGAATCCCGTTGACTGCTCCTTCAGTATGAACCCCGAACAGGCAAAGAAGATCATTGAGATCGGGATACGGAGCAGGGATGTCCACGGTGTGATCGTCATCGTTCAGGGCGAGATGCTGGATTCCTATGTCGATACGATCACGGGCATTGACTATAAAGGGAAACCTGTCCTCTGCTGCGTTGCCTGCAAGGAGTTCGTGATGGACCACGTCGTCCGGATGGAGCAGAAGGGCGTTCCTGTCTATTCCACGCCGGAAATGGCGGCGGAAGTCCTTGGAGAGATGTATCGTTACGGTTGTCTGCGCAATAAGATCAGGACAGGCGCCCTGAACAGTTTCCTGTCAGGCCATATATTTATTATCGGCGACCGTCAGGTGAATCTCAGACTGCTGACCCGCCACGATATCGACCTCTGGACGGAATTTGTCAACAGTTGCTCTCCGCAATCCCTGTGGATGCGCTTCCTTTCCCCTTTCAACCCCACACCCGAGGCGGCTCAGCGGTTCTGCGACATCGACCCTGACGAAGAGGTGGCGGTGGCTGCCGAAACGAACGAAGGAGACCGGAAAAGGCTTGTTGCCATAGCCCGGCTTGCCAGATGCGGGCAGACCGACGAAGCAGAATACGCCGTGATCGTTACCGATTTATGGCAACAAAAGACGCTGGGACGACTGTTGCTCGAGGTATGCTTAGACATTGCGAAACGTATGAATATCCGGGTCGTCAATGCCGAGACCATTCAGGAGAATTTTCCGATGATTAAGGTTCTCAATCGCTGCCGCTTCACGATGAACGCAAAGGAAAGGAGCATGGTCCTCATGTCCGTGGCGCTTGAATAGGCGCTTTGTATGCCTTCTACGACCGTTTTGGATTGGCGGTCGATTGCTGCCGGTTGAGAGGGATTCCCGGTGTGCGGGAGTCCCCTCAACCACCTAAGGTCAATCACTCTGAGCCGAACGGCTCTATTCATCGAACTTGTCCGGCAGGTATGCTTCCCTGACCCTCGTCAAGCTCCTGAAGATATTCTTTTTCACGTTCTTGTTGTGCCTTTTGAGCTCGGCAACGATCCCTTTGATAAGGTGCCGCTTCGATGTCTTGCTGTATGGACATTCGGAGGCAGCGACGGGCAGCTCAAGGATCGTTGCGAGGCGGGCGAGTTCCTTCTCCTCCACGTACGCGAGGGGGCGTATGATGGCGAGCTCCCCTTCGAACATCTCCTGGTAGGGCTGCATGGTGCCTATCTCGCCCTGGAAGAGGAGGTTGAGGAGCATCGTCTCTATGATGTCGTCGAGGTGATGGGCAAAGGCTATCTTCTGCGCCCCGATGTCGCGGGCGAGGTTGAAAAGCCCCTTTCTCCTGTTCCAGCTGCACCAGAAGCACCCGGAGTTTTCCTCTATCCCGTTCCACCCTTCCGGGGCAGCGGCAACGACGTAGGGGATGGACTCCTTCTCGCAGTAGTCTGCCAGAACCTCTTTGTTGACCCAGGGAAAGCCCATGTCCACGAGGCACGCGAGTATCTCGTATCGGATCGGGACGAACTTCGTCCTCTCCTTCATGATCTTGAGAAGGCAGAGGCTGTCTTTGCCGCCGGAGACGGCGATGATGACCTTGTCGCCCTCCCTGATCATCCGGTAATCCCAGATCGCCTTGCCGACCTTCTTCGTTGTAAAATACAGGGGCCCGCTTATATTCATGCCAGCGATCTGGCCAGCTTTGTTGTTTTGTCTATGTAGGCCTTCCTGATCGCCGCGGGCGGGTCTACGCAGGCGGGCACCTCAATACTGCCGGCGTATTTGAGCCCCAGAAGGTCAAAGGTCTTTTTGAACATATCGAGGGCAGGCTGGCAGGTGTCCTTCTCGTCGCTTGCAAAGGTCATGAGGGTTACCGCCTTCTTCCCTTTGATGCGCGAATTATATTCCTCGTCCATGAAGGCAATGGACCTGTCCATAACAAGCTTCAACTGGCCCGACGGTCCGAACCAGTATATGGGCGTTGCATATACTATCAGGTCGGATTCGCCGATAAACTTGCGTATGTCCTTCATATCGTCGTTGATCCTGCACACCCCTTCCTTCAGACAGGCATAACAGCCCTGGCACGGCCTCAGGTTCATGTCGTTGAGATAGAGCATCTTCATGCTGTGACCTTTGTCTTTCAATATCCTGGAAAATGCGTTGACAAGTTGTATGGTGTTGCCTTTTTTCCGCGGACTCCCGAAAAGAACCAGTACCTTCATACCGCAACCTCCTTATGTTTGTAAATTGTCTTATTATACGGACATTTCCCCGGAAGGGTCAAGAAGGTACTTTTTTCCTTAAAATCACGGAAATAGTTGTTTATACATTGCAAAGACAGGGCTACAATAGTTATAATTATACTATTAACCGTTCCTTGGCGCGATACCTCGAATCGCGATACCCTGGATACGGCACAACCTGATGATTGTTTAAGGGGGTGACATGAATACTGTTCTTTTGGTGGTATTGACTCTCGCAATTATTGTTGTAGGAGGTTATGTAGTCTATCTGATCATTGACCTGAGAGTGACGATAAAGTCGTTGAAGGTGTTCATGGCCACAACCGAGGAGACCCTTAAGCCTACCCTTGAAGAACTGCAGTTAACCCTTAAGAGCACGAGGAAAATCACCGATAACGTGGGTATAGTGACGGACGACATCAAGAACCTGACCGGATCGGTAAGGGAGATCGGCGATAACGTGAAACTGATAAGCACGAATGTCAGTAAGCTGGCCTCAATATCTGCCACGGAAGCGCCTGCGTTGAAGGCCGGGATCAAAGCCGGAGTCGAATATCTCGTAAAAAACCTTTTTGCCAGAGGCAAACACATTCAATAAAAGAAGGAGGTAACACATGGGACAACAGGATAGCGGATACAGTGCCGGGTCTATTCTTCTTACATTCTTCCTCGGTGCAATCGTCGGTGCCGGCGTAGCACTGCTCGTTGCACCAAAGACGGGTGAAGAGACACGGAGAAAGATAAAGGAACTTGCCGAAGACGCGAAAGAAAGGGCCGGAGATTATATAGAACAGGTAAAAGGCAAGGCGACCACCTATGTTGAGAAGGGTAAGGAGGTCCTGGAAAAAGAGAAGGCCCTTATCTCGGATTACGTTGACAAGGGAAAAGAATTCGTAGAAAAGGAAAAATCGATCATCTCAAAGGCGGTCGAGGCTGGCAAGGAAGCGTACGAAAAAGAGAAAAGGTCTTAACGACCGATCCCCTCTTTTTCAGACAGCATGTGTGAAGGAGAAGCCGATACAGAAGGCAGAAGATTTCCGTTACGGTATTTTGCCTGAATGATGACAGATAAAAAGTTTTATTTCATTGTTCTCTCGTTTCTCGTCCTGGCGCTCGGCTACCTGAGCTACCTCATCCTGAAACCCTTTCTGTCTGCCATCATGTGGGCCATTGTGCTCTCCATAGTCTTTTATCCGCTCTATGCCTTTTTCCTCAAGCGCCTGAGATGGAAACACTTAGCCTCCCTGGCAACCCTCATTATAATCCTGCTCCTTATCCTCGGGCCCTTTTCTTATCTTTCCTTTATCCTGACGCAGGAAGTCGTTGCAGTGATGGGAAAGATTGAAAAGGGGACCCTCGACCCCATGGGCACCATCGTACAACACCCCTATGTCAATGCCATGTTGAGTAAGATACTCTCCTTCTTCAGCATATCTGAAGGACAGTTGCAGAAGGTCCTCATTGATACGATCGCCCAGATCGGCAAGGCATCCACGGGTTTCATCAAGAGCAGCCTGGGGAACATTGCATCTGCGGCAATCGATTTCGTATTCATGATATTCTCCATCTTTTTTCTCCTCGAAGACGGCCCCAGGTTTGTTGAAAAGGTTGGGGACTACATGCCGTTTTCCAAGAGGCAGAAGGAAAAGATCCTTACGCAGACAAAAGGCATCATTGTTTCCACGATCTATGGAGGCGTGACCGTTGCGGTCGTTCAGGGGATCATAGGAGGTTTTGCCTTTGCCATCCTGAAGGTACCGTCCCCTGTTATATGGGGTGCTGCTATGTTTATTGCATCCTTCATACCTCTGGTCGGCACCTTTGTGGTATGGGGGCCCGCGGTGCTCTATCTTTTTTTACAGGGCGAGTTCTGGAAGGGCATTATCCTGATCATCATCGGGGTCTTCGCCATCAGTGCAGCAGACAACGTCCTGAGGCCGCTCGTCATACGCGGCAAGATGCAGATGCCGATCCTGGCGATCTTTTTCAGCATACTCGGGGGGATCAAGTTGTTCGGCTTTATCGGTTTTATTATGGGGCCTCTCGTACTCGCCCTCTTCGTGTCGGTCTTTGAGATCTTCAGGTATACGGAAGAAGAGCTGATGGAGCGGCAGAGGAA
>MVRS01000144.1 GCA_002067975.1 Syntrophorhabdus sp. PtaU1.Bin058
GTAACAACCGTGAGCCATCGCGAGGAGCAAAGCAGGGTATAATCATTAAATGAGATTGCCACGCCCTGCGGGCTCGCAATGACAATATAATAAAAACTTTTAGTTCTTTGCTCTCGGCTCTCTGCTGCAGTTTCTCCTTACGCCTCACGCCTTCCGCCTCACGGGTTTTATCGCCTGACGCCTTACGACTGACGAGATTCTTTTCACCTTTCTCATCCTCTATCCACTATCCGCTGCCTTTATTTTTTTGTCTCTAACTATCTACTATCTACTATATACTATCTACTGCTCTTAAGCATTTCTATCATCATCATGGCGTTCTTCACTGCCTTGCCTGCATGACAATTGTTGAAAAAGACAAACGTCTTCGTCGATTTCTGCGCAACGTCAACAATGGGATCAACAAATTCTTCAAGCTCCTTTTCGGTATAGAGGTAATCATACCTGACATTGACGGGCTCTCTGAACCATGCCCTGTTCCTCCCGTGGAAACGGAAATACCCTGTGTCGGATGTCACAAGAGGGGTAAACGGCAGGAGTCCTTTTAGTTTCGGTTCGTCAACAACACAGTAGCCGAGAGAGAGCCCCCGCAAGACATCCGTGTATTGCTCATGCGACCACCGGGCGTTCCTGAATTCTATTACAGAGTCAAAGCCATGAAATTCCTCCCTGACGGATTTCAGATAATCGATGTTCCCGTCACTGGGGACAAATGAATAGGGGAACTGGAAAAGGACGGCCTTCAGATTCTCCCCCAGCGGGGCTATCCCCTGTTGAAAAAGCCTGCACTGCGTCTTGAGATCCTCCCTCTTCTCGTGGGTCATACCCTTAAATGCCTTGACGACAAAGGAAAAATCCTTCGACGTCCTTTTTGAAAAAGACTCCATGGTCTTTATTGACGGCATGGCATAGTAGGTATAGTTGACCTCCAGCGTCCTGAACCCAAGGGTCCTTTCATAGTACTGGAGCATCTCGTGCTTCTTTATCCCTGACGGATATACCTCTCCCACCCAATCATCGAAAGAAAAACCGCTTGTGCCCACAAATATCTCACCCATGAGTTTTAGTTTGACATCTTCTGTCCATGTACATAATATATGTGAACACCCAAAATCTCAAGGTAAAAAGGGGAAGCAATGGAAAAGCAATATGTATTGGACGACATGACCCTGAAGGAATCATGGAGACTCTTCCATATCATGGCTGAATTCGTTGAAGGTTTTGAAAACCTTAGCGAGGTCCGCCCTGCCGTTACGATATTCGGAAGCGCCCGGTGCAGGAAAGGCGATCCCCTCTATGAAAAAACATACCACCTCGCCAAATTGCTCGCCGCAAACGGTTTCAACGCCATCACCGGCGGAGGCCCCGGGGTCATGGAGGCCGCCAACAAGGGCGCCAAAGAGGGCGGAGCAAAATCCATAGGGATCAACATTGAACTCCCCTACGAACAAAGACCGAATGCCTACTCCAACGTGAGGCTCAGTTTCAGGTACTTCTTCATCAGGAAGGTTATGTTCCTTAAATACGGCATGGCCTACGTCGTCATGCCCGGTGGGTTCGGCACCCTCGATGAATTCTTTGAGGCGATCACGCTTGTCCAGACAAAGAAGATGAAGCCCTTCCCGATCATCCTCGTTGATTCATCGTACTGGAGCGGGCTTTTGGAATGGATGAAGGCAAACCTTCTCGGCCAGGAGAAGATTAACGAGGAGGACATGGACATCTTCAAGGTCATGGACGACCCCAAGGAGATCGTCGATTACATCAAAAAGTTCGTCATACTGTAAACAGCACAACTCGATGCCGGATACTCGTCGCTGGATACTCGATACTGGATACCTGATACTCGTCGCTGGATGCTGGTCAGATGCATTCCAAAGAACGAGGATCGAGGTGCGAGGAATAAGGAACAAGAAATCAGCCGTCAGCCGTCAGTAAAAAATAAATCTTATCTACCTGGTCTATTTAGCCTGTTTCGTTATAACATTGAACATAGAACCTTGAACGTTGAACCGTTTTTGCTATGAGCCGCCTTTTTCGCCGGGCGCATCACGCCGAACGGGTCCAAACCTATTGACATAATACATACAAAAGATACATACTAATGCATATAATATTATGAGGTGACCATATATGAGAACCACGTTAAATGTCGAAGACGCATTAATAGACAGCGCATCAAAGTTGACAGGGATAAAAGAAAAAACTACCCTGGTAAAGCTTGGCCTGGAGGCTTTGATTGCCATGGAAAGCAGCAGAAGACTTGCCAGACTTGGCGGAACGGAGAAAAAACTGAAAGACATACCGCGCAGAAGGTCCACGGGGAAATAACATGGTTCTCGTAGATACTTCAGTATGGATATCTCATTTACGAAACGGCAACAAACAACTCGAAACATTACTGAACAACGGCGATGTCATGTGCCACCCATTTGTCGTGGGTGAACTTGCCTGCGGCAATATCAAAAACAGAATCGAAATCCTTTCACTGCTTCGATTGCTGCCTGTGGTAGTTCAAGCCGACGATGAAGAAGTTCTGCAATTCATAGAGACCAATAACCTTATGGGGAAGGGGTTAGGATATATAGATATGCACTTAGCTGCGTCAGCCCTCTTGTCGGGTATCCCCATATGGACCCTTGATACAGGTCTTGCAACAATAAGCAGGAAATTGGGTATACACTATTCAACTAAATCAGGTTCAGACTGATTATGATGCCATGAAGACATTGATTATCGGTATGGGAAACGTAGGGGTCATGCACGGCTGGGTCCTGTCGGAAAGCGGCGCAGACATAACGCACGCCGTACGGAAAGGATCGCTGTGCAGGTATGCAGAGGGCATCAGGATGGATGTTCTGGACATGCGTGCAGACCCGCCGGCGCATTATCAGACATCATATCTGCCGAAGGTCACGGATGATATAAACCCTGGGGCGGGCTATGAACTGGTCACCGTGGCAACAAATCACTTACAGGCGGCAAGCGCTGTTCATCAGTACCGTGACCTTGTGCCGGGAGCCGACTTCCTTATGTTCACCGCGAACTGGGAAGGCACCGGGGAGATCGACGCACTGCTGCCCCGTTCCCGTTATCTATGGGGTTTCTCTGTGGCAAGCGGTGCGCGGGATGATGACGGCGTGCTGTATGCGAACATCCAGAAAACCTACAGGATCGGCGAGCTGAACGGTTCACACACACCGAGGCTTGACAGGATCATCGGGATGTTCGGAAAGGCAGGCTTGTCCCCTGACATCAAGGCAGACATAATCGAATGGCAATGGGTCCACCACGCAATCGACGCCGGGGTAATAGGGACAGCGCTTTACATGGGCGGCCTTCCCGGAGATGACACCGGCATTGAAACATGGGTGCTTATGGTCCGTGCCGTCAGAGATGCACTGACCGTGCTCGCGAAACGCGGCGTTGATGTCCGGTCCTATCCTGACACACAGCCGTTCCTCATACCGGATGAAAAAGAGGCAGCCGGGGAACTCCGTCAAATGCTGCTCAATATGCCGCACTATGAGCGTACGAGAAAACACAGCCACTTCGATACATCGCCGGAAGAGATGAAGCGGTTCTACCTTGACGTCCTTGAGACCGGCGAGCGCATGGGTGTCCCGATGCCCT
>MVRS01000145.1 GCA_002067975.1 Syntrophorhabdus sp. PtaU1.Bin058
CCGAATTTCACGAAAGCCGAGCATTACGTAAAGAAATTAAAAGCAATTGTCATGCCATATGCATATGCCGTATATAGTATATAGTATTTCGTAGATAGCGATCAGCTATCAGCCTAAAAGCCTTTTTGTTTTGGCTGACCGCTGTATGCTGACGGCTGATGGCTATCTACTATCGACTATTCGCGGGTTTTATTGCTATCGACTGCCTTTAACGGTGGATAAAAGAAACAACTGTGTTAAAAATATACACGTGTGTGTCGAGGTTCTAACCATCCCCTCCCATCCTTTGATAAAGCTTTTTCCGGCTTATGCCCAGAAGCCGGGCGGCCTTGCTTTTGTTCCCTCCTGCGAGCTTCAGCACCCGCTCGATATGTTCCCTTTCGACATTCTTGAGGTCAAGGACTTCACCATGCAACTGGATCTTTTCATTGTGAGCATTCTCAGGGTGATTTCCCATCATCGTCTGCGGCAGGTCTTCGCACAAGATGGTCTTGCGCGCCATAGAAAGCAGGACGGCCCTCTCGATGACGTTCGCAAGTTCGCGTACATTCCCCGGCCACCAGTATTCTGAAAGGAGCTTCATCGCGTCATCCGACAGGACCTTTTTATCCCCTCCCCGTGCGAACTTCCAGAGAAAGTAATCCGCCAGCAAAGGGATGTCGTCTTTCCGTTCGCGAAGGGGCGGAATGGCGATGATGAATGTGTTGAGCCTGTAGAAAAGGTCTTTGCGGAACTTCTTTTCTTTTACCTCATCTTCGAGGGGCTTGTTCGTCGCAAATATGAACCTCACGTCAACCTTTGATTCACGGGTATCCCCGAGCCTCCTGAAGACCCCTGTTTCGAGGGTCCTTAAAAATTTTGCCTGGATATTGATGCCCATATCGCCAACTTCATCGATGAAGAACGTCCCCCGGTTGGCCAGTTCGAGGAGCCCGATCTTATCGTTCTGTGCACCGGTAAAGGCCCCTTTCTTGTATCCGAAAAGTTCGCTTTCCAGTATGCTCTCCTGGAGGGTGCTCGAATTAACGGCCACAAACTGGTTTATTGACCTTGGACTCAGGGCATGTATTGCCCTTGCTACCAGCTCTTTCCCTGTCCCTGTCTCTCCAAGGACAAGAACGGGCGTATCGGAGGATGCAACAAGGGATATAAGCCTCTGGACCTCTTTCATCTGCCTGCTCCTTCCGATAAACGTGTCGTGCGCTTCGACCCTCTGGAGCTGTTCCTGGAGAACGATATTCCTCTCCTTCAGCGATTTCTTCTCGTAGGCCTTGAGGATAACAGTACTCAGTTCCGAGAGCTTGCAGGGTTTACTCAGGTAATCATAGGCACCGTACTTCATTGATTGTATTGCCGTGTCAACAGAGGCATGGCCCGTGAGCATAATGATCTCAAGGGTGGGCTCAATCTCCTTAAGGGTCTCCAGTAGTTTTACCCCGTCGATGTCCGGGAGCCTGATGTCGAGAACGCACACATCAAAAGGCTGTTGCTTCACGAGCGAGACAGCGCTGCTGCCGGTAGAAGCGGTGCTCACCCCATAGCCTTCCTTGGACAGCTTTTTTCTGAAGGCCTCTGCAAGCTGCTCTTCGTCGTCAACGATAAGGACCCTGATGTCAGGCACTCTGATACCCCGTCTTTTTCTGGTTATATATGGGCAGCGCAATCCTGAAGACACTCCCTCCCCTGGGCCTTTGCTGCACCTCAATGCTCCCGCCCATTCTCTGGAGGAAATCGTAGCAGAGCGTCAAACCGAGGCCGGTCCCTTTCTTTGGTTCTTTCGTGGTGAAAAAGGGTTCAAAGATAAGCTCCGCCATGTCTTCAGGTATGCCGATGCCGTTGTCTTCGATTGCCACTTCAAGCCGATTATCATTTTTCAACATTGTCTTGATCCATACTGTTGCATTTTCCGTGCCTTCAACGGCATCGACGGCATTGCTGATCACGTTCAGGAAGACCTGCCGCAACGCCTCAGGGTCACCATTGACCTCGGGGAGGTCGGGCGGGATCTCCTTGATGAGCTTTACCTTCATCTTCCTGAAGTTCATCTGGTTAAGGACCCCAGAGATAAATTCATTGAAATTGATATTGCTTGTTCCGAAATCCTTTTTTCTCGTTACATCCAGGAGATTCCTGATGGTCCTGGTGCACCGGTAGGCCTGTTCCTCGATTGTATTGATATATTCCTTCAGTTCGCCCAGATCGGATTCGTCCTCAAGGTCTCCGTCTATGTTCTCGATAAGCTCCTTGGCGAGTTCGGCATTGGCGGTGATAGTGGCGAGGGGGTTGTTCAGCTCGTGGGCTATACCCGCTGCCAGACGCCCCACAAAGGACATCTTTGCCTCCTGTATCAGTTGCGCCCTTGTCCTTACGATCTCTGTAGTATCTTCAATGATACAGAGGAGACCTTCGACGTTTCCGTCCTTTCCACGCATCGGCACACCCTTAAAATATATGTACTGAGGGTCGCCCCAGTAATTTACGAAAGGGAAATCCCAGAGCTGAAAGGGTTTTCCTTCGAGCGCCTCCTTGATGTACCGGGCAAGGCCGCACTTGATCGTGTATGGATTTTTCTGCCAGTTGAATCCGAGCAACTTTTCCCTGACCTTCTCGCCAAGGCCGGATATCCCGGCGAGGGCGGGGTTCACGCTTGAGATCTCTCCCTGCCGGTTGACGGTAAAGATTGCTATCGGTGCGTTTTCAACAATCTCCCTGTTAAACTCATTGAGGCGGTGCAGTTCATCTTCCGCCATCTTGTGTGTCGTAATATCCTGGATAGTCATGATAAAATAGGCCAGTTCCTTGTCCGCCCCCCGCCCCGGGGGTGTCGATGTGGCGAGGTAATAAGTGTTTCCCGACTTACCGGTCTTTTTTATCTCCGAGTATTCTGTCCTGCCGCTTTTGAAGGACATAAGCGCAGGACAACCATCGCAGGGCGTTTTACTGCCGAATATCGCCGCGTAACAGTTTTTATCCCCGGCATGGGATACCCTTTTCTCCCTCATCCACCGGAGCATCCTTTGGTTTACCCACCTGATCTTCAGTTCCCTGTCTATGACATAGATGCCGATAGGGATCGAATTAAGGATAGGCTGCAGGGTGTTCTGACCTATGTCGGTTTCAGTGCTCAAACTGTATCACCCCTCTGAGAAAGATATGCCTAATAGTATAATAGCATATTCATTTTTATGCAAAATCTCCTGTTCGCGGCTTCATCTATATCCCCGCACGACCTATGTACGCGAGAGAACTCTTTCTTTACAAAGCAATTGAGGATTCCTCTTGACATATTTTCGTCAGGGAGTACAATGAATAAAAAACACTAAGACGGTTGGTAAGGAACGGGAGTGGCGAAGAAGGCAGAAAAGGGAAGAAGTTCCGTCCTGAGCGAAAGATCGCATTGTAAAAGAAAGCATAAGGTTGTTTCTCCGGAAAAGCTTCAGGGAAGTATCAATCCAGGAAATAACTGATGCCATCGGAATAACGGAAGGTGTGTCCTCCCGGCCTTTCTCTTGCGAGTATCTGCCGCAATGTCGTGCCTTTCGGCATAATAGAGGGGGTAGTAAAAAAAAATAAAAAAATAAGGGGGTTGTTATGAAAAGGATAGTGTTATATCTATTCCTTGCAACAGTGTTGGTTCTTTCTGCATATCCTGTATTAGCCCAGCAGCGCATCCTGCTTGGCGTACCGACATCATTGAAGCTCATCGAAGGATATGAGGGGAACAAGGCTGCCCAACTCGCCGTCGAGGAGATCAACGCCAGGGGTGGCGTTAAAATAGGCGCTGAAAAACGGCTCCTGGAGATCGAGGCCCTCGACATCCGGGACGGCGAGCCCGGGGTTCCCACGTCAGAGGCGCTGCTCGGCATCGAAAAGCTCATACTCGATAAGAAGATATACGCCACGGTGGTCGGCAATTTCAGGTCCGAGGCGCTGCTGGCCGCAATGGACATCTATTCGAAGTACAAGGTCATCAACATCGGGACCATTGCAATGACCCCGAAATTTCAGGAAAAGGTCCTGAGCGATAAGGAGAAATACAAATACTCCTTCCGCAACTGTCTTGATTCACGGTACCTCGCCGGATACATGCAGAACATGATGAAACATATATCAAGCCAGTTCGGGTACAACAAGGTATTTATAGCCACCCAGGACGTGCTGTGGGCAACCGCAACGGGCTCCATGATGGAAAAGTGGTTCAAGGACAACGGGTGGACCGTGGCAGGCTTTGATAAATATCCCGTAGGCGCCTCAGATTTTTCTGCAGGTCTCATGAAGGCCAAGTCGGCAGGGGTACAGGTTATCCTGCCCATATTCGACATGCCTACCAGCGGGATCCTTGTCAAACAGTGGAAGAGCATGAAGATCCCCGCCCTGATGGCAGGGTTTATATCGCCGCTTATGGGTACAAAGGCGTGGAAGACGTTCGGTGAAGACATCGACGGTCTTATGAATGTCGTCTTCGAGATCGGTTACTTCCCCATAAAGGCCTATCCGCCGACAGTAAAATTCTCTGAAGCTTATATGAAGCGGTGGAAAGAGGATATCCAGTCGGGTCACGGTGCCGCACCCGCCTATGACGCTGTCTACGTCCTCGTCAATGCCATTGAAAAGGCAGGAAGCCTTGATCCCGACAAGGTTGTCAAGGCCATCGAGGCAACAGACATGGCGGGGGTCGTGGGCAGGATCAAGTTCGACAAGGGCCACCAGCTCATATTCGGGGATAATCCGAAGGCCGCTGCCGTGGGTGCCGTCTTCCAGTGGCAAAAGGGCGCAATGGCCGTTGTATGGCCCGACTCTATTGCATCTGCCAAGATAGTGAAACCTTCCTGGATGAAGTAGCAGTATGCTCGTATACGGCCTCATAAACAGCGCTGTCCTGGCTCTCATGGCCCTGGGCTTCAATCTCACCTTCGGCATAAGCGGTGTGGCTAACTTTGCCTATGGGGCCATATACGTGGTGTCAGGCTTTCTTACCTGGGCACTTATCAACAATCTCGGCCTCCCCTACGCCCTTTCTGCGGTCCTTACCATCGTGATCATCGGTGTCTTCGGGGGACTTATCTATAAGTTCATCATCAGGAGGATCAGGGGGCTCGTGATCTCCGAGGTCATAGCAACCTTCGGGATCTCCATTGTGATCCTTGAGTTTCTTCGCTATATCGGCTTTATCGGTTTCAAGTACTCACTCCCTGTCTTCATAAATGGTTCCGTGGAGATCCTCGGGACCTTTGTGGATATCCAGAGGCTTTTCATTATCGGTTTCGTGATCTTCCTCATTGCGGCCCTCTACCTGTTTACGCACTACACAAAGGTAGGTCTTGCCTTCAGGGGCATCGCCCAGGAGGAGCATACATCGCTGTCGCTGGGGATCAACCCCGACAGGATCGCAGGGTGGAGCATGGGCATGGGGTCGGCCCTCGGCGCCTTCGCCGCCCTTGTCATCCTGCCCCTCGGGACAATCACCGTGGACAGCGGGTACGACGTCCTGATCAGCGCCCTGTCCGTTTGCATCGTGGGGGGTCTCGGCAGTACCTTCGGGGTGATCATTGCAAGCTTCATCATCGGCTATGCCCAGACGATCACCGCGACCTACGTCTCCGCGCACTGGACCATGATCGTCAGTCTCGTTGCGATCCTCATCATACTGGCGATCAGGCCTTCAGGACTTCTGGGCCACCAAAAAGAACTGGAGGAGAGGGTGTGAAAGAAAATTACCGCAAGGAACGTATCGCACGGAGCATAAAGGCACGTTCCGACGATATATATGCCCTCACCTCTTACAGGGAGATGTGGTATCTCCTGTTCCCGCGCTTCATCCCCATTGTAGGGATTGCCATCGTCTCCTACTTTTTACCGCTGTACTGGAAGAAAGTGGCCATCACCACCTGCATCTTCGCCATGCTCGCCGTGTCCTGGGACTTCCTCTCGAACTGCGGGCTTTTGTCTCTCGGACAGGCGCTTTTCTTCGGCATAGGCTCCTATACTGCAGGGGGCCTCAATCATTACCTTCACCTCCCCATTTATGTCACCATACCGGTGGCTACAGTAATGGGCGGGTTTATCTCCACTATGATCCTCCTCCCTGTCGTGAGGCTCCGGGGGATCTACTTCGCCATGGTAACCCTTATCTTACCCCTGATGCTCATGCGTCTTGTTGAGGCGACAAAGATCCTTGGCGGCACAGAAGGTATAACCGGTTTAAGCCCCTTTCCCAATGTATGGTTTGAGATCACGCTCATCCTCGCTGCCATGTGGGCATCCCTCTTCGGGCTCCGGAGGTTTATCGCCTCCGATTATGGGCTCATATTCGTGAGCATGCGGGACAATGACAGGGCTACTATGGCATCAGGCATCAATATATACGCCTTCAAGGCACAGGCGTTGTTTATCGGGAGCAGCATCTGCGCCTTCTGCGGGGCCTTTATGACGCATTCTTACCAGTTTACCGGGATGCCGGTCTTCGCCATGGAGTTTTCCATCCTCCCCATCGCCGCCGCGGCCATAGGCGGGATCGGGACCCTTGCCGGTCCGCTTGTGGGGGCCATGATCCTTGTCCCCCTCTCCGAGGTCCTCCGTGAGTTCGGGACCCTGCGGATCGTCTTCTACGGGCTTATCCTTGTTATCTGCGTCGTGGCCCTGCCCGAGGGAATCTTCCACTACGCATCACGAAAATACAACGAGATGGAGAGATGGGTGAAGATAGAGTAGCTGAGAGCGGAGAGCTGAGAGCTGAGAGTAAAATACCAGCGAGCACGGCTCGCGAGAGGGGGAGGCTCCGGCAGCTTTGCTGCTGGAGGGGGCGACGCAAGCCCCATGAATAGCAAGATGGGTGAAGATAGAATGAACGGATACCGAATGAAACCACGTAAGGCGGAAGTCGTAAGGGGTTTAATCGCCTAACGCCTGACGCCTTACGATTCACGGCTTTCGTGCTGATAGCTGGTGTAAAGGGGATAGAATAGCATGAGCATTCTTGAAGTGAACGGCATAACAAAGGCATTCGGCGGGGTCAAGGCCTTGGACGATGTGAGCGTCACCGTCGAGGAGAACACGCTCCTCGGCATCATCGGGCCCAACGGGTCCGGCAAGACCACGCTCGTCAACACCATTACCGGCTTCGTAAGACCCGATACCGGCAGCGTGCTCTTCAAGGGAAGGGACGTGATCGGCCTTCCTCCCTACCGGATCACCAACATGGGGATCGGCAGGGCCTTCCAGATGGTAAAGCCTTTTTTTCACCTCCCTGCCTTCAAGAACATCATCGTCCCCCTTGCATCGCCGAGGGTAAGGGCCTCCTCCGGAGGGAAATACGGGGATAAGGACGCGGTGGCCCTGGACGTCCTCGAAGAGGTCGGCTTCGAACGGGACTCTTCCGTACCCTACAAGACGGCAAGCGTACTGCCCCACGGGTACTTAAAGAGGCTTGAGCTCGCACGGCTTCTCGCCCTCAAGAGCGAGATCTTCATCCTCGACGAGCTCTTCTCCGGTCTCTCCATTGCAGAGGTCACAAGCATCATCCCCATCATCGAAAAGATCCTCTTGGACGGCAAGACCGTGGTCATGGTGGAGCACAGGCTGAAGGAGCTCTTCCGCATCGCCGACAAGGTGATCGTGCTTAACTACGGGAAGAAGATCAAGGAAGGGCCCCCGAAAGAGATACTGGAAGACGAAGAGGTGAAAAAGGCCTATCTCGGCGTGGAGGTGTAGGGAGTGGAAGCATGCTGAACGTTGATAAGCTTATGGTCTTTTACGAAAACGCCATTGCCATTAACGAACTCTCCATCGAGGTGAACCGAGGGGAGATCGTCGGCATTATAGGCTCGAACAGCGCCGGCAAGACCACGCTGATGAACACGATCTCCGGGCTCCTCCTCGACACGAAGCTCAAGGAGCAACGTAAAGGCGGCGAACGGATAACCATATTCGGCCATATCTCCTTTCTCGAACAGGACATCACCGACCTCTGGGCCGACGAGCGGGTCAGGATGGGGATCGTCCTCTCCCGTGAGCGACACCCGGTCTTTGTGGAGAGCGACGTGGAGGAGAACTTAAAGATCGCCTCGTACCTCCTGCCCAGGGCGGAGATGAAAGAGATGATCGCCTCCATTTACCGGATATTTCCCGCCCTCGTGCCCTTACGGAAGAGGAAGGCCGGCTTCCTAAGCGGCGGCGAGCAGCAGATGCTCGCCATCGGGATGTCCCTTATGGCACGGCCCAAGCTGATGCTCCTCGATGAGCCGCTCCTTGGTCTCTCCCCTGCGATCCAGGTGAAGCTCATCGAATCGATCGTGACGATACGGAAGGAGGCGGGTGTGACGATCCTCATCTGCGAACAGTTCGCCCGGCCCGTCCTGCCTATCATTGACCGGGGATACGTCCTCGAGAACGGGATGCTCACCCTCCACGGGACAGGGGAAGAGCTCTACAACAACCCGGAGATAAAGGCTGCCTATTTTGGAGTGTAGCGGACGATGAACACATACCAGATCTTCGAGGAAACAGTAAACCGGTACAGAGGGAGACCGGCTGTCCGGTACCTGGGGGAGACCTTCCATTACATCGACATCTTTGCGTTCGTGGAGCGGCTCTCCACGGGATTTACCGCACTGGGCCTGAAACGGCGCGACAAGATCATCCTCTACATGCCGAATACCCCCCAGTGGATCATAAGCTGGCTTGCCATACAGAAGATCGGCGGCGTGGTGATCCCCATTGCCCCGATCTACACCCCGCGGGACTTACGGTACATCGCCGGCGATTCGGGTGCACGCACCATTATCTGTGCCGATACGAATTTCGGCTATGCCAAGGAACTGAAAGAGGAAGGCACCCTGGATACGGTCATCGTCACGGGGATGGCGGACCTCCTGCCCCGGTACAAGTGGCTCATCGGCAAGGCCTTCGACCGGATACCGGAGGGCAGGATAGAAAAGGGCGCGGGCATCTACGAGCTCGCGGACCTCATGAAGACCAGGACTACCATGGAGGGAGCCCCGGTCAGTGAGGACGAGACCCTTGAGATGCTCTATACAGGCGGAACCACAAAGAACCCGAAAGGTGTCCCCATCAGCCACGCCTTGTTCCTCGAATCCGTGAAGGCACAGCTCGATGTGAGCGCCTCCGTGACCCCGCCCCCCGACAATGTGGTCCTTCAGGGGGGACCGCTCTTCCACATCTTAGGACAGGTCTTCGGCCTGGGTCCGCTCTGCATTACCGGGGACTGCGTGATCATCATGCCCAAGGTAAGCATCGACGCCTTTCTCTACTACGTTCAGACGTACAAGGCAAAGACCTTCTTCGGTGTCCCTGCGCTCTATAGGATGATCCTTGAACATGACAGGCTCGATTTCTATGATATCTCATCCCTCACCTATTGTTTCAGCGGCGGCGACGTCCTCCCCCAGGAGACAGCACGGCGGTGGAAGGAACGGTTCGGGAAGAGGATCTACGAAGGATACGGGGCGACGGAGACCTGCGGCGGGGTTACAATGCCGACAGTGATGGAGGAGATCCCGCCCGGGAGCATCGGCAAGGCCCTCTCCATCAAGAAGGTAAAGATCGTCGATGAGACGACCCTGGAGGATATGCCCGTAGGGGAGGCCGGCGAACTCCTCGTCTCCTCGGACCACATGGTAGGGGCATACTGGAATAAAGAGGAAGAGACAAAAGAGGCCTTTGTTGAGATCGATGGACGGAGATGGTACCGGACCGGCGACGTGGTGAGGAAGGACGAACATGACTTCTTCTACTTTGTGGACAGGACCGCAGACACGATAAAACATAAAGGCTACCGGGTATCATCCTCGGAGATCGAGGCGGCCCTCCAGGAACACCCGGCCGTTCTTGCCGTATGCGCCGTCGGGGTCCCCGATGAAAAGGTCGGGGAGAGGATAAAGGCATTCGTCGTGCTGAAAGAAGACGTGAAGGGGGTCACCGGCTACGACCTGATACACTGGTGCAGGGACCACCTCGCCTCTTACAAGATCCCCCAGTACATAGAGTTCAGGGACATGCTCCCCAAGTCAAAGGTCGGCAAGCTCCTCCGCAGGGAGATGAGACGCGAGGAGAGGAAGCGGCACGAAGAGACGGAGTGATGCATGTCGTTGGGGTCTTCCCTGCAAACACGCTGAATAAAGGCAGTGAATGGTGAATAGCAAAAAACCAAAGAGACAATTCCTTTAAGAAGTTTATCTCTCTGCCCTCGGCTCTCCGCTCTATGCTGCTTTTCCCTCATGAGGTTTGCTGCAGGAAAACCCGACGTCATGTCTTGTAAGGTATTTGGGTTAAAGCTATTGGCTTCTCGCTGATAGTAGTCTAATTATTTGTGAGGGTGATATGGAACTAACTTCAGAACAGGTTGATATCAAGAAGGCGGCACGGGAATTCGCTGAAGGGGAATTCCGTGATCGTGCAAGGGAATTTGACGAAAAAGAGGAGTTCGATCTCTCACTATGGAAAAAGGCCTGTGAATACGGCTTTGTCGGTGCCTTCATCAAGGAAGAGTACGGCGGTCACGGCCTCGGCTTTCTCGAACATTCGCTGATCGCTGAAGAGTTCTGGAGGGTCGATCCCGGCTGCGGACAGTCGATCCTCTCCTGCACCTTCGGCTCGGAGATGGTCCAGGCATTCGGGAACGAGGAACAGAAAAAGAGATACCTGCCGCCGCTCGTTGCAGGAGAAGCGATCATTGGCTTCGGGATCACCGAGGCCGATGCGGGAAGCGACGTAGCCTCGCTGAAGACAAGGGCCGAAAAGAAGGGCGACAAGTACGTCATCAACGGCAGCAAGATGTTCACAACAAACGGCTGCATCGCCAACTATGTCCTTATCTTCTGCATCACCAACCCTGAAGAAAAGGACACGCACCGGCGGCACGGCGTTATCCTTGTTGAGACCGACAGGCCTGGTTTTGAGGCCACAAAGATACACGGCAAGATGGGCATCAGGGCAAACAACACCGCCGAACTGAGCCTTAACAATATCGAGGTCCCCGTTGAAAACCTTATCGGAAAAGAGGGGAACGGGTTTTACCAGCTCATGGACTTCTTCAACAAGACGAGAAACCACGTGGCTGCCCAGGGCGTCGGTGTTGCCCAGGGGGCCCTTGAACTCGCCGTAGCATATGTCAAAAAGAGAAAGGCCTTCGGCAAAACACTGGGACACCTCCAGGGCGTCCAGTTCAAGCTCGCGGAGATGGCAACCCGCGTAGAGGCCGCACGGGGACTTTACTGGAGGGCCGCCTATTCCATGGACAAAGGCAAGCCTGACCACGCACTCATCTCGATGGCAAAGTGGTTCGGGGGAGAGACCGGCGTATATGTTACCAATGAGGCGCTGCAACTGCACGGCGGCTATGGGTACATCGCCGAGTACGACATCCAGAGGTTTTACCGGGACGCGAAGATCGTGGAGATCTATGAAGGCTCAAAAGAGGTTGAAAAGGCGGTTATCGCCGCCGAACTGCTGAAGAGGGTATTTTAAACGGAGAAAAAATCAGTTCAACGTTCTATGTTCAACGTTCAAGGTTAAGACGAAACAGGCTAAATAGACCGGATAGACCCGATGCCGGGTACCCGACACTCGTCCTTGGATACTTGTTCAAACCAGTGACAAGCAACGAGTAACGAGAGACAAGGTTTTCACCTTTTACCTTCACTATTCACTGTCTTTATTCCGCGTGTTTGCGGGGACATCCCGAGCCGTACATCGCTCTTTTTTGATCTCTTCAAACTCCTTCTTCTTCCTCATCATGATATGGCGCAGGACCTGCAGGTTCTCCAACCTCTCTTTGATATCGCAGGTACAGTCCGGACACCGTTCGTCCATTATCGTATTATCGTCTCCCTTGACCCGAGAACTCCTCCATCAGGCCTGCGTTGTGCAGACCCGACGGAGGGTTATTGGGGGGTATTATGAGCCTATTTCTTCTTTTCCGCTTCTCTCTTTTCCTTCAGTGCCCGCCACACCTTTTCAGGGGTCGCCGGCATGTTCTTTATCATTACGCCTACTGCGTCATAGATCGCGTTGATGACGGCAGGCGCACCCGTACAGGTCGTTGCCTCGCTGCATTCTTTCACACCGAAGGGACCGTAGGGATCGTTCGTGATGACATGGGCAAACTTTGGAAAGGGTGCCTCGTATACGCGGGGCCTTTTCAGGTCGATCCAATTCGGGTTGACCGTCGATCCCTTGTCCATGACGAACTCCTCATAGAGGGCTGACGAGATGGACTGGTGGTACGACCCGCCGATACACTGTGTCTCAACGATCGTGGGGTTGAGCGGGAAGCCGCAGTCATCCGCCATGGCGCTGTTCTCGGTGCATCTGACCACGCCCGTCTCCGTGTCGACCTCGACCTCATTGATCTGGGCTGCAAAACCGTAGTTCGTTCCCACGTCCCCTTCTCCGGTTGAAAAGGCCTTCGGGGAAAAGCCCTTTGTGCCCTTCCGTGAAACGCCCCTTCCTATGACGACGTTGCCGATGTTGGCGTAACAGGCAGCCCGTACGACATCGAGCCACGGGAGGAACCGCGCTTCGTCTGCCTTCATGAAGACCTTTTTGTCCCTGATCTCCAGTTCTTCGGCAAAGATGTTCATCTCCTTTGCGGCTGCTTCCAGGAGCTGCTGTTTTGCATCTTCCGCCGCCTTCATTGTCGCCTCTCCGGCATAGATGGTGACCCTGCTGCCGTACGAACCGGGATCCGGGTAGTTGTAAGAGGTGTCGACCCGTTTGATCTCCACGTCCTTCATGCCGATCCCGAGGACCTCTGCTGCGATTGCGCACATGGCCGTATCGGAACCCTGGCCCACGTCAGAGGCGCCTGTCTGGACGTTGACGCTCCCGTCCTCGTTGACCCTGACGATGGCGGAACAGGAGTTGTGGCCTGTGAGCCGTGCGCCGCTCAAGTATCCCGAGGCCCCGATGCCGGCGCCGCGGGCGATAGGCCCGCCGTTCTTTTTGGTCTTGTGGTACTTGTCCCATTCAAAGAGCTTCGCCGATTCTTCAATGCACTCCTTGACCCCGCAGGTAGCGACCCGGAGCTTGTTCACCGTGTAGTACGTCTCGCCGGGCTTCGGGTTGTCGATGGAGTTTCTGAGCCTGATCTCCACCGGGTCGATGCCCAGTTCCTTTGCCATAAGGTCGAGCTGGCAGTCGATCGCGTACCGGGTATGGTACATACCGTGGCCCCTCATTGCTGCGGCCATAGGGTTGTTGGTGTAGATATTCCACGTGTCTGTTCTGAAGTTGTCTATTTTATAGGGAAGGGTACAAAAACCGTTCGTAAGGTACATGGTGACAGGGCTCATCCGGGCGTATGCCCCGCCGTCAGCAACGACGTTCGTGTAGAGGCCCGTGATCAATCCGTCCTTTGTAAGACCCATCTTGATCCTGACCCACATGGCATGGCGCCTGAGACAGGTCGTCAGTTCCTCCCACTGCGAGTACACGATCTTCACCGGTCTCCCGGTCTTCTTGGCAAGAAGGATCGCAGAGAAGTCCAGGGCATGGCCGTCGTTCTTCGTTCCGCCGAAGTCGCAGCCGATAATAGGCTGGATCACCCGCACCTTGTTCAGGGGGAGGTTGAAGGCCCTGCCGAAGATCCTCCAGAGCATATAGGGGCTGCCCTTTGAGCCTATGTAGTGGAGCGTGCCGTGCTCCCACCATGCAAGCACGGCAGGGGGCTCGATGTAGCCCTTGGACTGCCTCGGCGTCTGGAACAGGTCTTCCCTCACCAGGTAAGAGTCTGCGAAGGCCTTATCCACGTCGCCGAAGTTCCAGTGGTATTCGACGAGGATGTTCCTCGGTTTGTCCTCGTGAACGAGAGGGGCACCTTCCTTCATCGCCTCGAAGGGATCGAAGACCGCGGGCAGCTCCTCGTACTGAACGTCGATGAGGTCGCATGCCTCTTCCGCTATGTCCTTGTTGACAGCGGCGACCGCCGCCACTCCCTCGTACATGTATCTGACCTTGTCCGTTGCCAGCGGGGACTCGTCACGGGTATGCGCCTGCCATCCCCATTTGAACCCGCCGAAGTCCTTTCCGACGACTATCCCTTTGACGCCGGGGAGCCGCTCGGCCTTGCTTGTATCGATACTGAGTATCCGTGCATGGGCATAGGGCGCCCTCTTTACCTTGCCCCAGAGCATGCCCGCCATCTCGTAATCGGCTGCATATTTTGCCCGGCCGGTCGCCTTGAACGGTGTCTCAACCCTGGGTACGGATTTTCCGAGCACTGCAAATTTGTTCTTCATGTCTTCCATGATCGCCTCCTCACTTTCCCTGCATGACTTTGGCCGCCATCTCTACGGCCTCTACGTATTTGACGTACCCGCTGTCCGCGCACATGTTGCCCTGGAGGGCCCTCTTTATGTCCTCCCGCGTGGCCCGCGGATTCTCAAGAAGAAGCGCTCGTGCCGACATTACCATCCCGGAGGTGCAGAAACCGCACTCGATAGCGCCGTGGTTGACCATCGCCTCCTGGATCGGGTGCAGCTTCTCTCCGTCAGCAACACCCTCTATCGTTACTACCTCGTGGCCGTTTACCTGGGCCGCGAGGATGGAACATGCCCGGACCGCCTTGCCGTCCAGATTGACCGTACAGGCGCCGCATGCGCTGACTTCGCAGCCTGTCCTCGTGCCGGTCAGCTTCAATTCTTCCCGTAAAAGATCCAGCAACAGCATCTTCGGGTTTACTGTGATCTCAACCTCTTTCCCGTTGAGCGTAAACTTTATATCTCTCGTATTTTCCTTCATGTATTTCCTCCATGTGGGTTATTTCTTCTGTTTGGCCCTCTCAAAGGCCTGGGCCGTCACGCGCTTCAGGAATATCCGCGCCATATCCTTCCGGTATTCCTCAGAACCGTGTACGTCGGCCGGCGGGTTGACCTCTTCGGCGGCAATCTTCCCCGCCTCTTCGAGGAGCTTCTCATCGAGAACCTTGCCGATCAGGACCTTTTCGGAATTCTTTGCCCTGAAAGGCGTGGAAGCAACATTGGTAAGGGCGATGCGGACATCATGACAGATGCCGGTGGATGGGTCGATCGTCACCGATGCCGCTGCGCCGACGACGCCCATATCCCCCTTCTGCGCCATCAGCTTCCCGTGGGCGATACCGGTGTTGGCAGGCAGAGCGGGGACCTGGACCTCGCAGAGGATCTCGTCGTGCGCAAGGTCTACCTCTAAGTAATCCTTGTAGAAGTCCTCGGCTTCGACGATCCGTTCGCCTTCCGGCCCTACAAGTCGGTATTTTGCATTGAGTACGATAAAAACGGCAGGGGGGTCAGCGGCCGGGTCTCCGTGGCAGACATTCCCGCCGATTGTGCCCCAGTTCCTGGTCTGCACGACCGCAAGGTTGTCTTCCATCTCGGCAAGCACAGGGTAGTTCTTCTTGATGACCGACGACTTCTCAACGGCATTATGCGTCGCAAGGGCGCCGATCCTGAGCCCTTTTCCCTTGTCGTACTTGATATAATCAAGCTCTGAAACACCCTTAATGTCAACGACATGTTCGGGGGTCAGCATGTTCTGTTTCATCAGCAGAAGCATCGATTGTCCACCGCACATGATCTTTCCGTCACCCTTCAGTTCCACCAGTGTGGAGACAGTCTCTTTCACCGTCTTCGGGGTGTAGTAATTAAAATCCTTCATAAAACTCCTCCTTACAATATAAGTTGGCTGCAGGCGCAGGCAGTAACCAATTTTGCCGTCATATTCTCTGAACCCGACAGGGGGGACAAACATATATGCTTTCTCATTATTGTATATATACCTGCCGGTATATTAAGCACTATCTTACAATATATGTCAAGGTTTTTTAACATGTATAATATATGAAATATTAACCAATATTATTAATAGGTTATGATATAATATAATATACCAATCAGTATATTTTTGTTGAATACAATTGCAATGCAAATAAGTTTGTGATTATGTATCTGTATCAATGGCTTTAACTATCACTTTATCGGGTTATGGCGCATCAGCATACTTTAGAAGTAAAATAATTTAAGTTGTAGTAATTGTCATAGAAGTATTACTATAATCTGAAAAAGAGGGGTATGAGGCCGATTGCA
>MVRS01000146.1 GCA_002067975.1 Syntrophorhabdus sp. PtaU1.Bin058
TCCTTAAAATATGCATAATTATACATGATTTTAAGCGGGTTTCATAGTAAAACCCGTCAGGCGTGAGGCGTGAGGGCGTAAGGCGGGAAAACCGTAATTCGTGAATCGTAATTCGTAATTGGATGAACCATGTGAAACGTGAAAGGTAAATGCGTCATTGCGAGCGAAGCACGGTGCAGTGTCATTGTGAGCCCGCAGGGCGTGGTGTTCTGTCATTGCGAGCGAAGCGCGGCAATCTCATCCAACAGATTATGCCCCTATGAGATCGCCACGTTGCTTCGCTCCTCGCGATGACTTAAGGAATGGAAATTCTTCGTGATGGCCTCACGGGTGTTCCGCTATGCGCCCTGCGCTTTGCGCTATGCTTAAGTCCCCTTACGACTCACGCCTTACGATTCACGGTATTTCTCACGTCAGCTTCACATTGAATTTGATCTCTGCCTCGGACCTGCGGCCGTAAATAGGTTTTGTCCCGTCTGACAGGGAGCCGGTTATCCTTTGCAGGCCTGTTTTGAGCAGTGCCTCTCCGGAGATGGTCTGAAAACGGTCTCTTATCAGGGTAACGTCATGAATACCCGCAAGTGTGCTTTCGCACAGCAGAGTGCCTGTTCCGAAGCATACACAGGGTGTTTTGACCATGCCGGGGATATCTCCGGGCTTCAGGGCATGGTATCCCGTGATCCTCTCGATGTTTCCCTGCGATGCCTTGTAAAGGGCACAGAAGACCTCGCCCTTTTTTGCATCGATGAGGGGGCAGAGATAATGGCCTTCCATGAAGGCAAGGGGGAACGAGAGGGCATCGAGGGTCGGGACGCCCGTGATGGGGATATTAAGGGCGGAGTTGATGCCCTTGCAGAATGCCAGGGCCACCCTGATCCCGGTAAATGAACCGGGTCCCAGCGTTACGATCATATTCGTTATATCGTCGATCCTGTGTCCGTTGTCGGTGAGTATCCCGGAGACCATAACCGGTAGTATCTCCGAGGGTACCTTCTTGTTCTTGCCGCGTCTTTCTGCGACGATCGTATAGTCTTCGGCGAGGACAAGGTTGAGGGAATCGAGGGAATTATCAATGCCGAGTATGAGCCTATTTTCCATGGAAGAACTTGCTCAGATTGAACATCCTGTCGAAATCGTTGTAGAAGGCAAGGATCATAAGGCAGATAATGATGAAGAGCCCGACCTGCTGCGCGATATTGATGGTACGCTGGGATATTTTTTTACGAATAACCGCCTCGATGAGATTGAACAAAATATGTCCCCCGTCGAGGATCGGGATCGGAAGCAGGTTGAGAATGGCGAGGTTGATACTGATGAGTGCGACAAAATGGATATAGTAGTTAAACCCCTTTTGCGCCCGCCTGCCTGCTTCTTTGAAGATGAGAATAGGGCCCCCGATGGTTTTTAATGAAAGTTTCCCCTGGATAAGTCTTCCCAGAAACACCACGGTCAGTTCAGAGATATAATAGGTGTTCAGATAGGCGTATGAAGCCGACTCCAGTAAAGACAGACGCTTTACCCTTTCCTCGTCGGATACCTTTATCCCTATGATTTTTCGCGTAATGGTTGTGCCGAGACTGTCCTTATCCGTTATCTCTGCAGGAGTTATGGTCAGCTGAATGGTCTTATCGCCACGCCTGATCTCAACGGGTATGGGTCCTATGGGCACTTTCTCGATGGCTTCAGGGATCTGTGACCATTCTTCAGTCTTTTGCCCTGCAACGGACTCCACTATATCGCCTGCCCGGATCCCTGCTATCTGGGCCGGCGAACCTTCCGTGACACTGCCGACACGGGTTGTGGGCACAGGGAAGCCCGTTACGCCGATAACATAAAACAGTACCATAGTCAGGAGGATGTTGAAGAAGGGTCCGATAAAGGCAATAAGGATGCGGACAAACGGGGATTTGTTGGAAAATGACCGTTGAGCCTCTTCTTCGCTGACCTCTTCTTCGGGGGACTCGCCTAAGAGTTTTACGTAACCGCCAAGAGGTATGGCTGATACTGCGTATTCAGTCTCGCCCTTTTTAAATTTCAGGATCTTCGGCCCGAAGCCGATAGAGAAGGTGATGACTTTCACGCCGGTTAATTTTGCCATAAGGAAATGGCCGAACTCATGGACGATTACGAGGAACCCGAGGGCGATAAAACCATATAACAGGATATGTATGATATTAAACATAAGACTCCCTTAATAATATTTTACTATAATTTATTGCCCATTGGTGGACTTCCCAGATCGCTCCGGCATCTTCTATCACTGCCTGTCCCGGGTGATGTTCGATGGTATCTTCCACGAGCGCAGGTATGTCGGTGAACCGGATCATACCTTCCAGAAAGGCCTGAGAGGCGACCTCGTTTGCAGCGTTAAGCGTGATGAGAGCGCTGTCCCCGGACTCGAGCGCGTCGTATGCGAGCCGCAGGGACGGGAACCGTTCGAGGTCCGGCGTATGAAATGTCAATGTCGAGATATCTTCGAGACTTAAGGGACTGGAGGAAAGGGGATTCCGCAGACCTTCGTTGATCGCATAGGCAATGGGTATCTTCATATCCGGATAGGCCATGTATGCGATAAAGGAATGATCGACGAGCTCCACGATCCCGTGGAGTATGCTCTCGGGATGGATGATGACCCTGATCCGGGACGGCTCAATATTAAAGAGCCACCGTGCCTCGATTACCTCAAGTCCTTTGTTCATGAGGGTTGCAGAATCGAGGGTGATCTTCCGGCCCATCTTCCAGGTGGGATGATTGAGGGCCTCTTCAGGCGTTACGCCCTCTAAGGCGTCCTTGTCGAATTTTCTGAACGGCCCACCCGATGCGGTGATCATTATCGTCTTTAATTCCCTTTTTTTGACCGTCTTCAACAGTTGATAGAGCGCCGAATGCTCGCTGTCCACGGGTATCAGCCTTGCCGCATTCTTTTTGACCATCTGCGTGATGATCCGTCCGGCCATGACGAGACTTTCCTTGTTGGCAAGGGCGAGGATCTTGCGGCACCTGAGAGCCTCAAGCGACGGTTCGAGTCCGATGCTGCCAGGCAGCGCATTGACAACGATATGGGCATCCATGCCTATCATCGCCTTCATGCCGTTGATGCCGGTAAAGAGCTTGTTCCTGTCGAAGTTTACCCTGTCTTTTTGTTCTTTATCGTAGATGCACACGTATCTGGGTTTGAATCTCTCTATCTGGAGGTTCAGGAGGTCTGCCTGACCCTTGCACGCGAGGCCGAAGACCTCAAAGGTATCCTGCTGCTGCCCGATCACCTCCAGAGTGGCCCTGCCGATGGAACCCGTGGAGCCGAGTATAAGAATTTTCTTCTTCACGCACTATACCTCATCGCTGTTTAATCGGGATGATTTCCCGCAGCTCGCTGCGGGGCAGTTCATTCGGAAATTGGTAATTGGAAATTGGCAATTGTTTTTTGTCATCGTATTCCTGCCAGGAAGTAATACAGGAACGGTGCCGTAAAGATAAAGCTGTCGATCCTGTCGAGGATACCACCGTGTCCGGGTATAAGGGAGGAGGAATCCTTTGTCTCCGACAATCTCTTGCCCAGCGATTCGAGGATATCTCCGAGCTGTCCGAGGAGACCTATGACGCATCCCGTTATCAGTGACCCCCGGAAGGTTATGCCCATCAATGTATGGGATGCAACGATGATGATCATGCTCCCGATGATCGCACCGAGGAGACCTTCAACGGTTTTTTTAGGGCTGATGCGGGGGACGAGGGGTGTCCTGCCGAAGGTCTTTCCCGCAAAGTATGCGCTCGTGTCGCTTGCCCAGAGCGCGAAAAGAAAAAAAAGCGGGAGGACGTTGCGGATCTCCTTGAGCTTGTATATATAGAAGAGCGGCAGCATTATAAAGATACTGCCGAAGATAAGCACCATAATGCCGAGAAATATGTCACTGTTGGCAGTTTCTCTTTTGCCTTCCCCGAGGAAGATCTTTATGAGCATGTAGATAACGGCAAGAAGGAGGAGCGCGGGCAGGTAGAGGCCGGCGACCCCGAAATAGAGGGGCACGGCACCGGCAAAGGCAAGGAAGAGGAGGAGGCATCTCGGACCCGCCTTTACCATCACTGCCAGCTCATTGATCCCCAGAAGGGCGACTATCAGGAGGAAGGCGAAAAACCAACGGGGCGGGAGAAAAAAGAAGAGGAGGGCAACGATCGGTGCGAGACATATGCCTGTTATGACCCTTTTTCGCAGTTCTCCCACTTAACCTTCCTTCACCTTTCCGAAACGTCTCTCGCGCTTTGCGTAGTCCCGCAATGCCGCCATGTATGCCTTTCTCCTGAAATCAGGCCAGAGCACGCCCGTCACGTATATCTCCGTGTACGCAACCTGCCAGAGGAGAAAATTGCTGAGCCTCATCTCCCCGCTTGTCCTGATAAGGAGATCGGGGTCGGGCATACCCTTTGTATAGAGATACCGGCCGAAGAGTCTTTCGTCTATCTTCCTGATCGTGCCGTTTTTCGCGTCCTCGACAATACGCTTTACTGCTGAGATGATCTCTTTTCTGCCGCTGTAACTAAGGGCGATGTTGAGGTGGAGTTTGTTGTTCCGCGCTGTCCGTGCCGTCACCTCGTCGAGCTTAACCTGCAGCGGTCCGGGAAAATCCCTTTTTTCCCCGAGCATATGAAACCGTATCCCCTTTTCCAGCATCATGGGGAGTTCGTTGTCAAGGTAGAAGCCAAGGAATTCAAGGAGTGTCTTCACCTCATTCGTTGGCCTTGACCAGTTTTCCCTGGAAAAGGCATAGAGCGTGAGATAGGGTATATTCAGTTCCCTTGTGATCGTTACTATTTCCCTGACGGATTCTATGCCGACGAGATGTCCCTCGGCCCTCTCGAGACCCCGCTTTCTTGCCCACCTCCCGTTCCCATCCATGATGATGGCAACGTGCGTAGGAAGCTTATCAATGTCTATGCCGGGCATGAACGTAATACGTGTCAGATCGAGAGGATCTCTTTCTCTTTTTCTGAGTAGGTCTTCTCTGCCATTTCGATATATCTGTCAGTGAGCTTCTGAACTTCATCCTGGTTTTTGCGCAGGTCATCCTGTGAAAGCTGCTTATCCTTCTCCATCTTTTTCAGTTTTTCGTTGATGTCCCTCCTGACGTTTCTCATGGCAACCCTTGTGTTTTCAAGCATCTTGTTGCCCAGTTTGGTAAGCTCCTTTCTCCGTTCCTCCGTCAGCTTCGGAAAGGAAAGCCGGATGATTTTCCCGTCAGACATGGGATTGACACCAAGGTCCGATTTCTGGATCGCCTTTTCAATCTCGCCGATGATCGAATTGTCCCATGGCTGGATAGTGATGGTCCTGCTGTCCTGAACACTGATGCTTGCCACCTGGTTGAGCGGTGTGGGCTGGTTATAGTAGTCGACTTTAATATCTTCAAGGAGCGATACAGAAGCAACGCCGGTTCTCAATTTCGAGAAATCTTTCTTAAGCGTGGTAAGTGATTTTTTCAGTTTTTCTTCGAGTTCTTCCATTACCTCGCGATTCATATTTCCTCCTCACTATTGTCCCGACACTATTATCCCGATACTATTGTCCCAATGTGTTCCCCGAGGACCGCCCTTTTCAGGTTACCTTTTTCCCTGATGTTCAATACGATGATGGGAAGGTTGTTTTCCTTGCAAAGTGTGATTGCCGTCAGGTCCATTACCTGAAGGTCCCGGTTGAGTATATCCGTAAAGGTGATATCCGGAAAGAATATTGCATCCTTGCTGGTCTCCGGGTCTTTGTCGTATACGCCGTTGACCTTTGTTGCCTTCAAAAGCACGTCGGCCTTCATCTCGATGGCCCTTAACGCCGCCGCCGTGTCGGTTGTAAAGTAAGGATTGCCGGTCCCGCAGGCGAAAATGACGACCCTCTTGCTTTGCAGGTGTTCCATGGCCGCCTTCCTGTCATAGGGCTCGGCTATCTTCTCGATCGAAAGGGCAGTCTGCAGGCGTGCCGGCACGCCGATTGACTCAAGCGTATCCTGGAAGGCGAGGGCATTGATAACCGTTGCCAGCATCCCTATGTAGTCGCCGGTGACCCTGTCTATCCCCTCTTTTTCACCTGCCTTGCCGCGGAAGATGTTGCCGCCGCCGAGGACGAGCCCTATCTCTACGCCAAGTTCCCTGATCTCCTTCACCTGGTTCGCTATCTCCTGTAGTACCCCGTGATCGATGCTGCTCCCCTTTGTCATGAGGGCCTCACCGCTTAATTTTAAAAGGATCCTTTTATATTTACCGGGGCTCACGTCGCTTCCTCCGATTAATAAGGTGAAAGGTGAAAGGTGAAAGGTGAAAGGTTTTAAACCCGGACACTTCGCCGTATAAATGCGGTGAATGGTGAACGGTGAATGGTGAACGGTAAGAGACAGGAGGTGCCAAAGAGACAATACGAACGGCTAACGTTCCGTGATTTTTTGTTTCTGCCCTTCTCATCTTCTGCTCTTTTTTCCGCCTCGCATCTTTCCGCTATGCGCTTTGCGCTATGCTGATTCCGTATTGAGCGACCAGCATCGAGCATCGAGCGTCCGGATCTATTCCTCAATCGTCTCCCCGAGCTGGAACCGCATAAATCTGTTGACGAGTATCTTTTCGCCCATCTTTACTATAAGCTCTTCAAGGAGTTCTTTCACCGTCATATCGGGATTCTTGATGTATGACTGCTCAATGAGACATACCTCCTGGTAGAACTTCTCCAGTTTTCCTTCAGCGATCTTGTCAACGATCTTTTCGGGTTTTCCCGATTCAAGGGCCTGCTTCCGGTAGATATTCTTTTCCTTCTCTATCTCTTCAGCGGGGATGTCCTCCCTTTTGACATAAAGCGGGTTCGATGCCGTTATCTGCATGGCAATATCTTTTGCAAATTCCTGGAACTCTTTTGTATTGGCAACAAAGTCCGTTTCACAGTTTATTTCAACCATAGTGCCGACCTTGCCGCCGGTATGGATGTATGAGGCTATGAGACCTTCTGATGCGACCTTTCCCATACGTTTCTGCAATTTGGCAAGACCTTTCTCCCGCAGATATTCCATTGCCTTCTCCATATCTCCGTTTGATTGTTTTAGCGCTTCCTTGCAATCCATAAGGCCAACGCCGGTTTTCTCCCTCAATTTTTTTACCGATTCAGCGGTTATCTCCATGATGATCCTCCTACCTATTTTACATCATAGTCATCGTATTTTTCTTCAAAGACGCTATCGTCAACAAACGGCTTCGGTTCTTCGGCCGTTTCTTCCTTGCCCTGGAACTCCTCCGCATAGAGGGTCTTTCCTTCGAGAACGGCATCGGCGATCTTCGTGGTAATAAGCTTAATCGCCCTGATGGCGTCGTCGTTTCCGGGGATGACAAAATCGATGTCATCGGGGTCGCAATTCGTATCGACGATGCCTACCGTGGGTATGCCGAGTTTTTTTGCTTCGTTGACGGCGATATACTCTTTCTTCGGATCAACGATGTAGAGGGCGCCGGGCAGACGGTCCATTGTCTTGATGCCGCCTATATTTTTTTCGAGCTTTTCGATCTCTTTCTCAATACCGAAGGCCTCTTTCTTTGGAAGGACCTTGAAGATGTCGCCCTGCTTGAGTTCCTCGTATTTGCGGAGTCTTTCGATGCTCTTCTCGATGGTCTGAAAGTTCGTCATCGTCCCGCCGAGCCACCTGTTGTTCACATAAAATGCCCCGCAGCGCGTAGCCTCTTCGGCAATAGATTCCTGGGCCTGTTTTTTGGTGCCCACGAAGAGGACATAATCGTTGTGGGAAGCGACCTCTTTAATGAAATTGTAGGCCTCCTTGAACATCTTCAATGTTTTTTGCAGGTCGATGATGTAGATGCCATTCCGTGCACCGAATATGTATGGCTTCATCTTTGGATTCCAACGTTTCGTCTGGTGCCCGAAATGTACGCCCGCTTCGAGTAACTGTTTAATAGTGAGATTGGACATGCGACCTCCTGGTTTATTCTTCCGCCTTTCGCACTTTAATGCCCGACAGTTTCCTGCACCCGGTTATTAATTGAAAGGCGTGCAAAATGTGATGCAGATTATAAATACCATATGATTTCCAATATTTCAAGGAAAAATATTAGAGGCCGTAAGGCGTGAGGCGTAAGTCGTAAGGGGACTAAGAACCGTATATCGTATTTCGTATATCGTATATCGAAAAGGCCGTAAGGCGTAAGGCGAAAAGGACATTCGCTTTGTGGTAGTAGTCCCCTCACGACTTACGACTTACGCCTTACGGGTGTATTCGCTTCATTGAAATTATTGCCGTTTTGTGATAGGTTATAGTGCTTTTTAAAAGAATAAGGAGGATATAATGCCGTCGCTTACGAAGAAGACAGATGCAAGAAGGGCAAGGAAGAGGGTTAACCAGGGCAAGGCAAGAAAGAAAAAGATGTCGAAGGCATCAACCCCGTCATTTCCGGTCCACGTAGAGAAGAAATGACCAACAGGGCATTGAGATACGAGATAGGGCCTATCAGGCCTCCCAATGAGGCATACAGCCTTCTCGTGAGGTTTACCAGGAACTGTTCCTGGAACCAATGCGCCTTCTGTCACATATACAAAGAGAGAAAATTCGAGAAGAGGTCCTTCGATGAAATAAAACGGGACATCGATACAATCAAAGAGATCGCCGATGATATCAAGCAGATCTCGTGGGAGAAGGGCTGCGGCGGCGCAATCACCGAGACGCTGGTAGAAGAGATATTCACGAGCAACATCCATAACGAGTGCTACAAAAGCGTAGCGGTATGGTTATACTTCGGGGGAAAGCATGTATTTATACAGGACGCAAACTCCCTCGCAATGAATCCTCAGGTCTTCATAGATTCCCTGAAATACCTCAAAGAGACCTTCCCGACCATCGACAGGGTGACATCCTACGCGCGTTCAAGGACGATAGCGAAAAGGTTGACTATTGAAGACCTTAATAATATGAAGGATGCCGGGCTCACAAGGCTCCATATCGGTCTCGAGTCGGGAAACAATTTTCTCCTGAAATTCATGAACAAAGGGGTTACCAAGGCGGAGCATATTGAATGCGGCAGAAAGGTCAAACAATCGGGGATCGAACTCTCCGAATATGTCGTCCTCGGCATGGGAGGAAGGCAGTGGTGGCAGGAACACGCCCTGGATACGGCGGATGCCCTTAACAAGATAAATCCGGATTTTATACGGTTCAGAACACTCAAGGTGTTAAAGACCATGCCCCTTTACGAAAAGCTGCAGAACAAGGAGTTTATTCTCCCCACCGAGGAAGATATCCTCATTGAGGAGAGGCTCCTTATAGAGCACCTGGAAGGCATAACAAGTTATATCAAGAGTGATCATATCCTCAACCTCCTCGAAGAGGTCGACGGCAAACTGCCGGAAGACAAGGAAAAGATATTGTCCGTAATAGATGACTACTTTTCTCTTACGCCTGAACAGAAGGTGACGTACAGGTTCGGCAGGAGGTCGGGGATCTACCGGAGCATTAACGACCTCAACGACGAACTCACCTATTTCAGGATCAGGAAGGCGATCAAGGAGATGGAAGAGAAAGAGCCGGGCAGCGTGGAAAAGACCATCTCACTTCTTCTGGAAAATTACATCTGATAAATCCGTAAGTCGTTAGGCGTAAGTCGTAAGGGGACTAAGAACCGTATATCGTATTTCGTATATCGTATATCGAAAAGGCCGTAAGCGTAAGGCGAAAAGAACATTCGCTTTGTGGTAGTAGTCCCCTTACGCCCTCACGCCTTACGGATTCTACCGTTACTTGTCCCTCAGCTTGTATCGCTGGATCTTGCCCGTTGATGTCGTGGGGAGTTCCTTCATGAATTCGATCCACCGGGGGAATTTATAGGGTGCAATGCTCTTTTTTACAAAGAGCTGGATCTCTTTTGCCAGTTCGTCGCCCGGCTTGTAGCCTTCCTTGAGGACAACAAATGCCTTTGGTTTGATAAGATTATGCTCGTCCGCCTTTGCAACGACTGCGGCCTGGAGCACGGCGGGATGGGACATGAGGGCATCCTCGACCTCGACCGGCGAAACCCATATGCCGCCGACCTTCAGCATGTCGTCACCTCGGCCGCAATAGTAGTAATAGCCGTCCTGATCGCGGTAATACTTATCGCCCGTGCTGAACCATTCCCCGAGCATGGACTGCTTTGTCTTTTCGTGGTGGCGCCAGTAAAAGGCCGCAATGGATTCGCCTTTTACGAGGAGGGTGCCAACGTCTCCGTCGGGTACTTCCTTTCCTTCGTCGTCAACGATCTTTGCTGCATAGCCCGGGACGATCTTCCCTGAACTGCCCGGTTTCACGTCGCCGGGGCGGTTCGAGATAAAGATGTGGAGGAGTTCCGTGGAACCTATGCCGTCGAGGATCTCGATGCCGAACCGTTTTTTCCATTCGTAAAATATCTCTTTCGGCAATGCCTCGCCGGCAGATGTGCAGATGCGCAACGACGAGAGGTCGTATCTTTTTTCAGCATCCTTGTTCTGGAGGAGGCTGGCATACAGTGTGGGTACGCCGAAAAAGACCGTTGGCCGGTATTCCGTGATCGTTTCGAAGATCGTCTCGGGGAGGGGACGATCGGGGAGAAGCACGACAGACCCCCCGATGCCGAAGGGATAGAACATGCTGTTGCCGAGACCGTATGCAAAAAAGAATTTCGAGGCGGAAAAGAGGATGTCATCGGAGTGTAGCCCGAGCACCGCCCTGGCATAATTGTCGATGCAGGTGAAGATATCATGCTGCAGGTGCACGGCCGCCTTGGGTACGCCGGTGCTGCCCGAGGTATAGTTCCAGAATGCCTCATCCTCAATGGTCGTGTAGGCAGCACTGAGCGTATCGGAACAGCGGTCCACGATGTCATGAAAAGAGATATGGTATGCCCGCGTCTTTTTGCCCAAAACGATAGTATTTTCGAGATAGAGGAACTTGTCCCTCCAGTACTCAACCTCTTCGAGGAAATCCTCATGGACAATGAGCGTGTTGGCCCTGCTGTTGTTCAGGAGATAACGGTAATCGTCAGCCGTATACATGTAGTTGATCGGGACAGGGATGGCACCGATCTTGACCGCTCCGTAGAAACTCGCAACCGCTTCGGGTGAATCGTAGAGGACCAGCAGGACGCGCTGTCTCATGCGAACGCCGAGGATGTACAGCGCGTTCCCCACCCTGTTGATCATTTGCCGGACTTCACGGTAGGTGTATGCCTTGTCTTTATAGTAAATGGCTGTCTTGTCGCCGAGGCCTTTATCGACATTCTCATCGATCAGCTTGCTTGTGATGTTATAGTACTGAGAAATATATTTCTCATATTTGTACGGTCTGTCCAAAGTTTCCTCCTGTAAAATATTGTTCAATGGCCTCGACGAGTCCGGGTATGTCATATCTCTTTGCTTCTATGGTTACGTGCAGACCGTGCTCATCAAGTGTTTTTGTTGTAACCGGACCGATGGAGGCGATGATCACGTCCTTCAGGATGCCCTTGCCGTAGAGCCTGACAAAATTGGTGACCGTTGATGAGCTTGTGAATGTGACGATATCCGGTTTTTCATCGAGCGGCCTTGTCTTTTCCGGGAGATGGGTTCTATAGACAGGTACAACATCACAGGTGCCGCCGTGCGTTCTGATGAATTGAACGATAACGTCACGGGCCTCTGCGGCCCTCGGTAAAAGGAACCTGTTCCCCTTTACCGTAAGCTGACCGAGGGTCTCTATGACCCCTTCAGAGGTAAACTGCTCCGGCATGTGGTCCGGGATGACCCCTCTTGCAGAGAGAAATGATGCAGTCGCATCACCGATAGGGATGACCTTGATGCCGTGGAGAGACCTCATGTCTTTCCCTTGTCTGTAAAGTGCATCGAAAAAGACCGATACGGCGTTGACGCTTGTAAAGATGATGCAGTAATACGTTTGCAGGGAATTTATTGCCTTTAATAGTCGGGTATTCGGTTTGATGGCCAGTATCTCTATCGTCGGCATATGGATTACCTGTGCGCCCCTTTCAACGAGCAGTCGTCCCAGTCTTGCCGACTGATGGAGTGCCCGCGTGACAACAACCTTCTTCCCGAATAAAGGTCTTTTTTCAAACCACGCAAGCTTGTTCCTGAGGCTTACGACATGACCGACGATAATGATGCCTGGAGGTTTGATGCCGGCGCTTTTTGCCAGTGAACCGATCAACTTCAGCGGGCCCGTTATGACCTTCTGAGTCGGCAGCGTGCCTGATTGTATAATACATGCAGGCGTGTCGGGGTCCTTACCTTCCCTGATCAGACGCCTGACGATGATGTCGAGGTTCTTGATGCCCATGAGGAACACGAGGGTTTCGGGACCATTGGCCAGTTCATACCACCTGATGGCAGAGGTTGTTTTCTTCTCATCCTCGTGGCCCGTAATGAATGCAACCGTTGACGCATATTCCCGGTGGGTCAGCGGGATCCCCGCATAGGCAGGTACAGAGACGGCAGAGGTCACGCCGGGAACGATCTCGCACACAATCCCGTGGTCAACGAGAAACTCTGCCTCTTCGCCGCCTCTCCCGAAGATAAAAGGATCGCCCCCTTTGAGTCTCACAACGACGTTGTCCTTCGCTGCCTTTTTCAGGAGGAGCGCATTGATATCCTCCTGCGGGAGTTCGTGCTGCGATGCCTTCTTGCCGGCATAGATCAACTCTGCTTTTTTCTTTGCAAAGGCAATGAGGTCTTTATCGACGAGATTGTCGTAGATGATAACGTCTGCGTGCTGGATAAGCTCCAGTCCTCTCAGGGTTATAAGCTTCAAATCACCGGGACCTGCGCCTACGAGGTACACCTTTCCCATATACAGAAATTATACGTTGTCTGCCGGCCATATTCAAATCATTAATGACAGCCAGATCGCTTCGAGAAGAGCGGAACAACCGTGAGAGCGTGAGGGCGTAAGGCGATAAACCCCGTGAATCGTAAGGCGTGAGAGCGTTAGGGGTAGAAAGACTACTACTTTTACAGGTTTCATGTCCCCTTACGACTTACGACTCACGCCTTACAGCCTTTCCGATATACGATATACGAACTACGATATACGGTTCTTAGTCCCCTTACGACTTACGCCTTACGACTCACGGGTTTATGCTTTTTGTTATGCCTTTATATTGAGTTGTGACAGGTTCTGGCTGATCTTCTGCGCGGCCTCGAGGAGGTTTATGGCCATACCCTTCAGCTTTCCGTCTGTCATGGAACTGATGAATCCCAGGATGCAGATGGCGCCGACAGGGATGTCCTGGGAATATATGAGAGTAGCAATGGCCCTGACGCCTTTCATATATTCTTCGAGATCAAGCCCGTAACCGTTTCTCCTTGTCTTTTCGATCTCCTCGATGAAGAGTTCTATATCCGTTATGCTGTTCTCCGTATATTTCGGCAATCCCCGTTCTTTAAGGAAGTTCCTGATCTCATCGTTTCCGAAAGGAGAGAGAAATACCTTGCAAAGAACAGATGCGGTGACCGGGAGCTTTGTGCCGACAGGGGAGGATATCTTCAATATCTTTTTTGCCTCGATAGTATCGAGGACCTTTATGATGTGGTCCTCCTTGACACAGAGAAAGACCGTCTCATCGTAAACCTCGGCAAGTTTTTCGAGAAACGGCCTCGCAACTGTTGTGAGTTCTCCTCCGCGAAGGACCTTTCTTGCAAGTTCAAAGAGCTCCTGGCCGATAATATATTTCTTTGTAGCCCTGTTTTTCGTAATAAAACCGCTTTCCTGAAGGGCCTTGAGTATGCCGAAGACCGTACTTTTACTGAGGGACAATGTCTTGGCGATCTCTGTTACACCCAACGGTTTATTTTTATCGATGATAAGACTGATGACTTCAAGGGCCTTTTTTATGATGGGGGCATTATACATAATTCATTATGGTGAACAAGTATAGCGCAACCAAGTCTCTGTGTCAATAAAATAATAGAAGAGAAAAAGCGTACAAAGTTTATGCCGATGAACTATTCATTGTGTATCTGCGATAAAAGATTATTAACCGATATTAGGATATTTAAAATTGGGGGATAATCTGCTACAATTCAGATCATTGCTGATATGCCAGTGTACACAATAAAATTTTTGCCCGACGACTGTATTGCGACGGCAAAAGAGGGCGACAACCTGCTCGAAATTGCCATGAGGGCCGACGTCTATATCAATGCCTCCTGCGGCGGCAATGGTACCTGTGGGAAATGCAGGGTAAGGGTCATGAAAGGGGAGACCCGTGCACCGACGAACCCGAAGGTGAGTCGCAAGGATTACGATGCAGGGGTCAGGCTTGCATGCATGACCACGGTTCACGGCGAAGCGGTTGTGGAGATACCCTTCGAATCACGGATTGACAGGACAGCTCTCACGAGAAAAAGGGAACGGCCCGTTGTCCTCTCCTCCTCGGGCAGTACGGAGCTTATACAGGGGTGGGAGATCGATCCGGCAGTATCGAAACGTTATATCGAGCTTCAAAGGCCATCTGTTGACGACAACGTGTCCGACTTAAGACGACTGGAGAGGGAATTCCAGGCAAAATACGGCAGGACCGATATATCCATAGATTTCCCGGTGCTTAAGACACTGAACACGACGTTGAGAGAGGCCGACTGGAAGGTGACGGTAACGGTTATCGAGACCGCCAGGGGGATAGAGATCGTCAACGTGGAACCCGGCAATACCGTGGACAGAAATTACTCGATCGTTATTGACGTCGGTACGACAACGATATCCGCGCAGGTCCTCGACCTTGCGAATTGCAGTGTCGTGAAGATCACCGGGCAAAGAGAGAACGGCCTCGACCTATGCACCCTCGCCGAATCGTCCGATTACAACAGCCAGATACGGTACGGTGAGGACGTTATATCGAGGATCATGTACGCGCAAAAGAAAGGCGGCCTGGAAAAACTCCAGAAGGCCGTGATCGTAACAATGAACGGCCTCATACGTGAACTGCTGGCCATGAGCAATACCAGGGCGGAAGATATCACCCATATTGTCTGCGCCGGCAATACGACGATGACCCATCTCCTTTTCGGTATCAGCCCCAAATATATCATGCTCGCTCCCTACACTCCTGTCATGACGTCGGGCATTTCCGGCGCAGCGGTGTCAGGCAATGCGGCAAACAGGAACGGGGCCTCCCTGGCCTGCGGTGAGAATGCAGCAGACCCGGGCGCTTCGGGGATCGTCATACCGCCTGTCAGGGCAAAGGAGATGGGGATAATACTGAACGGCCATGCAAGGGTGTTTGCCTTTCCATGCGTATCGTCATATGTCGGCGGGGATATCGTAGCCGGGATGATCGGCTCCGGCATGTTCCGGAAAGAGAGCGTATCGCTTTATATGGACATCGGGACAAACGGCGAGGTGGTCCTCGGTAACAAAGACTGGCTGATGTGTGCATCCTGCTCGGCAGGACCGGCCTTTGAGGGCGGGGGGATAAAATTCGGAATGAGGGCGGGGAAGGGGGCCATCGAACAGGTAAAGATCCACCCCGTCACCTATGAGCCGATGGTCCTGACGATCGGCAAGACAAAACCCGCGGGCATCTGCGGGTCAGGATTGATCGACATTGTCGCCGGTCTCATCGAAACAGGCCTCATCGATCAGAACGGCAAGTTCAGGAGGGACCGCGATACGGTGAGGGTCAGACAGGGCGAGGACGGATATGAATATGTAATATGCTATGCATCGGAGGGCCAGGTCGACAGGGACATCGTCATTACCGAGGTCGATATTGATAATCTGGTGAGGACCAAGGCGGCGATCTACGCGGGCTGTGCAGTGCTGCTCGAGCATGCCGGAATCTCTTATGGAGAGCTGGAGCAGGTGATCATCGCAGGCGGCTTCGGCCGTTACATAGACGTTGAAAGGGCCCAGGTGATCGGGCTCCTGCCCGAATTGCCTCCGGAGAGATTTGTCTTCGTGGGGAACGGCTCGCTCCTTGGCGCGCGTCTGTTCTCATTCTCGAAGGGATTTTTGAACGAGGCGGAGAGGGTGGCAAGGAACATGACAAACATCGAGCTTTCCAACAGCAAATCATTTATGGACGGGTTTGTGGCGGCGATGTTCCTGCCGCATACGGATCAGAATCTTTTCCCCGGCGTGATGGAAAGGTTGAAAAACAACGGCTGAGAGGGAGACGTGGGAATGAAGAATAAACCGAAGGTGATAGCCATTGCCGGTAAAGGCGGGGTCGGCAAAACAACAGTAGGAGGGCTTCTCGTACGATACCTCGTTGAAGAGATAAAAAACGGGCCTGTCCTCGCGGTCGATATTGACCCGAACTCCAACTTCAATGAAGTGCTCGGTGTGACGGTGAAGAATACGATCGGCGAGGCAAGGGAACTGCTCAAAAAGGATGTTCCCGCAGGCATGACAAAGGACGTCTGGTTTGAATACAAGGTGCATGAGGCCATCGTGGAGCAGAACGGGTTCGACCTCCTTGTCATGGGGAGACCCGAGGGGCCGGGGTGCTATTGCGCAGCCAACGCGGTCGCGAAGCAGTCCATCGACGCGCTCAAGGCGAACTATTCTTACGTTGTCGCAGATAATGAAGCGGGCATGGAGCACATGAACAGGCTCGTTACGCAGGATGTAGACACGCTGTACGTTGTATCCGACCCGACGCAGAGGGGTCTTGCGACGGCAGGCCGCATCCATCATCTCATCGGCGAACTGAAGCTGCGCATCGGGCATGCCTATACCATTGTGAACCGGATAGACGCGAAGAACGCAGCGATCCTTCATAATATCGCGGCGGAGAAGGGCATAACCTTAGCAGGGACAATACGCAATGACGAAGCGCTCCTGTCGAACGAAATGGAAGGGAAGACGATCTTCGATCTCGACAGAGGTTCTGTCGCCCTTGTTGATGCATACGGTATATTCGATGCAACGCTGAAAGGCAACGGGTAACAGAAGGTCTTGACAGATCGGTTAAACGATTGCATGTTAATGTAAAGGCGTGGAGGGATTATGGAAGCGAAGATCATCAGCGGAACAGAAACTGCATCGAAGATCAGGGAAGAGCTGAAGGAAGAGACGGCGCGGCTCAAGGCAGATCACGGACTGATACCGGGGCTTGTCACGATCATTGTGGGAAACAACCCGGCATCGGTGAGCTACGTAACGGGAAAGCAGAGGACGGCGAAGGAACTCGGCTTCTATTCCGTTCAGGACGACCAGCCGGAGGATGTTCCCGAAGAGAAGCTGCTTGCGCTGATCGATACATACAACAGGGATCCACGGATACACGGGATACTCGTGCAACTTCCCCTTCCGAAGCATATCAACGAGACAAAGGTCCTCTACGCGATCGACCCCGACAAGGACGTCGATGGTTTTCATCCCGTAAACATCGGCAGGCTCATGATAGGCGAGGCGCGGTTCTACCCGTGCACTCCATACGGTATCCAGCAGCTTCTCATGAGGAGCAATGTCAATATCGACGGTGCAGAGGTCGTCGTTGTGGGAAGGAGCAATATTGTCGGGAAGCCCATTGCCATGATGCTCATGCAGAAGGCAAAAGGGGCGAACGCCACGGTGACGGTCTGTCACACCGGGACCAGGGACATTGCGTTCCATACCAAGCGTGCCGATATCCTCATAGTTGCCGCGGGGAGACCGAAGGCGATCACCGCGGATATGGTGAAGGAAGGTGTGGTCGTTATAGACGTGGGGGTGAACAGGATCGGGATGACGCCGGAAGGAAAGGCAAAGCTCTGCGGCGACGTGGACTTTGAAGGGGTGAAGGCAAAGGCGTCGGCGATAACGCCCGTCCCCGGCGGCGTAGGCCCGATGACCATAACGATGCTGATGCTTAATACGGTGAAAGCGGCAAAACTGGCCAAGGGAATATAGTAGAATCTGTTCAATGTTCAAGGTTCAATGTTCAACGTTCAAAAGGAGCTAATAGACCAGAGAGACCGGATAGACAGATTTGTTGCTGACGGCTGATCGCTGACGGCTGTTAGCTAAATTGGAGGTAGTATGTCTGATTATCA
>MVRS01000147.1 GCA_002067975.1 Syntrophorhabdus sp. PtaU1.Bin058
TTATATCAACATGATCCCTTTCATTGACGTGATGCTTGTGCTCCTCACCATAGTGCTCACCACAAGCACCTTTGCGGTAACGGGCATCATACCCGTGGAGCTGCCGAGGGTCGCAGGAAAACATGAAGCGGCCACGGTGACGCAGGTCGTGGGGATCGATAAGCAGGGCGCCGTCTTTTACCAGGGCAAGGCCATCACCCTTACCGCCCTCAAGGCCCACATTACCGCCATACCGAGACAGACACCCTTTCTCATCAGGGCCGATAAGGATATCCCCCTCCAGAGCTTTGTCGAGGTCCTTGATCTCATTAAGACGACGGGCTTCAGGAGGGTGAGCCTCCAGACCGAATGGTTGCGCAGATGAGAGAAAGCTGCATGGGAACAGCCGTCTCCCTCCTGGTGCACTCATGTATCATACTCCCCCTGGTGGCTGCTTCATTTACCGTGCAGGACAGACCGGTCAAGGTGGTGGAGGTCGATTTCTCGCTCATGAAGGGCCCTGGCCCTGGAAACGGGCCTCCAGGGAAGGCTGAAAAGGAGATAATTAAGAAAAGGTCACAGGTCCTTAAGGGAGGGACGGCCTCTAAAAGAGGGGCGGCGTCTCGCAGGATGGCCAAGGTGGGCCTGCCTGCAAGGCAGGATCCGGAAACCGTTCCGGCGAAAGGGCAGGTCGAGCCGCCTCCTGTGCCGACAATCGTCACCGCGTCGGATACCCAGGGGGAAACGGTCATTCACGGGACACCGGCAACCTACGCAGGTTCTTCCGGGTCGGGCGATTCTCTTTTGGCCCACGGCGGTTCTGCCGGCGGAACAGGGGGTATTGGAGGGGGCGGTACAGGAGGTACCGGGGGCGGGGGTACGGGTAAAGGCGGCGGGATCATGTTCGCTGAGGGCAAGGACTACAACTATATCCGTGATGCGGTCATGAAGAACATTGAATATCCGGAGAGGGCAAGGAGGATGGGCCTTGAGGGGAATATGGTCCTCTCCTTCATAGTGCTGGAAAACGGGACCACAAGCCAGATCAAAATAGTGAAAAGTTCCGGTTGCCGGCTTCTCGACGACAGTGCAAGAGAAGGGGTCGCAAGGACGGTGGTTTCCCGAAAGGTCCCCTACAGGGTCGTAGTCCGTCTTCCCGTAATATACAAGCTCCAGGATTCGAAGGATGACAGAACGTAAATGCGGCCCATTGCATAAAGAGCGGCGGGGAGGTGATGGAAAAACATATTTTGTACAGTTAAGAAAGCGGCAGAAGTTAAGGAAGCAGCAGACATAAAAGGGACAGGGCTGACCTTGGCGGGCAAAACCCTGCCCCCGGTGAAAGAAAGCGATGTACACGACACCGCCTTCCCTCTGACTATTATAACAAAGGAGGTGGTGGAAGAAAAGGAGGAAGTTTTAATGAAAAACACTGCAAGGATCACATTCAGCCTTCTTCTGTGCATCTCCGTCATGGCCCTGTCGGCATGGGCGGAAGAGCCGAAAAAAGGGGGAAGGGAGGAAGAGAAAACGGTTTTGAGAGAGATCACCGTCACCGGCACCCGTTACAGCAATCCGGCAACCCCCGTGGATACCCGTTACGGTACCCAGTACAACGTGGTGACCGAAGAGCAGATCAAGGAACAGAATTCCTATGACTTCCAGTCGACCCTCCGCGATGTGCCCGGGGTCATGTTCCAGAGCAAGAACCTCATAGGGAGTCAGACAAGCCACAGCCTGTATATCCGGGGCCGGGGGTCGAGCCATCCCAGCGCCGATTTTGCTATCCTGTTCGACGGAGCCCCCCGCTACGGAGGGTTATTCGGCCAGGTACTCGGCGACGGCATCGCCGTCTCCATGATCGGCGGGATAGAGCTCTACAAGAGCCCGCAGCCGTCCCAGTTCGGCAACGGCTACGCATCGGTCAATGTCCTGCCAAAATACATGATGAAAGACGGTAAGGAGGCGGTGTTCAATTCCAGCGCGGGCAGTTACGGTACGGTTGACGAGAACCTTTCCGCCGGTTTCAAAAAGGGGCCCTTCGACATCTACATGTCCCAGAGCTGGGTCAGAACGGACGGTCACGCCGAGCACTCGAGCGCGGACCAGCAAAGCTATTACGCCAATACCGGCTATCAGATCAATAACGAATGGAGCGTCAGGTTTCTGGTCAACTATACGGACGCTGGAACCGACGCCCCCAGGCCGGACGTCACGCCGAACGCCGCAAACGGGGGAAGCTTTCCGGGGGCGGAACGCTACGAGACCGAAACCCTGTTCACCACGATGACGCTCAATCATAAATATGATCGTTTTGGCGGCTATCTGAAGGCCTATTATAATAACACCAATTTTGACCTGCTGCAGGAGTTGACGAACGGCGTACGCTACGCCAAAGGCACGGGCGGGCTCAAGTCCCGCCAGGAGATCGGGCTTTACGGGATCAGGGGCAAAGAGACCTTCCACCTCTGGCAGGGCGGAGAGGTCGTGTTCGGTGCCGACCTCGATATGACCAATCTGAAAAATACCCAGCGGACATACAGCGGGCTGGCAGCAGCGGGGATCAACGGGGGCCTGGCAAGAAGGGTCTGGGACTTCCCGGATACAAGGCTCATCTCGCCCTATGCTGCGGTAAGCCATATGATCGGCCGCAAGGAAGGTTTCCACATCATACCGTCGGCAGGGGGCCGCTATTACAACCACAACCAGTTCAAGGACAAGGCGGCACCCCAGGCCGGCTTGGTGATGGGCTACGGCAACACCGACCTCAACATCAATTACTCCCGGGGCGTCAACTACCCTACGCCGGTAGCACTGATGAACTTCGTCCTCGAAAGTGCTCCGGTTGGCAATGCCAGCCAGTACTGGAGGAATGTAAAGCCGGAGGTAGTGGATCACTACGAGGCGGGCATAATCCATACCTGGCCCGATAAAGGCTCTCTGGGGGCAACGGTTTTCCGCGATGAAGGGAAAGACCGCTTCCAGGCGTACATGTTCGGACCGATCCCGCTCCGGTTTAACGACCCTATCGGCCACTACGAGATCCGCGGGCTGGAGCTCACGGGTACGGCAACCCTCGTGAAAAACCTTGAACTGTTTGCCGGCGCCACCTGGCTGCAATCAGAAGCCACCGGCCAGAACAGGGTTGAGCGCAGCCGCCTGCCCTATACCCCCGGCTTCCAGTTTCAGGCCGGGGCCAATTGGACGTTCCTGAAACATTACCGTCTCTTTGTGGACATGCAGCACCTCAGAGATCTGTACCAGGGTACTGCCGCCCGCAGCGGCACTTTTAACTTCACCGACCCGGGCTCTCTCAACAAACTGAACGACTTCACACTGTTTAATACCCGGCTGAGCTACCGTTTCGATTACAGTGCGCTGCGACTGAGCAATTCGGAGGTCTTTGTGGCGATGAACAATATCTTTAATCAGGACTATGAATACGCCAAGGGTTATCCGATGCCCGGAAGGACCATCTTTGCCGGTGTCAGCCTGAGGTTCAATTGAGCATGTTTTTTTGCACCCGGAGCGGGGGGAAGGCTTCCGCTCCGGTGAATGATATACATATCCGGTGAGCATGCAGGAGGATCAATGCGGACAAAGGTGAGATTATTTCTCGTGATTGCGGCAATAACACTGGCGTGCATCCATACCGGATGTTCGAACAGCGCAAAGGACGGGAACGCGAAAACCATGCGCAGCATTGTGACATCGGATACCATCCTGTCCGGCATGATCGCTTCTCTCCTGCCTCCGCACCGCTATTCCGTCGAGGCGATACTCCCTCCCGGGCAGTGTCCCGGCCACTACGACGTAAAACTATCGGATATCGAGAAGATGAAAAAGGCTGATCTGATCGTTTCGTTCAAGGGGATGCCCTTCATAGACAAGGCCGGACCGGACGGCGAAGGCCGGCTTCTTGTGGACGAACAGGGCCGCAACTGGATGGTGCCGGATGCCTATGTATCCGGTTTAAACCTCCTCGCCGAGGAACTTTCAAGGCGTTTTCACGATGACAGGGATGAAATAATGGGCCGCAGGGAAGAGGTGATCCGCAAGGTGAGGGCAGGTGCGACCTCGCTGGCTCAAAAGATCAGGCGGGAGGGAATCGCCGGGAAGACGGTTATCGCCTCCTCCATGCAGAAAGAGCCCCTCGAGTGGATGGGCCTCCGTGTTGCGGGAGAATACGGAAGACCGGAGGCGATGTCTGCAAAGGAGGTCGTGCGCCTTTCAAAGATCGGAAGGGACCGGCGTGCAGCTGCCGTCGTGGACAACCTTCAATCCGGACCTGACGCAGGGAAGGGGATCGCCGAGGCGCTGGGGGTGCCGCACGTTGTCCTGACGAACTTTCCATCGGAAAAAGGCTACCTTGCAACCCTCGGGGAGAACGTCGATGCCGTGCTGGCAGCAGTACGGAGGTGAAGCGGGACCACCCGGGAGGATCGTTATGGGCGAGCACATTATAGAACTCGAAGGGATAACCGTCCGGAAGACCGACGGGGTGCTGCTGGACCGGATCAGCTTCAGGGTATTGCGCAACGAGTTCATCGGGATCATAGGACCCAACGGCGCCGGGAAAACCACGCTCCTGAACGTCATAGCAGGATTCGAGAGGTTCCGGGGGACGCTCAGCCTTTTCGGACGCCGCGAGTCATGGAGGCGTTCCCGCGCGACGCGACTTCGCATCGGTTACGTGCCGCAGCTCTTTCAGATCGATCCCGCCTTCCCGATCCTCGCGTCGGAGGCCGTGATGACAGGGGCGGCAGGCAGGCTCGGACTGTTCAGGTCGCCCGGCAGACAGGAAAGAGAAAAGGCAATACGGTTGATGGAGATGATGCGCGTAGCACACCTGGCGGACAGGCCCCTGGGGCAGCTTTCCGGCGGCGAGCGGCAGAAGGTATCGCTGGCCCGCGCCATCCTTCAGCAGCCCGATGTCCTTCTCATGGACGAGCCGACTGCGAACTTGGACATCGCCGTGCAGAAGGAGGTCCTGGACCTCATAAGCGAGATCCACAGGCAGGAAGACCTGACCGTCCTTTTTGTCACCCACGATTTCAACATGCTTCCGGCTGCAATGAGGCGCGCAGTGCTGCTGGATCACGGCAGCACGGTATTTGACGGGGACATCGACACTGCCATGGCGGGCAAGACCTTAAGCGCGTTGTTCCGATACCCGCTTCAGACCTTTGAGCGCAACGGCAGGAGGTTTGTCTCCTATGGTTGAACACCTGGCGGATATCCTCGCGTACCCTCCCATCCAGCGCGCCGCCATAGCCTGCGTGCTGTGCGGTGTGAGTTGCTCGCTGCTGTCCGTATTTATCATACTGATGAAGATGCCGCTGATCGGCGTCTCGATGTCCCACGCTGCTTTCGCCGGCGCCGTTCTGGGCATGCTGTTTAACGTCAACCCGGCCCTGACCGGGTTCATCCTCTGCCTTCTCGCAGCGGGAATACTCGGCCCGCTTTCGGACCGTACGGACATGGCCCCCGAGAACGTGCTCGGCATCATGTTCTCCTTTCTCATGGGACTTGCCTTTCTCGGCATGGGGATCCTCACGAGGACAAAGGCAGTCGCCCTCAACCTGATGTGGGGAAGCCTCCTGTCCCTTTCCCAAACGGATATAGTGATACTGGCCCTTATCACGCTGCTCCTCGTGCTTTTTGTACTGTTGTTCTTCAAGGAGATCCGTTCCGTGCTGTTTAACAGACGGCTCGCTGCTGCGAGCGGCGTGCCTGAACGGATCGTTTATTACGCGCTCCTGTTCCTCACCGGGGCAGTCGTATCGTCGAACCTTGCGACGGTAGGCGGCCTGCTCATCTTCGCTCTGCTCGTGCAACCCGGCGCCACGGCACTACAGTTGACATACAACCTGAAACACTTTTTCATTATCTCCGCTGCTTCGGGTATCGTCGCCTGCGTTTCCGGCCTCGTCGTATCCTATATCTTTGACCTTCCGTCCGGCGCGTCGGTGGTCCTCACGGCGACGATCATCTTTGCCGCAGCATATGTCTTTTCACCGAAACGCCGCATGGCAAAACTGAAAAAAAAGGAGTATGGTCCATGAAAATGACCCCGGACGAAATCTACCGGAGGCGAAAAGAGTTCTTCAACGAACATGCAGCGCAATGGCGGGACATGTGGTACAAGGACCATTCGACCGGCCGTTGCGACAAGCACGAAAAGGACTTTGAGCGCCTCTTTTCGCTCCTCCCGCTGGGACCGGGAGACTGTGTACTGGACGTGGGATGCGGGACCGGCGTGCTTGTCCCCTTCATTCTCGAACGTATCAATGCATCGGGGATCCTCTACGAGCTGGACTTCGCGGAAAAGATGATAGAAACAAACCGGGGCCTCAATGAAGGCGACAACATCCGGTTCATCGTCGCCGACGCGGAGAATGCGCCGCTCGATGAGGCCTCCTGTGATGTGGTTGTCTGCTTCTCGTGCTTCCCCCATCTCCACAACAAGGAAAAGGCAATGAAGACGCTTTGCCGGATCCTGAAGCCGGGCGGGGTCTTCGTCGTGTCGCACTTCGACTCCTCGGAGGGGATAAACAAACACCACGGATCCTGTCACGCTGTAATGCACGACCATCTGCCCGGCGAGGCGGCGATGCGCCTGTTGCTGGAAAGGGCGGGTCTTGCCATAGACACCTTTATCGACGAGCCCGGTTTCTATTGCATTGTTGCGAGAAAACAGGCCTCTTCATGATCCCTTCGAGAGGGGGCGCCATGTCGTGTGCAACAGATATACAGACCGATACGGTACGCTTCTGGGACCGTTATGCCCGGTGGCACAAACAATGGATTGAGCATAACGATTACCATCGTCCTATTCTGGATGCCCTGGCGGCAATCGTCGAGCCCGGCTGGAGGGTCCTGGAGATCGGCGCGGGCAACGGCGTTCTCGCTGTGCCCCTCGCTGCTGCGGGCTGCGAGGTGACGGCCATAGAGCCTTCGATCGCCATGCGAAGTCTTCTCTTTGAGGAGGCCTTCGCTAAAGGCATCGATTCCATCGATGTGGACGAGCGGCGATGGGAGGAGATCCCGGTGTTCGAGCTTGCCGGTTATGACCTCGTTCTGGCCTGCAACAGTCTCCATCTGCCGGAAATCGGTTTTGCCGCCTCCTTAGACAAGGCCATGAGGGCGGACCCTGCCAACCTCTTTGTCGTGACCGAGCACGTACCGGGAGAGGCGATACGTTTTGCCTATCCTGATCACGTGATGCGGTGCGCCAGGTCCTGCATCACCGATGATTCCTTTGCCTATCACACCATAGACGAGGCCTTCGAATGCCAAAGTTGCGAGAAAGGGAGACCCCTCTGCCCTGAAGAAAAAATGAACCTGAGGAGAAGCCTCTCCTTCAGGGATAACCACTTCTGGTTGAATGCCGTTGCCGTGGTAGGCATGTATTGGTTTGAGCGCCGGGACCCTTCTTTTCAGGCTGCAATGCAGTGAGGTGTATCGGGGTATTGCTTGATATTGTTGGAGGCGGCATCCGGTACATCTTCAATGGGTGTTGCGTACTTCGTGGCGGTCACCACAATCGGCTTAAGTTGACAACACTTTTGAGATGCTCACCGGCATTCTCAGCGAGTGTTTCTATGATCCGTGCAGCCAGCACCTGCACGGCTTCCTTCACCTCTTTGGATAGCTTTTCGCTGTAGGTGTAGTTGTCGACGATACCAATTCCATAGATGGCAATCTGCTCGGGCATCGCATATCCAAGCCTATGGCCGAGATCGATGGTTGTTCTCAAGTTCAGGTCTTGATGATTTCCGGAATAACTGATGTCCCCCAGCTCCTCCAACGTCAGTTCGTAGATTGCGCCGATCTTCGTTTCCGCTGTCTTGATTGCATCGGCTATGATAACACTCTTATAGCCCTCCATAAGGTCCAGCAGATCCAGCCCGCTCGCGCACGCCTCTACGACATCAACGTTCGGCAGAAGCCCCTCTCTGTTTACGATCTCTCTCGCCACCCAGATCCCGGCCGCATCATCGGCGAGGATCGGATTGCCGAGTCCTATGACAAGCGTCTTGTCTTTCATGTCAGATAAAGTCCGTTGCATCGAACCTCCTTCTGACAAAGGGAGCGATGGCCCGCTCATAGATACCCAGACAGAATGCGATGGCCATGCCGTAGTTCGTAACGGGTATTCCTGCGTTTATCGCCGGCCGCAATCGTTGCATGATCTGCCTTCTCGTCACCATGCAGCCGCCACACTGTATGACAAGGCTATAGCCGTCGATCGGCATAGGCGGGCTGTCGAGGCCGGCTACAAAGTCAAATGTGAGGTTGCTTCCGGTAAGGTGCGTGAGCCATCTTGGTATCTTAACCCTGCCGATATCGTCGGAAGCCACGTGATGGGAGCAGGATTCCATAATTAATACACGGTCGTCATCCCTGAGAGACTGGATGCGCGGCGTTCCCTGAAGATATTCTTCAAAAGCCCCCTTGAGATGGGCAAAAAGGATCGAAAAGCTCGTGAGGGGGATATGGGGCGGTATCGATGAGGCAACCTTAAGAAATACCTGGCTATCGGTCACCACGAGGCGTGGTTCGGCGCCTATCACTTTCCGGTATGCGTCAAGCTCCCGCTCCTTGAGAATTATCGCAATACAGTCATTGTCAAGACAATCCCGGATGGTTTGTATCTGGGGCAGGATAAGCCTGCCTTCCGGGGCCTCGAGGTCAATAGGCGTAACGAGAAGCACTATGTCCCCGTAAGAGACAAGATCGCCCACGATCGTAGGGTTTTTGAAAAGGGATTGCGGCGTAATCTTCCGCAGGCCGTCTATGATGGCTTCGGTATTCAATCTATCGACCGTGTTGTAATCAATCACCCCGACACCGAACTCGTTCACGAGCGATCCGCGCAGAGGAGCGGCGATACAGGCTATATCCGATTTGTTGTGGACCACAAGAGAGGGGATACCGGAGCCGGCAAGCTGCTGCAAGAGTTGCCGTTCCATCTCTCCGAAGGTATTTTCTGCAATCACCAGCATGGCCACGTCGATCTGGTCTATGACGCGCCGTGTACGGTCAGTTCTCAGTGCGCCCAGATCTCCCGTATCATCGATGCCCGCCGTATCAATGAGCACGACAGGGCCGAAACCGTGTATCTCCATCATTTTGAAAACAGGATCGGTCGTGGTGCCGGCCTCGCTTGAGACAATGGCCACGTCCTGATCGGCCAGCGCGTTGATCAACGAGCTTTTTCCGACGTTTCTTCTGCCAAATATGCCGATATGGGGGCGGGATGATTTGAGCGGCCGGCTATTCATGCGTACCGCCTTCCGGAGATGTTGCCTTCTCTCCGGCATGGTCGATTTCGTCCATGACCTGCGTTGGAACAAAACCGAGGCGAAGGAGGTTCTGCGGCATAAGGAGATAATCGAGCAGTTCCTGACCTGTCACGTTCATTTGTTTGTTTGCCTCACCGATGGCAAGACCGTCCTGTTTCATCCGTGTTGCCAGTTCCGACGCCCTATGATACCCGATATAGGGAATCAGGGCGGTTACGATAGCCGGGCTCCTCAGCAGGCGCTCTCTGGCAGCAGTTGCGTCGACTACTATGGATGAAACGAGGTTCTCGTGAAGCGTCCGATTGCATTGGATCAGACATTTAAGGCTTTCGATAAGGCCATGGCCGATCAGGGGGAGGTAGGCGTTGAGTTCCAGGCAACCCTGTGCCGAGAGCGATGCGATCATACTATCGTTGGCGTATACCCGGTGGCAGCAGCCGATGACGAATTCGGGGATCACAGGATTTACCTTGCCGGGCATGATCGTGCTTCCCAACTGTCGCGCCGGGATTGAAAAGCCGCTATTGACCGCCACATCCGATGCAAGGAGCCGCATGTCGGACGATATCTTTTCGAGATTTACAGCATGGGCCTTGAGTATTGCGTGGGCCTCCACCAGCGGATCAAGGTTGGAGGTCGCATCGACAAGGTTTTCGCTCCGTGTGATTGGTTGCCCGGTGATTTCTCTTAAAACACCGGGGGCCTCAAAGATGAAAAAGCGAGGAACGGTGATGCCGGTGCCGATGGCGCTCCCTCCGAGATTGACGACCTTGATCCTTTCAAAACACTTTGAGACACGCCACCAGTCGCGGGAAAGGGCCTCATTATATGCGCCGAACAGCCTGCCGAACGAAGATGGGACAGCCTCCTGCATCTGCGTGTATGCTATGCGGATGGTCGTCTGATGTTCTTTTTCCAGCGACTCCATGGATGCCCGGAGGACGTTAATCGTGTTTTCAAGGGTATCGAGCAGACCCATGACAGCGACCCTGAGCGAGGTGGGAACAACATCGTTCGTGGACTGAAAGACATTGGCATGTTGAATCGGATCGATGATGCCGTAATCATCCGGACGCCTGCCTAAGGTTATGAGGGCAACATTTGCAATGATTTCGTTGATATTCATGTTGAGGCTTGTTCCAGCCCCGCCGCAAAGGGCCGGAACGATAAACGCATTGTAGTGCCCGCCTGCCATCACCTCCTCGGCGGCAGTTATCAATGCACGCAGCACCGTGTCCTCGATGAGCGGAAAAGCGGTAAAGTGGGCCGCACGCTTGCCGAGCAAGGCCGCCTTATACTTTTCGTATGTCCTGTAACATGCCAGCTTCACCGCCCCCATCGCCCGGTACCACTCGGGGTAAAATGAAGGCCCGGCGCCAAAATTCTCCCGCGCCCTTACCGACTGTATACCGTAGAGGGCATCCCGGGGGATGGAAACCTCACCTATAGCATCCTTTTCTATTCTCATGTCTGCCCGGTCTGCACTACCCTCTCTCACGTTCATAATCTACTCAGCAACAACTCTTTATTCAGCAGCAGGTTGGGCGAAGCGTTCACGGGTAATCCTGTTCTTGAAGTGAGGGCTGTCGCCCATCCTGCCGTATCCTATTGTCTCGCCAATCGACTCTATCCTTGCCTCGAGACAGTCCCTGCAGGTTGCCTCGTTCTCGTCAAGACAGGGTTTGTTGTCGTACAGTTCATATCGTGTACGGTAGGCAAGAGGCGTAATGTTGGGCATGATCACATTGGCCCCAGCCTTAAGTCCCAATTCGCGTCCTGAATCCTCTATCGCCTGCAGCGCGGTGGTCGATGCGATATTGACATCCCTCAGAACGATCCTGGTCACTGCGATCATTCTGAGACTAAGGTCGAGTTGCTCTGCCTTCACGTTGTCAAAATCAGGCATGCTCTTGGCAAGGGGGGTCCCGTGGTGCGGGATATAAGGGCCCATGCCGATCATGTCGGCATCGATCCGCTTGTAAAATAGGATATCTTGCGCAAGCTGTTCCACGGTTTGTCCCGGAAGCCCGATCATCACCCCGGTGCCGACCTGATAGCCGATCGTCTTGAGGAGGCTGAGGCATTCGATCCGCCTGTCATAACTATGGTCTTCGGGATGCAGCGTGCTATACAGGCGCCTGTCGGATGTTTCTATCCTGAGCAGGTACCGATGGGCTCCGGCCTGACGCCACCGCCTGTAGGCGTCTTCATCCTGTTCCCCCAAAGAGAGGGTGATGCCCAGCTCTCCATGGAACAGCTTTTTGATCTTGAGGATTATCCTCTCTATGAACCGGGCGTAGTGGTCGCCGCTAACCTCGCCCGATTGGAGGACGACTGACCCATATCCCCATTTCCATGCCTCTCCTGCTGCATCCAGGATGTCCGTCTCGTCCATCATGTATCGTTCGACACTACCATTCTCCCTCCGTATTCCGCAGTAATAACAGTTCTTTTCACACAGATTGCTTATCTCGATGAGCCCCCTGAAATAAACGGTTGTTCCCACACATTCTCTTTTTACTGCGTAGGCTTTATTGTAAAGCCTCCGCACCTCGCTTTTGTCGTGCAGTGAAAGAAGACCCGCCATATCGCTCGCGGTCAGTGAATCCTTTTCAAGGAGCGTTGCCAGGGGAACCATCTTTGCCTGCCCCTCATCATCCTTGAGCATCTTCTTTTCGCCAATAATGCCTTGTCTGTTGCGAACGCGGCATTTCCCGTGCCGCGATCAACAAAACACATCCCTCCTGCCTGCCCGTACCTCTTGAATCATCGTGACGGATCGTGCCTGCGTCCTCTCATCCATATCCGCAAGGACAGACCGTATCGCCTCTTCTCCCGCCCTGCGCGTCCCTTCCGGCGCATAATCGGTAAGGTACTCGACAAAGGTGGAAAGGGCGTTCGGGTTGCAATGATCCTTGATGTCCCCGGGTTTGGCGAGGTCCATAAAATCGCGACCGGTTCTTCCCAGCCGGTAGCAAGCTGTGCAAAAGGATGGGATGTAACCCAACGAGGCCGCATCGTTGACGACCTCATCGAGCGGACGATGGTCGCCCAGGCAGAACTGTTCTGAATAAAAGTCTTCATCGGTGCTGTACCCGCCGGGATTTGTCCTGCTGCCGGCCGAGATCTGCGATACCCCTAAAGCAAATGTTTCCCGTCTCATCGCGGGCGTTTCTCTGGTGGACATGATGATGCCGGTGTAGGGAACCGCAAGACGTAGAATGGCGACAATCTTTCTGAAATCGAGATCATCTACCGGCTTGGGCGGCTGTTCCGCCAACCGGGAGCCTGACGCGGGCTCCATGCGGGGCACGCTGATCGTGTGCGGTCCTACGCCGAACTCCCTTTCAAGGTGCCGGATATGCTGCATGAGGGCGAGTATCTCAAACCGCCAGTCGGCAAGCCCGAAGAGCACCCCAATGCCCACATCATCAATGCCGGCCTTCATGGCCCTGTGCATGGCAGTAATGCGCCATTCATAGTCCCGTTTCTTTCCACCTCTATGGACACGATCATATGTCTCCCGGTGATAAGTCTCCTGAAAAAGCTGAAAGGTTCCTATGCCCGTCCCTTTCAGTTGAACAAATTCATCCACGCTCAAGGGGGCTATATTGACATTGACCCGCCGTATGTTGCCCTGGCCGCTCTTGACCGAGTAAACAGTCTTGATTGACTTGAGTATGTAAGAGAACCCCTCCCCCGGGTAGGCCTCCCCCGCTACGAGCAGTACCCTTTTATGCCCCTGATTTATCAGTATTCCGGTCTCGGCTGCTATTTCTTCCTGGGTCAGCGCCCTGCGCTTCAGCTCTTTGTTTTTGGCCCGGAAGGCGCAGTACAGACACTCATTGCCGCAGAGATTGGATATATAGAGGGGAGCGAAAAGCACCAGCCGTTTTCCGTAGATGCTTTCTTTGACCTTTGTCGCTGTATCGAAGAGTTCGCCCAAAAGTTCGGGATCGCTGATATGTGCCAGGGTGGCCATATCAGATAGGTCAAGACCCTGCAACGCGCGGGCCTTGGCAAGGACCTCCCGCACAGCTGTTTTGTCATGTTTCCGGTCGGCCAGGGCAACCTCTATCTGCTTTTCATCGATAATGGTATTTCCCAACTCCTTGTATGCACGTGTTTCGCTATCTGTTGACCTTTTCATTTTCAATCCTTTCATTTTCAATCCTTTACGAGAGTCCGTCTATGCCGGATGCAGCGCAGACAAAGGATGGGCTGCATCCGGACGGACATACGTCGCTATGGTTCCGTCAGCTACGATTGCGCCGCGCGTAGTGGGTGTGGAGCAACTCGTGCGACTTGTGGCCCAGGGGCGCCCCCAAGAACTCCCTATAGATCATCTTTATTTCAGGGTTATCGTGGGACTTCCTCAAAGGGAGCGCTTCGTCCGCAGCATAGATGGCCGCAGCCCGTTTCAACCGTATCTCAGGCGAAGTTGGGATAGGCTGCCCGCCTCCACCGATACAGCCCCCAGGACAGGCCATGATCTCAATAAAATGGTATGGAGAGGCGCCCTTTTCAGCCTCTTTCATCAGCTTTCTCGCATTCGCAAGCCCGTGGGCAACGGCAACCTTCAGCTCGGCGCCTTCTAAGAATTTCCATTCCTCCTTCACATTTTCAATCTTGATGCTCGCAGCCCTCACCCCCTCCATGCCCCTGACCGGTTCGATATTCAGATTCCTGAAGGGGACCTCTCGTCCCGTAACCAGTTCGTACGCGGTTCTGAGGGCCGCCTCCATCACGCCCCCTGTAGCGCCGAAGATGACAGCCGCACCGGTCGACTCACCCATGATGCTGTCGAACTTCCGTTCCTCCAGGTTGGCGAAACTGAGCCCTGCCTGACGGATCATATGGGCAAGTTCCCTTGTGGTCAGCACGTAATCCACATCCTTAAACCCGCTGCTTTTCATCTCGGGCCTGTTGGCCTCAAACTTTTTTGCTGTGCAGGGCATTACGGAAACAGAGACCATACGTGCCGGATCAACCCCTATTTTCTCTGCGTAGTAGGTTTTTGCGAGGGCTCCGAACATCTGCTGGGGTGACTTGCAGGTGGAGAGGTTATCGAGGAGTGAAGGATATTCGTGTTCTATGAATTTTATCCATCCCGGCGAACAGGATGTCATCATAGGAAGGGGAGTAGGTTTCCCGTCCTGAAGGGCCGTTTTGAGCCGCGTGAGAAGCTCGGTACCCTCTTCCATGATGGTAAGATCGGCAGTGAAGTCCGTATCGAGGACCGAATCGAACCCGAGCATTTTCAGGGCAGTGACCATTTTTCCCGTCACCACGCCGCCCGGCTCCATGCCCAGCGCCTCGCCGAGACCAACCCGAACCGCAGGCGCCGTTTGAACCACCACGTGTTTTTCCGGATCATCAATGGCGCGCCACACAGATTGGATATATGCCTTTTCAGTCAAAGCACCTGTAGGACATCGATTGACGCATTGGCCGCAATTGGTGCAGACCACATAGTGCATGGGCTTGTTGAGAAAGGTCTCTATCCTGGTCTTGTTTCCCTTATGGGTGTTCCAGAGGGCCGAGACCCCCTGCAACTCGGCGCAGGTGCGGACACAGCGGAGGCATTTGATGCATTTGCCGTTATCCTTGACAAGAGAGGGCGAAGAGACATCTATGGGACTCTTATCTGAAACATCGATGAAGGCCCCCCCTATGACGAGGTATTCCTGGGCGAGGGCCTGAAGTTCGCAGTTGTTGCTTCGGTAGCATGAAGTGCACTCGCCGGAATGTTCGGACAGCAGGAGCTCCAAAATCGTTCTTCTCGCCTCCCTCACTTTCTGGGTATTCGTGTAAATCTGCATGCCTTCAGCCGCGGGAACGGCGCATGATGCCTGAAGCAAACGGGCACCCTTCTGTTCCACCACGCACACCCGGCACCTCCCTGCCACGCAAAGATCATCATGATGGCAAAGCGTCGGGATGCGTATGCCGATCTTCTTTGCGGCATCAAGTATTGTAGCACCTTCATTCACTTCCACTTTGATGTCATTTATAGTTAATTTCACTGTCTCCATCATTTTCTCCTTGTGTGTCAGTAGCAGATTTCTTCACGGAAATGCTGCGTAATTGAATTGAACGGGTTCGCCAGTGACTGGCCGAGACCGCACTTTGAAGCAATGGACATCACGCGGGCAAGATCGCGGAGCCTTTCCAGGTAGGACAGCGGCCTTTCACCTGACCTAATAGCCTCAATCCCCTTCAGCAGTTGCTGGCATCCGACCCGGCACGGCGTGCACTGCCCGCACGACTCTTCTTCGAAAAACTCAAGGTAGTTCTTCAGCACGTGATACATGGATCGGGAACTATTGAAGAGCATCATCGACCCGCCCGTGGGCACCCCTTCAAAACCGATGATCGTGTCCGCAAAATTCTTGCGGGGCACGCAGGTCCCTGAAGATCCTCCTACCTGGACCGCCTTGGTGTCGCTGTCTCCGAAAAGGTCGACAAACTCCTGAAGCGTCATGCCGAGGGGCAATTCGAAGACACCCTTTACCGAAGCGTCACCTGATACGGAGAAGACCTTTCCGCCCATCGAATCCTTCGTACCTATGGATTTGAATGATTCAGGGCCATCACTGATTATCATGGTTGTATAAGCAAGGGTTTCCACATTGTTTATGACCGTTGGCAGGTTAGAGTACCCTATGGTTACGGGAAAAGGCGGCTTGTTCCGCGGTTCCCCCCTGTTACCCTCCATGGACTCAAAGAGGGCTGTTTCCTCACCGCATACGTATGCACCGCTCCCCGATCTCACGCTGGTTCTAAAGTTCAGCCCCTTTTCTTTGAAGATCGCGTTCCACGCTTCACATTTTGCGCTGAGTTTGGAGAAGAGAAACGTATATTCTCCTCTCAGGTATATGTATCCTTCCGTTGCCCCTATAGCCCGTGCGCATATACCCATGCCGGCGATGACCTTGTCCGGTTGTTCATCCAGAATACGCCTGTCCTTGAAGGTTCCCGGTTCCCCTTCATCCGCATTGCATATGACGCATTTATTCCCGCCCGCGGCCTCCGCTGCACCTTTCCATTTGATCCCTGTGGGAAATCCTGCACCGCCCCTGCCTCGCAGACCCGAGTCGATGATTTCCTTAATGATGGCCCTAGGGTCCCCTCTCAATGCCTTTTTGAGGACTTCGACGCAATCCGTCTCCCGGAATATGAGATTCACCTTCTCCTCAAACTCCTTCAATCTTTTGCTCTTATCTCCACTTTTCATGAATTATCGCTCCTTGCTATGTAATTGACTTCTCTTCCGAATAATCCTTTCTTGCCGGCGACAGGGATTTCCTGCGTCCGGTCATGACAATACGCCCCAAGGAACATTATCAGGTTGTTACGTCCTGTTCATATAGCCTTGCAGCACTTCCACCACCTTTTCCGGCGTCAAATTTGTATACGCTTCATCATTCACAAGCATAGCGGGGCCCTCGGCGCACCATCCTATGCAATTTGTCTCCAATAGCGTGAATTTACGATCAGAGCTTGTCTCCCCCACAGATATCCTGAGAGTTTTTTGCAGCGCCTCCATGATCGCCTCTTTGCCTGACATATCGCACGATATGGTCCTGCATACCCGAATGACGTACTCGCCCCGCGCCTCCGTATCGAGGAACGAGTAGAAGGATGCAACACCATATACCTCGGCAGCCGACATGTCGAAGACACGCGCCACCTCCGCAAGGGTGTCCTCTGAAAGCCACTTCTCTTTTGAGACCACATACTGCAGAACCGGGAGCAACTGCTCCCTCTCCGCCCCGAATTTTTTCACCGCCACAGTAACTGTGCTATCAAGATTCATCATGTTACCTCCACATTGAGATTGGCAGGCACTTCATGCCCGTAGTCTGGGAAAGATCAATCTTCTTTCAGGGCTAATCCGGAACCATGGTAGTTCCGAGAACTGGACAAAAGTAGATAACCGCGGACTCACGCTCGTGGCACTATAAAGTCAAGGGTCAACTGACCGGCACTTTGCCTTTGCTGACTCCCCCAGGAACTCCAACACCCCTCTCTTGATCACTCCCTCGTTGATCCTTACTACCATAGAGTGCCTTGAAGCGCCTCCTTCGTGAGGATAGAGCATTTAAACACTCTATTTATTAAAACGTGTTATTATATATAAACCCTATAGGGAATACCCCGGTTACGATCCGAGGTTATTTTGCAGAATTAACTTCATATTTTATAGAACTTCCGCAACATGCTTGTCAAGACAAAAAATGAGCTGCAACATTCTCGCTATTGACACATGTTAGTATAAAGTACTACTTTTTATTTATTAGTGTTACTAATATGGCTGATACATTCAGGTTTTGGTAATATTCTCGCTATTGACACGCGCTCGGGTCTCGTGATACTTTTTTTTCATGAGGTGTACTCATGACTGACCTGTTCAGGTTCGGTATTTCGGTGGAGAAGGAACTCATAGAAGAATTTGATGCCTGCATCCGCAAAAAAAACTACGCCAACAGGTCGGAAGCCTTCAGAGACCTTATTAGGCAGGAGCTTATCAGGGAAGAGTGGGCCGAAGGGGACGAGGTAGTGGGCGCGATAATCTTGCTATATAACCATCATCGCAAGGACCTGCTGTCCAAAATTACCACTATCCAGCATGACCATCAGAACCTCATCATATCAACCCAGCATATCCACCTGGACCGCGATGATTGCCTGGAGATTGTGGCGGTGAGAGGCGAACCAGTAAAGGTACAGTGGCTGGCCGATCGCTTAAAGGCCCTGAAAGGGGTGAAACACGGAACGCTTGCCATGTCCAGCACCGGCCACGCACTTGGGGATTCTCCTTGATAAGGGCATGACATCAACCCCGGGTCGATCTATTTGAACGCCCGCTTCTTTGAATAAACACCTTATCAGATATACCCCACATTAATAATCGATTGAAATTGGTAGGAGAAGATTTGGAGGCGGCATCCGGATTTGAACCGGAGATAACGGTTTTGCAGACCGTTGCCTTACCACTTGGCGATGCCGCCAATAACTTCAGCGGACAGTGAATAGTCGATAGTGAACAGACCTTGCTTTTTTGAAGTTACTATTCACTAACGACTATCGGCTGACGACTGTTTTTTTGGAGCGGGCCACGCTTCCACCCGCGACCTCTTTTGTTTTTGGAGCGGGAAACGGGATTTGAACCCGCGACTTCAACCTTGGCAAGGTTGCACTCTACCGCTGAGTTATTCCCGCGCACTATGTTTTATAATATAAAGAATCGTTCATGTCAAATCTTATTAAAGCGGTATTGCGCTTCAAAAACACCCTCCTTGTGTGGTACTATCATGTCGCCGTTTATATAGCTCAGCGAGACATTCTACGATAAGGAGCCAACTGATGTCACAGGCAATGGAATTTAAGATTATCGAGGCTGAAAGCACCTTTCTCCACCCAAGAACAGGGTTCGAGCCTGAAAGCGTACGGTTCGAGGTCCGCATAGACCCTTTAACGGGAAGGACAGGTCATTACTCACATTTCGGGGCCATCAAGCCCCAGAGGCTCGATCTCGAACATTACAAAAGGCCTGAAGTAATGGGATTCTGTCCCTTCTGCCTTGATAAAAGGGACAAGGTCACACCGAAGTTTACCACCCATATATATCCCGAAGGGAGGCCTTCCCTTGGAGAGGCCATGCTTATCCCGAACCTTTTCCCCTACGACATCTACAGCGGGGTCGTGATAATGGCCGACGGCCACGTGCTGTCCCTGGAGCAACTGAACCGCAAAATACTGCAGGATGCCTTTACGCTGGGGATCGGCTTCCTGAAAAAGATCAAAACGCTGAGCCCGTCCATCCCGTACCACCTCATGACCTGGAACTATATGCCCCCTTCGGGCGGTGGCCTTGTCCACCCCCATCAACAGTACTTTGCCACGGCGTGTCCGGGGAATCAATTCATCGATGAACTGAGGGCCTCGGAAGGGTTTTACCGGGCACACGGAAAAGATTACTGGTCGGCGCTCATCGATGGGGAGCGCGATGCAGGGAAGCGTTATGCAGGGAACGTCGGCGCTTCTCACTGGCTCATCCCCTTTGTCTGTCTCGGTATTCTGGGCGACGTCATGTGCATCTTCCCCGACGTCTATTCTATTGAGGATTTTCAAGACCGGCATATCGATGACCTCGTTGGAGGGCTTTGCAGGGTCTTTGAATACTACCGGACAGAGGGCATAATGAGCTTTAACGCGTCCCTCCTCTTCGGGCCGGAAGGCCAGAGATATTTTCCGTGTCACCTGAGGATCTCTGCCCGGACCTTTCTTAATATGAGGGACTTTGCGCCGGACCTTAATTTCTTCCAGGCCATCCTCGGGGAACCGGTCTGCGTAACCATGCCTGAGGACCTCTGTAAAGATGTCGGAAAATTCTTTTAAAACCCTCTTTACGGCATGTCCTCATGGAATACTTTGAAATACCGGGATAAAGGGTGATCACAGCGAACCATTAAGGAGGACGTAAACATGGCGACCCGCGTAAAGATAACAATCGGACCGGTGACCGTTGATGCTGAGTTTTTCGACACGGAATGTTCGAAGATGATCGCGGAAAGGCTTCCCATAGAGGCGGTTCCCAATGAATGGGGCGATGAGTTCTACTTTGAGATCCCTCTACAGATGCCCCTCGATGCAACGGCTACGGGGAACGTAAAGGCCGGCGACATTGGTTACTGGCCTCCCGGCAATGCCCTTGCCATATTCTTTGGCCCCACGCCGTTAAGCAGGGGCAGCGATCCTGTGCCCGCGAGCGAGGTCAATGTAGTAGGGAGGATATCCGGGGATGCCGGGATATTAAGGGGCGCAAAAGGGAAAAGACCCATCAGGATCTATAAAGATACGTGATCAAAACAATCACCTTTCAGGAGATCACCAGGCCCTTCCGCACAACCTTTGCGACCTCCCTTGGCCGCAAAGACCGGCTCAGAAGCGTCCTTGTCAGGGTCATCCTCAGGGACGGACTATCGGGGATCGGTGAGTGTCCCACCAGTTTTGTCCAGAGGCATGAGACGATCCCGGTGATCAAAAGGGTCCTCGCAGAGGCCTCTGCCGGCCTCATCAATAGCCCGATCGATGCATACGAAGAAAAGGTCGCGCTGCTGCGGCATAGATATGCGCATTATCCTCTGACCATATCGGGACTTGAGACAGCCCTCTGGAGGGCACACTGCCGGCACAACGATATCCCGGAACACGCATATTTCGGTGGCAGGAGCGGGACAATAGAGACGGGCATTACCATACCGTTTCTGACTGAAAAGGCGCCCCTGATGAAATGGATGAGATACATAATGGGCAAAGGGTTCACTGTCTTTAAACTCAAGGTGAGCGGAAATATCCCCGAAGACAGAAGGCTCATCTCCGCGGTCTGGACGATACTGAATAAAAACGTCAAAGGCTTTTTGCTGCGGCTCGACGGTAACCAGGGGTATTCAAGGGTCACCTTCCCCCGGATCATGGACTTTATCATGGAAAACGATTACCCCATCGAGTTCTTCGAACAGCCGCTGGCTAAAGACGATTTCGCCGGCCTGAAAGAGATCAGGAGATACCGGGGCGTCCCTGTCATCCTCGACGAAACGATATTTACCGGGGAAGACCTCCGGAGGGCCATCGAAGAAGACCTCTGCGACGGCGTCAACATAAAGATCGCCAAAAGCGGGCTTTCCGAA
>MVRS01000148.1 GCA_002067975.1 Syntrophorhabdus sp. PtaU1.Bin058
GAAGTGAACGCCCTCGACTACTTAGTAAAGCCCGTTGATCCCCAGCGGCTGGAGGAGTCGCTGAAGCGGGTGAGGCACGGGACGGAAAAAGGGGAAATCAACGCCGTTCATTTTGCTCCCTCTGACCGGGTATTTTTAAAAACAGGTAAAAAGATCCAATTTATCCCGTTAAAAGACATTGCGGCCATTGTAGCAGAGAAGAACTACAGTCATATCATGACGATCAGAGGTAAGAGGCACATCGTACATTCTCCTTTTAATTATTGGGAGAGGCTTCTCCCGAAAGATGTCTTTGTCGCCCTCGACCGTTCCCTCATGATCAACCGCTATCACGTCCAGTCGTGGACGGCGCAGTCAAGAACGGCCGAACTCTATCTGATGGGTGTACAGACCCCTTTTCATCTTGGACGTGCCGCCTACCAAAGGTTCAAGGCGTTGAAGGTAACTTCTTATCGGACCGTAAATACGATCATAGCCGATACAGGGCGATATTAAATACAAAAAAAAGGGGGGAGTTATGAAACAGTGGCAAACGAAAAGGATTCAGTACAGGGAAGAGATAATGGACGGGTCGGACGGTATGTACCATGCCTTTTTTCAAGGATATTGGTATTCGTCCGGTATAGCGGGAGTGACGGGGAAGGTGATTAAAGGCGATATGAACGATAACGAAATCACCGGGACCAAAGGAAACGATACGATCAGGGGTCTTGGAGGAGATGACACCATTTTTGGTAGTGACGGTGACGACGTAATAGACGGTGGGTACAACGAAGACCGTCTTTTCGGAGGCGCCGGCAAGGATACCATATACGGCGGGATGGGTGAAGATTGGCTTGAAGGCGGAAGCGGCGACGACATCCTCTACGGCTATACGCCGTGTTTGATTGCCGGTATGGGCGATGAACAACGTTTCGGAAATGACGGCGCCATTCTCCATGCCCGTGATACCATCTTTGGCGGCGACGGTAACGACAAGATCTACGGCTACTACGATGATGATTATCTTGTCGGTGGAACGGGCAACGATACCATCTACGGCGGCAGCGGTAGCGACACCCTTGACGGCGGTACGGGTAAGGATGAGCTCTATGGCGGCTCGGGCAACGATATGTATTATGTGGATGACGGGGGAGATGTCGTCAGGGAAGAAGCCGGCGAAGGCAACGATACTATCCTTTCCTCGGTTACATACACCCTCGGCGAAAACATCGAGGATCTGGCCCTCACCGGTACGGCCGCTATCAACGGCATCGGCAATACCCTTGACAACTTCCTTTTCGGAAACAGCGCCGATAACATCCTCAAGGGCTATGCCGGCGACGACATCCTCTACGGCAACGCGGGCGACGACATCCTTTACGGCGGCGACGGCGACGACAGCCTCAACGGCGGCGACGGCGACGACCGGCTCTCCGGGAGCGCAGGCAACGACACCCTCGACGGCGGCACAGGGAGAGACAGGATGTACGGAGGATCGGGCAACGACATTTATTACGTGGATGATGCCGGCGATACCGTTATCGAGCGTCCCTCGCGCCTTTTTGAAGAACAAGGCATTGACACCGTTATCTCCTCGGTTGATTATACCCTTCCGGATTATGTAGAGAACCTTACACTGTTGGAGATGGACCCCTTCTTCGGCCCTTATAATATTTCTTACGACTTTGACGGCACCGGGAACTCCCTCGACAACGTCATCATCGGCAACCATGGCGACAACTCCCTCTACGGCCTTGACGGCAACGATACCCTTTACGGCGGCAAAGGCAACGACCGGCTCTCCGGTGGCGCAGGCAGCGACATCTACGGTTTCTCTCTCGGTGACGGGTCAGACATGATCTATGATTACGGTTCCGACAATGCACAGGATACCATCTCCTTCGATCCTTCTGTCTCCAGGGATACCATTGCCTTCTTTCGGGATGGCAGAGAGCTCTCCATCGCATACGGGGATACGGACCATATACTGGTTTCTCCTCGGGGTTATGACCCCAGAACGATAGATGCAGGGATAGAGAAGGTACAACTTTCTGACGGTTTTTACCTCACCGACTCAGACATAAACAAAGTCATCCAGGATCTTACCTCCTATGCGAATGATCACGGTATCAACCTTACATCCGTGGATGACGTGAAGGGAAACCAGGAACTGATGAACATTATCGTGAGCGCATGGCACCAATAAAACCGTCGATAGTCGATAGTGAATAGTGAATGGCAAGGACTTAAGAGGCAGGCAGAATGCTTTCAAGGGGTCTGATTTTCATCGTCCCTCGTCCTAGCGCAGCGGACGTCCCTCGGTCCTTCCTCACGGTTGTTCCGCTATGCGCCATGCGCTTTGCGCTATGCCGCAGCATCGAGCAGGGCTGATAGCTAAAGGATAAACCAACAATGGGCAATACGCATTGCAATATGTCTGCCGTTGTCGTGCTGATTTTGCTGACGTTCATTCTCAGAGGGCAGGGGCTTTGTGCGACGGTGATCGATTTTGACACAGTGGCAGAAAAGGCGGTGCGGCACTCACAGGAGGTACGGATGTCGGATATCGACATCAGGATCAGCCAATCAGCAAAAAAGGAGGCGCTCTCAACCTTTTATCCACTATTGAGCGTCCGCTGGAACTCAGGGTACGTGAAGGACCTGACGGACGGCACCGCCCAGGTCACATCCGTCGGGGACGTGATCCTCTTGGAGAACACGATGTTCCAGAACGCCCTCTCTCTCGGTATTGGCTACGATCTCTATGATTTTGGTGCAAAAGACAAAAGAGTCTTTATTGCATACAGGGATGTGGATCTGAGAATGACTATCTATGCCCAATCCGTACGGAACGTGAAGGTAAAGGTGCTGAGCGTCTATTCGGACCTGCTCCTTGCCTGGAAGGAATTGGCCGCGAAAAAGGAATTGCTTGGCCTCTACCGGGAGCTCTCTGCCGTGAAGGAGAGACTCTTTGTTGCCGGCAGGATCGCCAAGGTCGAAATGACGGATGACGCGTTGAACGTGGTCAAGACGCTTGATGAGATTGACGGGGTCACGCTCAGGGTAAATGAACTCCTCCATGAACTGTCTGTTTACACAGGAGAGGACTATGTTATTGAGGACCTTGAGGTAAAGGGATTTTCTGAGGAGAAAGAGGCGCCCGGTAATTTCCGCGTGGATGCGTCGCCGGAATGGAGGATGTACGAACTTGCAATAGAGAAGAAGAGGGCGGAGATCGAGGCCCTTGAAAGGGAGAGATATCCGAAATTCGCATTCAACTCGAACTATACCTGGTATGGACAAGATTTAAAACGTTTCAACGCCTCTATTGAAAATATGCGGTCAAGGAACTTCTTCGTTGGCCTTTCAGTTACCATGCCCCTCTTTGACGGTTTCAAAAGCAGCGCCAATATCGAGAAGGCGAGATTGGAGATGGAGAGGCTTAAGATCGAGAAGGAAAAGAAGGTCGCTGAGCTCCGGAGCAGGCAGGCAAGGTTAAGTGACGCATCGCGACTTTACGGCATGGAGATGAAAAACCGGCAGGAGATGCTGGCAAAGACAGGGGAGAAGCTTGCAATGGTCGAGAGGCTTGCGGAACAGAAGATCGCCGGACAGAAGGACCGCCTGATCGAAAAGATAGAAATGGTGAACAGGAGGCTCGAGCTCGCAAAGGCCTCCATTACGAAGGTATCCGCCGTCAAGGAGCTTAAGCTGCTCACAGGGGAGGTGCGCTGATGCAGACAGCGCTCATAGCCCTTGAGGCCGTCGCCAGGATCAACAGGATAAACGTGGACCTGCGGACTGTGCAGAGAGAATACGGTTTAACGGACGATGAGCTTACAAAAGAGGAGTTGCTTCTTGTTGCGAAGGGCGCCGGTTTCAAGGCGCGGATAAAGAAGATGCCGCCGGACGAGCTGCTTGAAAGATATCCTGCCCCTGCTATCGCCGCGCTCAGGGACGGAAGCTTCGGCGTGATCCTCAAGGTACAAAGCGAAGAAAAGAGGGTCATCCTGTTTTTCCCCGCAGAGAAACAGGTGCGACCCGTGGGCCTCGAGGAGTTCTCTGCCTTATCGGACGGAGAGTGCATCGTCCTTAAACACAAAATGATCACGTCGCAGGTCGCCTTCGGGTTCCGGTGGTTCTATAACGAGATACTCCATTACAAGAACGTGATGGCAGAGGTGCTCACAGGATCGTTTGTCGTCCAGCTTTTCGGCCTCATCACGCCTCTTTTCACACAGGTGATACTTGACAAGGTTATCGTCCACCATAGTATGACCACTCTCGATGTCCTTGCCGTGGCCTTTATAGCGGTAGCCCTGTTCGAGTTCCTCCTGAACACGACAAGGAATTATATCTTTATCCACACGGCAAACAAGATCGACGCGAAACTGGGGTCCAAGCTCTTCAGGCACCTCTTCGCACTCCCCTTTGTCTATTTTGAGTCAAGGAAGGTGGGCAACATCGCTGCAAGGGTGAGAGAGCTCGACAATATCCGGGATTTTATTACGAACAAGTCTGTCTCGGTCATCATCGACCTCTGTTTTTCCGTTGTCTTCGTGATCGTCATGTTCCTCTACAGCGTCAAGCTGACCCTTGTATTTATTGCCTTCGTGTGCATTGTGGGGACCCTCTACGTTACCGTTACACCGGAACTGAGGAAGAGACTTGAATACAAGTTCCAGATGGCGGCGAGGTCCAATTCCTACCTCGTCGAGTCCGTCACCGGTATCCAGACGGTAAAGTCCCTTGCCCTCGAAGGCTCGATGCAGAAAAGATGGGAAGAGAACCTCGAGAAGTACGTCCATTCGAGTTTCAAGCTTTCCAACATGTCGAATATCGCAAGGGCCTTTTCCGGCATGTTCCAGCGCATGATGACCATCACCGTTCTTTACCTCGGGGTAAAGCTTGTGATAGATAACCAGCTCACGATCGGCCAGTTGATCGCCTTTCAGATGTTCGCCGGGCAGTTCACCGGGCCGTTCCTCAGGCTTGTCAACCTCTGGAACGAGTTCCAGCAGGCCCTCCTCTCCGTTGACCGCATAGGGGACATCCTGAATAACCCGGTGGAGATCAAATCCGGGAAGGATATTACCCTGCCGAAGCTTGCCGGCGCCGTTAGGTTCGAAAACGTCTCTTTCAGGTATACCCCGGATTCCCCGGACGCCTTGCAGCAGGTGAGCTTTATTGTAAAGCCGGGGATGAGCGTGGGACTCGTCGGCAGGAGCGGGAGCGGCAAGAGCACGATCACGAAACTGATCGAGAGGCTCTATATCCTGAGCGAAGGCGCAATATACATTGACGACGTCGATATCAGGCACATGAACCCAGTCTGGCTGAGGTACCATATCGGCGTTGTGCTCCAGGACGACTATCTCTTCAGCGGGACAATAAGGGAGAACATCATGTTGCCGAGGCCCGACGCGCCCATAGAGGGCGTCATCGAGGCGTCGAAGATCGCCGGTGCGCACGAGTTCATATCGCAGCTCCCAGAAGGATACGATACGCAGGTAGGGGAACGGGGATCGACGCTCTCCGGAGGCCAGAAGCAGAGGGTAGCCATTGCCAGGGCGCTGATCACAAACCCAAGGATCCTCATCTTCGATGAGGCCACGTCCGCCCTTGACTACGAATCGGAAAAGATCATCCGGCAGAATATCGGCAAGATCAAGACAGGGCGTACGATGTTCATCGTGGCACACAGGCTCTCGACGGTGAGGGATTGCGACCTTATCGTCGCCCTTGACAAGGGGAAGATCATAGAGACGGGTAGCCATGAAATGCTCATGGCAAAGAAGGGCTACTACCACTACCTTTACACGCAGCAGGAGGCAATATAATAAGACAGTGAATAGTCGATAGTAGATAGTAGATAGTGAAAGACAATAAGACAGGGGATAGTCGATAGTGAATAGTGAATGGCATAAGGGCGGTGAATGGTCGATGGTGAATAGTGAATGGCCAGGACTTAAGGGGCAATCAGAATGCCCGGGCATTCTGATTTCTACTCTTCGTACCTTCACACCTTCTGCGCTTCTGATTTTCATCGTCCCTCGTCCTAGCGCAGCGGACGTCCTTCGGTCCTCATTCCTCGTCTCACGGTTGTTCCGCTATGCGCCATGCGCTTTGCGCTATGCTTCAGCATCGAGTAACGAGTAAGGCTGATAGCTGATAGCTGAAGGCTGAAAGCTGGTGTGTGATCTATGAAGATATGGAACGTTGAGAGGTTGAGTAACTTTTTCAGAAAGGATGATGCCCATGAGTTCAAGCCTGCCATGGCGGAGATCGAGGAGAAGCCGCCGCACCCGCTGGGGAGGATCGTCTTCTGGGTGGTTATCGCGACGATGGTCTTTTTCGGCCTGTGGATGTGCATCGGCAAGGTCGATGTAGTTGTTACCGCCAGGGGCATTGTGATCCCCGACGGGGACGTCAAGATACTGCAGCCCCTCGATACCGGCGTCGTAAGCAGTATACTCTGCAGGGAGGGTGATTATGTGAGGAAGGACCAGGTGCTCATGGAGATCGACCCTTCGATCACGGCGCCGGAACTGGAGTCAAAAAAGAAGAGCCTCCAGTTTCTGGAGATCGAGAAGCAGCGGCTCGAATCGACCCTGACGGGGAAAGAATTCAGGCCCGTATCGCAAGGAAGGTACGACGAGGCCTCCATCCGTACACAGCGCGCACTTTACCGGTCCTCACTGTCGAGTCTCGCGAAGCAGCTTGATGCAAAGAAGGCCGAGCTTAACCGGACAGAGGAGGAGATAAGGTCTGCGGAAAAGGAGAGAGAGTACAACGGGTCCCTTCTTGATGTTGCAAAGGACAAAGAAAAGAGGCTCCGTGCCGTACTCGATATTATTGCACGCGAAGACTACGAGAAGGTCCTCAACGATATCCTGACCTACCGGAATAATATCGAACAGGCAGAAGGGAAGCTTAAGGAGCTTGGTCACCGCAAAGAGGGGCTTGTAAGCGAGATAGCATACATCAGTGAGGATTTTAAGGTAACAAACCTGAAGGAGTTCTCCGATAAACAGAAACAGTCAACGGAGATCAGGGCAGAGATAGAGAAGACGGCCTTCAGGAACGAGAAACAGAGGATCGTATCGCCTGTTGACGGATACGTGGCAAACCTCTTTATCCACACCGTCGGCGGCGTGGTAACCCCTGCCCAGAAGCTCATGATAGTGGTACCCAACGGGGCGCCGCTTATTATCAAGGCAAACGTGCTCAATAAAGACATAGGGTTTGTAAAGGATAAGATGCCCGTTATGATAAAGATAGATACCTTCGATTTTCAGAAATACGGCACATTAAAGGGATCCATAAGAAATATATCGCACAACAGCATCGAGGACGAAAAGCTCGGGCCCGTCTACGAGGTCTTTGTAACGCCCATTGAGACCCAATTAACGGTGGAAGGCAAAAAGGTGGCGATCAGCTCCGGGATGAGCGTTACCGCGGAGATCACCGTCAGCAAGAGAAGGATCATCGAGTTCTTTATCTATCCCCTTATAAAATATCTCGACGAAGGGATCAAGGTAAGGTGAAGATAATCTGGATAAAGGCAGTAAAATGTGAAAGGTAAAATGTGAAAGGTGAAAGGTATTCTTTTCGGTTGCATAACTTTTTTGTAAGTGGTAATGAATAAAACGAGCAACCGAAGGAGGATTGATGATGGACAGAAAAGACGGGCAGGGCGCGGCAGAGTGGATCAAGAGAGGCATCAGGGAGTTTGCAGGATCGCCTCAAAATTCTCTCCGGACCGGGGATAACGAGGTCGCATGGGGTGAGCCTCTCGTGGGCTTTTCGCGGGGTGACGATCCGCTTTATGCACGGATCGCATCGATGATAGGCGACTTCCACTGGCAGCCGGCAGAGATATTCCGCATCACATTTCCTCAAACAGATGTGAGGCCCGAGGAGCTTTCGGTTATTTCCTGGATTTTGCCCCAGACAGAGGCTACAAAGGCGGACAACCGCAGGGAGAGTGCCTTCGGTTCTGAACGCTGGGTGCGGGCGCGAAAATTCGGGGAGGAGTTCAATGTCGCGCTCCGTACAGAGGTGGTACGGCTGTTACAGGATGCCGGGTACCAGGCGGTTGCGCCTCAAAACTCGCCCTTGTTCGGCGTAAGGATATCGCAGGCCTACGAGATGGCATCGACCTGGTCTGAGCGGCACGCTGCGTACGTTTCGGGGCTGGGCACCTTCGGTCTCTGCGACGGCCTCATCACGCCGGTCGGCAAGGCCATGAGGTGCGGATCCGTAGTGGCCCGCATCTCGATTCCTCCTACGCCGAGACCGTATACGGACCACCATGCCTACTGTCTCTTCTATAGCAAAGGGATATGCGGTGCATGCATCGAACGCTGCCCGGCAGGGGCGGTGAGCAAAGAGGGGCACGACAAGAAAAAATGCCGTGATTACATTGAGGGACCGATTGTCCGTCACGCAAGGGATGCCTACGGCATCGAGGCCTATGGCTGTGGTCTGTGCCAGACGAAGGTGCCCTGCGAATCGGGGATACCGGTCAGCGCCGGAAAAAAATGAAGGTTTCGCAAGCCGCCCTTAAACTTTAAACTTGAAACTTTAAACTTTAAACCCCCCCACTACCTGTTCGAGAGCCACCGAGAGCCCTGCAAGTTCATGAGAGGCAGAGGCAATGTGTTCGGAGCTTCCCGACGTTTCCTTCGATACGGAGGCAATAGTCTCGATATCACGGTTTATCTCCTCCGAGGTTGCCGCCATCTGTTCCGTTGCAGAGGCGATCTGCTGAACCATGCCGTGCAGTTCATTGACGCTGCCGACGATATTGCGAAGCACGCCCCCTGCCTGGGTGCTCAGATCAACGCCGGATTTCACCTCGACGGTGATGTTTTCCATGGAGACCACTACCTGATGGACCTCGTCCTGAATCGACTGTATCATGCTCCCTATTTCGGATGTGGAATTGCCCGTCCTTTCCGCAAGCTTCTTGACCTCGTCTGCCACGACTGCAAAACCCCGGCCCGCATCGCCTGCGCGTGCCGCTTCTATTGCGGCGTTCAAGGCGAGGAGGTTGGTCTGGTCAGCGATGTCGTTGATGACGTTGATGATCTCTCCTATCTGGTTGGACCGTTCGCCCAGGGATTTTATCATCTGTGCAGATTTATCGATCGTCTTTTCTATGGCCTTTACCTTTTCCACCGACCTGTTTACGACGTCCTCTCCGTCTTTCGCCAACCGGGCAGTATCCGTCGCCGACTTCTCTATGCTTGATGTGTTCTTTGCAATATCGAGCACGGTCTGGGACATTTCTTCCGAGGCGGTCGCCACCTGTGAGGCCCTGCCTGCCTGTTCGCTTGCTCCTCTGGACATATAATCAGAGTTCTGGTTTAGTTGCTGGCTCGCCGCCGTCATGTTCCCTGCCACGCCCTTGACTTTGCCGATGATGTTCTGAAGTTTCGTCACCATATCTTTCATGGCGGTCAGGAGTTGTCCCGTCTCATCCTGTGTCTTTATCTCGATATTTGCGGTCAGATCGCCTTCTGCTATCCTGTTTGCGACGGACACGCCCTCACTCAGAGGCTTTGCGATCCCCCGTGCCAGAAAAGATGCAAGGAATATTGCAAAGCCAAACACAATTGCCCCGATGATCATAAGCAGGAATCGTGCCCTCACAAAGGTCGTCCTCGCCTCTTTCGCTGCAACGGCCGTGCACTCGGTCTGGTATTTCACCATATCCTCACATGTATCAGCCAGCATGGTGGATATCTGGAGGCTGCCGCTGAGCAGACCGGCCGCACTTTGCGTGTTTCCCGCCAGGGCAAGGTCGATTACCCTGTCATTGGCGCCACGGGCGATCGCCGCGTTCTGTTTGAAGGTATTTATCAGGTCCTTGCCTTTTGCGCTCTTCTCCATGGCCTCCAGCTTCTCCAGAGCGGCCCCATAAACCGCCCGTGCATTATCTATCTTATTCTTTTCTCCCTTAATCAAATTTTCGTCCCTGATCAGGACAACGGTAAGGATAGCCTTATCCAGGGCAGCAACGGATGTCTGAATCCTATGGGCCAGGTCTATCTTGGTGTTGTTTATATCGATGATCTGCTCGATCTTGTTGTTCATCGTGCCCAGGCTCCATATACCGGTTGCAGTGAGAAGCACCATAAAGGCGATTATTAATCCCAATCCTATCCCCAGCCTTCTGCTGATCTTGAGATCACTGAATTTCATAACTTGCTCCTTAATGTTTTTATAGTGGAACAAACATTTAAAGCAGGTACCCCCTTCTTTACCTAAGGGAATTATCGTCAGGAACAGGAATTGCTTAAGAGGGGGTATAATAAACTTATAATCTTAAAACATTTATTCGTCTTCCCCCCTGACCTTGAACCGGGGGGCCGGATCTTGGTCCGGGGGTATATCGACGGTTGCTGTTTTATTTCAGGACCAGCATGGTGGCAGTCTGGTTGATATGGCCCATATATTCCTCTCCATAGGTGCTGAACCCTATCGTCGGGATTGACGAGAATATTCTGCCATAGGCTTCACACTGGTTTTTCTGCATCAGTTCAAGGGTCCGCAGGATACAATGGAAGTTTATTATCCCCGCTGCGCCGCCCATTTCCGTTATTTTGGCCTCCACGGCCCTCTTAGTGTCTTCCACTATATTTGTCGAGGTAAGCACTTTGAGATCCATCCCCTCTTTGATGTTACAGTAGAAAACGATCGATTTGTCCCGGACCTGCTGCGGGCTTCGCACGTAGAAGTCGTTTCCGACCACAAGTCCCACGGGATGGCTCATGAATCTGTCCGCCGCCTCTTCAGTGTTGATGCCGAGCGCCTGGGCATAGGCGTCTATCGCGGGTATGCCGTTAAAGGCGATTACCTTTCTGTCCTGTTCGTCCACCTGCGTTGCGAGAAGGTTCTTCCCGAACGAAGAAAAGCTTTGGGTCTTGATAATATCGAACCCTTTCGCCGGCTTGATAAGGGCCAATACCGCAGCGTTGTCGTACGACTTTCCATTTGCATATACAAAAGTACGGGAGAATTTGAGATCGTCTCCCGCAGATCCGCCGACGAAGATCACGTCGGTGAGATCGCCTATCTTTTCCATCAGCCTCTCTTCTGCGCCGGTCAACCCGTCAACCAGGATTATACCCACATACTTCCCGATGTCCATCGATGCCATCGGCGCCTTAAAGTACTGTTCAAATCCCGCGAAGGCAGCAGGGACCCTGTTCTCGGATTTGATATTTTCCACAACCTCTACTTTTACATCCGAGATCGTCCCGTTGTCACAAAACATGGCTACTACGGAATTCTGCATCATTTTCCCTGATGTTATCTCCCCTGCGGTGGAACTGCCGATCATGGGTATATCACCGAATGTCTCCCTCATGGTACGGCTTATCTCGTCGGGGTCGTATTTCGAAGAGGCAAAGAAGACCATGAAATTTGGTTTAAATCCTCCCAGTTGGGCCTCCATGTCCGCGCCTATACCGGCAATCTCCTTTTCTGAACACGCTGTCTTTATAGCCATCTTTTCCCTCCTTATTGAAGTGTAACGCCCAGTTCCCGGGCTATGTCCCGTACCTTCTGGATCGTCGTGGGATCATCAGCCGAACCGGCGGTATACTTATCCGGGTCTATGCCCTTCAGGATGATCTTTGTCTTCGTTGTCATTGCAACGACAGAATTGCCTTTAGACCGTTCAAGAATGATCGCATCAAGCATTTGTTTGATTTGACCGGCCATAAATCCTCCTTTCCGTGTATCGGTCTGTTTTTGTTATACACCCGTGGTGTCTGCTGTATTGTGTTTCACTGTGTGTCTTATCGGAAGGATGGGATTATACTTAAAGGTTAATCAAAACGGCCACCGGTGACGATGCACCGATGGCCGTTTTTTAATTACGCCGGGCCTTCAGGCCTTGGGGGGGTTGGGGGGTCTATTCAAGGCCCAGCCGCTGGCGTAGCTGTTTCACATAATCCAGTCCCTCCGGCTTGAAAGGCTCCGGAATCCAGGGCATATCGCTCAGGGTACTCATAATGGAAGGCAACTGGTCAAAGGGGATCGCTATGAACTGAAGCCCGTCCTGGAACAGGTGTCTTCGTCTCATTCCAAAACCCATGCCCGATGTAATGAAGTTCACCTCGCCGCTCAGAAAGGGATATACAAGAAGCCATGCGCACCCTATAACAGACGAATACCGGCTTGACCACATCTTTCCGGTATTGTAACTCATGGCCCTGAGGAGGATCCACGCCTGGCTTGTCGGAACAAGAAAGATCATCACATCGGGGTCAAAGGAAAGTTTGTCCAAAGGAGAAAAAACAATGTAGTTTACTGCATTTCGTGCAATCCTGGGGATGTAATTGTACACCCTGGCAGCGGCCCGGTTATCTTTGAAGGCGCCCAGTCCTGCGCCGAATTCTCCGCTTACAAGTTGTGGTTCGACCTCCGTCTGTCCTAACACATATGGTCCGGCTTCGCAGGTATGGTTCTTCATATCCGCATAAAAGGCCTCTCCTTCCTGTGCCTTCCTAAGCATTTCGCAGAGCGCCATCCTTTGATCCAGTCTGCTGATGCCTTCCGGCGGTCTGACGAGATACTTGACGCCGACCGGCTGTATCTCAAATTTGAACTCGTCCAGTATAGCAAACTTTTCATTCATATGTTCCTCCATTCAAGGACCTCTCTGCAAAATGAAGCGTCCCATGTGTTTGACAACATCATCATCTGCAGCGTGCGCACGCCGTGCGCATTACTTTGCTTTGCGATATTTCGCCCTCAATTCCTTTTTCAATATCTTCCCCTGAGGGTTCTTGGGCAGAGATTCGACAAATTCTACGGAACGCGGCGCCTTGTACCGCGCAATGTGTTCCTTGCAAAAATTGATGATCTCCTCTGCCGTGGCGGACTGTCCCGGTTTCAGGGCAATTACCGCATGGACCCTTTCCACCCATTTTTCATCGGGGACACCGATGACGGCGCACTCCATTACTGCCGGGTGGCGGTAGAGCACCTCCTCCACTTCTCGCGGATAGACGTTTTCACCCCCTGAGATCACGAGGTCCTTCTTCCTATCGACAATGTACATATAACCCTGATTGTCGTAGTATCCCATATCGCCGGTATGGAGCCATCCGTCGACGATCGTCTCTCTGGTAAGATCCGGTTTGTGCCAGTAGCCGACCATAACGGACTTGCTTTGAACGATGATCTCGCCTACAACCTCCGGCTCCACGTCATCGCCGTTATCATCCACGATCCTCGCATGGACCCACAGACAGGGCTGCCCGCAGGAGGCAAGGACCTTTTGCTCTTCCGGGGATTTGTTGACCACATTGTGGGATTCCTTTGACAGGATTGAAATATCCGGGCCGGATTCCGTCTGCCCGTAACCCTGGGCAAAGATGGGGCCGAACTTGTCCATCCCCTTGCGGAGCAGCTCCACGGGCATGGGGGAGGCCGCATACCATATCCGTTGGACCTTTGTGAGGTCGTAACGGTCCATCTCGGGCACGTTGAGCATGCTTACCAGATGGGTGGGGACGATATGGATGTCCGTTGCCTGCTCGTCCGACAGGGCCTGCATGGTAGCTGCGGCGTCGAAGGAGCGCTGCGGCATGATCACGTTGCAGGAACCGGCACAGAAAAAGGCCCAGAAGTGGGACCAGCCGCCGATGTGGAACAGAGGGAGGATCATGATGTGCCTGTGCTCCGGTTGAATACCGACCGTAAACACCTTTGTCCTGGCCTCTTCGATTTTGCGGTAATGCGTATAGATGGCGCCGCGAGGCACCCCGGTGGTGCCGCTGGTATAGAGGAGGATAAAAGGATCGTCTTCATTAACCACGGCAGGAGGTTCCTCCTGGGGGAAGCGGGCAAGAAGCTCATCGTGATCGAGCATGCCTTCAGCCTTGCCTTCCAATGAGACATAATGGGAGACCTTCGGTAAACGGGATCGTATGCCGTTAACGATCTCTACCAATTCGGGGCCGACGAACAATACGCGGACCTCTGAGTCGTTGATGATGTAATCGAGCTCATCGGCTCCTATCCTGGGATTGATGGGACACACGACAAACCCTCCTTTCATGGCGGCCCCGGTGACATCGGTACATTCGAGGCAGTTCCAGGAAAGAAGGCCGATCCCGTCGCCCTTCTTGAGCCCCAATGACAAAAGGGCGTGTATGAGACTGTTGACGCGGCTGTTGTACTGAGAAAAGGTTATTCGTTGCGCCCCATACACAAAGACTTCCCGGTCTGCCCGGAGAAGGGCGTTCCGGTAAATAATGTCTGCATATGTGCCGATATTGTAGCGGCTTAATTCTTTTAGTATAAGTTTTCCTGACATTGTGTTCACCTCACAAAAATGGAATTGGTATTGTTTTTCAGTCTCTTTGAACGCCTGTGTCTGTTTCAGAAACAAAGAGACTTGCGCTCATGCGCTACCTCCGCAGAAATAGGACCGAGCTATACGCAGGATCCGGTAACAGACCTTACCCGTGATGACTTAACATCAGTGGAATAAGGTCGCAGACATTTTCAGCCTGTTCAAGTTGATTAACGATAGAAATAATCTTTTCCAGGTTTTTTTCAGGAACAGGCCTGTTGCCATAATGCGCAGCTTCTTCAAAGCGTTTTGCAATCTTTTCGTTTGACAGCGGGTTCCCCGGAAAACCGCTGGGGATAGGTATTGATATGTGATGTGTATCTCCTGCCGTGGTTGCGACATCCATATCGGCCCTTAGACTTAACCCCTGTCTCCCGCCTTCAAGGGCAGGATCGGGGGCAACATGGATCCTTTTAACGAGTTCCACGATCCTGGGGTCCCTGACGTACGATTCATCAAAATGGCGTATTAAAGATTCTTTTCTCAGCAAGGCATTTGCTACGCAATACTGGACGCTGAATTGTGCATCCACCCGCGGGTTGTTCCCGATCTTGAACTGACCGCCTACCATATTGTGCGCATAGGGAGTTATTCTGACATTAATCCCGGCCACATTCTCGGGTGTAAGGTTGTGTTTATCCATCAAGCCAAGGATGGCATCGGTACTGGCTATGGTGTTCCCGCAACTGGGATAGATCTTGAACGAAACGTTACCAAGCTGAAACGTTTCCCCCAGTCCGGCCGTTATAATCTTGGGGTCGTATTTATCCGCGGCATAGAGATGGAAATACCCGTAGACGCCTTCCAGGAAGTTCTTCGGGCCCGTGATCCCTTTTTGCGCCATTTGAATGCACGATATCGCCGCTTGCGAGATCAGGCCCTGGCCTACCCTTACTGCCGTCGTTCCATCGACGATACTCTGGAAGGTCTGGATCGGCCTGTTAAAGCCCAGGGCTAAGGCATTCCACATTTGTTCAGGGTTGAGACGAAGTATTCTGCCCCCTGCGGCAATGGAGGCAAATATGCCGCAAACCCCGCTGGGATCGAAGCCGTTATACGTTGAGGCGGAATTGATCCTGATGGCCATGTCAAATCCAAGGACAAGGGCGGTCAGGAACTCCTTCCCGCTGCAGCCGCCGGCCAACTCGGCGGCTGCCAGAGCGGTTGGGAGGGCAGAACCTCCGACATGCATACCGGGCGGCATGTGATCGTCAATATCCAGGGCACGGGCCATCGTGCCGTTGACAAGGGCGGCATTATATGCAGGCAACCTGTCGCCATAGACAAGGACCGTTGCCTCTTCTTTGCCTCCCCATGCCTTAGCCATATTGAGGACAGTCTCGCAGCCTTCGGATGTTGCTCCGCCGACGATGGCGCCCAGATTGTTCAAAACGACGTTTTTTATAACACCAACCGGCTCCCGGGGTATATTTTCAAGCCTGGCGTCCAGAATAAAATCTACGAACCGTTTTTCCAGTTCCATCGTCTATATACCTCCCGTCATTTTTTATGTGCACCTGCAGGAAAAATGCAGCCTCTTAAATTGCTATCGGTTTTGGTTTATACTCACCGAAAACATCCTTTAACACCTTTGTGATCTCTCCGATGGT
>MVRS01000149.1 GCA_002067975.1 Syntrophorhabdus sp. PtaU1.Bin058
TGCCTCCGTAATGTCCCGGAGACAATTGGTCTGTCCTTTAGATTATCACAATAGAACCCCCGCGGGCAAGACGGATGAAGGGCATAGCCCGTAAGTCGTTAGGCGTGAGGCGTGAGGCGATTAAACCCCTTACCACTTACGATTCATGTCTCACGGATGTCCACCCTTCACGACGGTTTGCTACAGGAAAGTTCGGCACCGATGCTTTCACGATGTATTTCAGGTTTAGTCTGTTTTGTTTTAACGTTGAACGTTGAACATAGAACGTTGAACGGACTTTTCTTTCCCCTTACGACTTACGATTTACGACTTACGGATTTATACCGTTATCCCAGCCGCTTTTTGAATCGCGCTGCGCTGAGCGTGAGTATCGTCAGGCCAAGGAGAAGCAGGGCGAGGATCTGCGTCCACAGTACATTAAAACCTGCGCCTTTCAGAAATATACCCCGGACGATCACAAGGAAATACCTGAGAGGGTTCAGGTAGGTTATGCATTGGAATATGACCGGCATATTCTCGATGGGCGTGGCAAATCCGGAGAGGAGTATGGCCGGCTGGAAGAAAAAGAACGTCGCCATCATAGCCTGCTGCTGGGTCTTTGATATGGTCGATATAAAAAGCCCTATGCCGAGGACGGAGAGGAGATATACGCACGTACAGAGGAAGAGGAACAGCACCGCCCCCTTAACGGGTATGCCGAACCACAATACGCCGATTATCGTAACGAGGAACATATCCACAAAACCTATAGCGGCAAAGGGGATCGTCTTCCCGAGCATCAGCTCAAAGGGCCCTATTGGCGTTACCATCAATTGTTCCATGGTGCCCGTCTCTCTCTCCCTGACCACTGCCATCGATGTGAGCATGAGGCAGGTGAGCATGACGAGCAGGGCGATGACCCCGGGGATATTGTAATTTCTGCTTTTCAGGTCCGGGTTATACCATACCCGCGGGCGGAGATCGATCCCGGCAACCTCCGCCTTTGCCGGCACGGGCATCATGTCCTTCGAGTATCCCGCGATTACCGTGTTTACATAATTCATGGCGATCATCGCCGTATTCGAATCGGTGCCGTCGACGATCACCTGGATCTCTGTCTGGATGCCCTTTCTCAGGTCTTTTCCAAACCCCCTGTTGACCTGTATCGCGCAGAGCGCCTTCCCCCTGTCAATGAGGTCCCGGACCTCGCCCGGCGATCCGGGCGTGTGCTCAATGGAAAAATATCCCGACGATACAAGCCTCCTCGCAAGCTCCCTGCTCTCGGAAGACCGGTCAAGATCGTACAGCGCCGTCGGGACGTTGTTGACGTCGGTTGTCGCCACGTATCCGAACATCATGAGCTGGATTATGGGGGTGATGAAGATAAAGAATATCATCCTCCTGTCCCTGAATGTCTGTAAAAACTCTTTAACAACAAGATTGCGGATACGCTCAAACACGGTTATTCAACCCTTTTCCGGAATTTTTTATTCGCGACAAAGAAAATGAGGCCGGCGTATACCACAAGGAGCGATGTCTCCATGACGAGCAGCCTCAACCCTATGCCCTTCAGGAATATCCCCTTGAGGATCGTCACAAAGTAACGCGCAGGGACGGCATACGTGATCGCCTGGAGCGGCTTCGGCATGTTGGATATGGAAAAGATGAACCCTGACAACAGGAACGATGGGAGAAAGGAACTGACCATTGCCATCTGGCTTGCAGCGGTCTGCGTCCTCCCCACGATTGAAATGAGTATCCCGAAGCTCAGGCCCCCGATCAGAAAGATGCCTGAAAGCACAAGCAGCAGAAAGACGCTCCCCCTCAGCGGGACATTGAACAGGAGGGTGCTCATCAGGATCGTCAGAACGGTATCGATGAGCCCGATCAGGAAATAGGGGACCAGCTTCCCGATGATCAGTTCCGGCGTCTTCAGGGGCGTTGATATGAGCTGCTCCATGGTCCCCCTGTCCCATTCCCGAGCAATGGTCAGCGAGGTGAGGAGCGCGATGATCACGGACATGATCACCGCTATCAGCCCGGGAATAATGAAATTCCTCGATCGCAGCTCCGTGTTGTACCAGACGCGGCTTCTTGAATCTATGATCGGCGCTGCCGTGTCCATCCCTGTTCTCCGTGCATACTGCGCAGATATTGCGGCGACATACCCCTGGGCGATGTTGGCCGTGTTCGAATCGCCGCCGTCGAGGATCACCTCGACCTGCGCGTCCCTGCCCGTTCGCCTGTTTTTTGAAAAATTGTAAGGGATCACTATGGCGACCTTCGCCTTTCCGGCATCGAGATAAGGGTCGATCTCGTTGTACCTGTCGAGATAAGAGATGATGCTGAAATAGCCCGACCCGCCGAACTCCTCAACGAGTTCCCTGCTGAGAGGGCTTTTATCCATGTCGCAGACGACCGTGTTGATCCTGTCAACATCGAAGGTTATGGCGTAACCGTAAATAAAGAGGAGGATAACGGGCATTAAAAAGGCCATCGCGAGGCTGAAGGGGTCGCGCCCTATCTGGATAAGCTCCTTCCTTATTATCGCCCTGATCCTTAATAAACTCACGTCAATCCCTTTTTGCCGGCATGCCCTCCCCCTGACTCAGGAGGTCTCTATCAGCGCAACGAATACGTCTTCAAGCGACGGCACAATCCTTTCAACCCTGCCGACGTCTATATGTCCCTCTTCCAATATCCTTTTGATACGAGGAGTATCCCCTTCGGCATCCTCGACAGTGGCGTGGATGGTGCTCCCGAAGATTGCCGCATCAATGCCGCTGCCCAGCAGTATCTCCAATGCCTCCACGGCCCTGTCGACCTCTATCTCCAGCACGCTCCGTTGCATATATTTCTGCCGCAGCTCAACGGGCGTGCCCTCCGCTACAATCCTGCCGCGGTAGATAAGGGCAAGCCTGTCGCAATAATCCGCTTCATCCATGTAATGGGTAGTGACGAAAACGGTTGTGCCCGCCTCCGACATCCCGTTGATAAGGCCCCAGAAGTTGCGCCTCGATATGGGGTCCACCCCTGATGTCGGTTCATCGAGGAAGATAACGGGCGGCTCATGAAGGATTGCACAGCCCAGGGCGAGCCTCTGCTTGAAGCCTCCCGCCAGCGTCTTCGTGACGGCATCTCCCCTGCCCCTGAGCCCGGCCATCTCAATGACCCATTCTTTCCTGCCTGCCCTCCTGTCCTTCGGTACATTATAAACGCCGCTGAAAAAGTTGATGTTCTCTTCCACGGTGAGGTCGTCATACAGCGAGAACCTCTGCGACATATATCCGATGATCTTTTTTATCTCTTCCGATTCCCCGACGATGTCATATCCGCCTACCGTGCCTTCTCCGCCCGTGGGCATCAGAAGCCCGCAGAGCATCCTGATCGTCGTTGACTTGCCTGCGCCGTTGGGCCCGAGAAAACCGAATATCTCGCCCTTCTTCACGCTCAGGTCTATATTATCCACGGCGACGAAGTCCCCGAAGGTCCGCCTGAGACCCTTTACCTCAACGGCAATATCGTCGCTATTCACGTCTGTCCCCTGCCTTCCTTATCCTTTACTGAACGCCGTCGATCATATGCTATGAACCGTTCCCGACCATAGAGATGAATACATCCTCAAGCGAAGGGACGATCTCCCTCTGTCCCTCTATTGCAATATCCCTCTTGCGGAGTTCCTCCAGGACGGCGTCCATAACGTCCCTTTTTTCAACGGCAACATGCAGCCTGTCGCCATACACGTTGACGCTCCGGACCCCTGCCATATCGGCGATGACCGGCTTGAGCCCTCTTGCATCTGACGAGAGGACCTCGATCATCGGCATGCCCATAGCAGCCTTGATCCTCGCCGGCTCATCGGTAATCAGGACAGCGCCTCTGTGGATGAGACCTATCCTTGTACAGCGTTCCGCCTCGTCGAGATAGGCGGTAGATACAAAAACGGTTATCCCCTCCTTCAGGAGGTCATAGAGTATCCTCCAGAAATCCCTCCGCGATACGGGATCGACGCCGCATGTCGGTTCATCGAGAAAGAGGACCTCCGGCGTATGAACGAGGGCGCAGGCGAGCCCGAGCTTCTGTTTCATGCCGCCTGAAAGATTGCCTGCGAGCCTGTCCCTGAAGGCGGTGAGGTTGCTGAAGCCGAGAAGCCTGTCGATCCGCGGCTGCCTCTCCTTGCCGGGTACTCCGTACAGATCTGCATAGAAATGAATATTCTCGATAACGGTGAGGTCCTCATAAAGACCGAACCTCTGGGGCATGTAACCGATCCTCTCCTTGATCTCCTCTCCTTCACGCATGATGGAGTATCCTTCAACCCACGCCTCTCCAGAGGTCGGCTGCATGATTGCGGCAAGGAGCCTCATGACGGTCGTCTTGCCTGCGCCGTCAGGCCCCACGAGGCCGAAGAGCTCGCCTTTCCGGACCTCGATATTGAGGTCAGCCACGGCAGTGTTCTTGTTAAACACCTTGGTCAGATTGTCTGTCCTTATGGCAATCTTTTCGTTCATCGTCTTTGTGAGCTACCGGTCCCGCGCATTACGGGAGACCGGGGGTTATTTAAGATTGATCCTCACGTCCGCGGGCATACCCGGTTTCAGTTCGTCGTTCTCGTTCTTCACGCGGACCTTGACGCCGAAGACCAGCTTCACCCTCTCCTCCTGGGTCTGGACGCTCTTGGGGGTAAACTCCGCTTCAGAGGAGATGTACGTGACAGTGCCTTCATAGGATTTGCCCTTGTAGGTATCGACCGTTATCTTCGCCTTCTGTCCGAGTTTCACGAGGCCAAGCCTGTCCTCCCTGACGTAGACCTTTATCCAGGGGCTTGAGAGATCGCCCATGGTAACCACGGGGGTCCCCTGCGCCACGGTCTCGCCGAGCTCGACATTTTTCCGCAGGATCACACCCGGTGAGGGGGCATATATTACCGTATCCCCGAACCTCTCCTCCGATATCTTTAATGCGGCCCTGGCCTGTTCCACACGATGCTCCGCCATCTTTATCTCTTCCCTCCTCGGTCCCTCTTTGACAAGGCTCAATGTCTCCAGCGCATTTTTGTGAAGCGCGGCCCGGTTGTCGTAGGCGCTTTTTGCCGTATCGAACTGGGAAGCGGATATGGCGCCGTTTTTGTAGAGCATCTCCGCCCTTTCGTAATCCTTCTTCGCCTTGATCAGCTCGGCCTCCTGGGAGTTTACGTTCGCCTTCGCCTGCCCTATCTCCTGGAACCTCGATCCTGCCTTCAATTCGGAAAGGTGCTCGGTCGCCTCCTTCAGCGCTGCCCTGTTCTGCGAGACAACGCCCGCAAGCTCGGCGTTATCGAGCCCGGCAAGGACATCACCCGTCTTTACCCTGTATCCTTCGTCGACGCGAAGTTCAATGACCCTTCCCGGGATCTTGAACCCCACGTTCGTTTCCGTCACCTCAACGTTGCCTGAAAGCAGCATCACCCCGTCTTCTCCCCGGTTGCCGAACCTGTAGATCAGGAACACTGCTACGGCTATGACGATCACGGCCCCGATCACGATAATCCTTTTTCGTTTCATCACTTACCCCCGTAGTCTGGCCCAGGGCCGGCAATAAGAACAGTGTTTACCGGCCTATGGGCCATGGGTTAATAATTATCCTCTCCTACAGCCTTCCTCAGATATGCAAACGCTGCCTCTTTATCGTAAATCGCCTGGTAATACTCCGTCTCTGCCCTTAAAAGGGCGGTCCTCGCATCGATGACGTCCGTACTGGTACCGGCCCCCGTGTCATATTTCAGGAGTTCCACCCTGAGGTTCTCCTGTGCGCTCGCGATCGCCTTTTCCGTGACCTCGATCCTTTCTTTTGCATTGGCGATATTCAGATGCGCGTCCCTGATCTCCCTGATGATCGTAAGCCTCAGCATGCGCTCCTCCTCTCTGACCTTTTCAAGCTCATTCCTCTCTTTGTCGATCTCCGACCGGATGAGGCCTCCGTCAAAGACGGGAACGATCAGTCTGACCCCGACGTTCCAGTTCTCTTTGAAGGCGAGACGGTCCCCTGCCCTGCCGGTATATTCACCCGTTGCATATATATCGGGGAACCTCTTACCCTGGGCAACCTTGATCCGTTCTTCGCCGATTATCTTTTTCTTTTCAACGGCCTTATAGTCGGGCCTCTGCGCAAAGGCCTTGCCGATGCTGTCCTCAACGGCAGGCAGGATATCCGGAGAAGGCGTCCCATGGGCGATAGAGATTGTTCTCTCCATATCGTCGATACCCATGAGGGTCTTGAGCAGTTCATAGGCGCTGTCGAGGCTGTTCTTTACGAGGAGCCTGTTCTCTCGTGCATGAGAGAGCTCGACCTCTGCCTTGAGAAGGTCAAGGGACGGGACAGTGCCTGCCTTTAAAAAAAGCTCTACATTTTTCTTATGGGTCTCAAGTTGCCTCACCGATGCCTCATTGGCCGTCAGGAGTTTTTCGAGCTGGGCGATCTTATAGTAAACGCTTGAGAGGTTATAGACAAGCTCCTGTTTGTTTACCGTATATGTGTCCTCTGCCACGGCCTTCTTCATCTCCGCGATCCGCACCCCCCGGTAGAGACGTCCGCCTTTGAATAAAGGCAGTCTGAAGGATAAACCGGTATCGTAAACGTTTCTCTCGAAGTCGGGAAGATCCGCATCAGGGCCCAGGGGACCGTAAATCGGCGTAAGCGGCGTGGGGTAACGGTATCTGAAGGCGCCGCTTCCGAGATCAAGCTTCGGCATCCTTTCCGCCTTGGCCGCATCAAGTCCATACACTTCTGCTTCGATATCCTTGCCGGACATCCTGATCCTCGGGTTGTTCCTGAGGGCATAGCGGATAATCGAGTCAAGGGTGTATGCGTTAGGGGCAGGTTCCTCTGCGAAGGAAGATCCACAGAACAGGGAAAGGTAAACGATAAAGGCAAGACACATGATACCGTATGCGTATCGCATTCTCTTTTTTCTCAAGGTTCCGGGACAGGCCTGTTTCATCCTTTTTCACCTCCCTTTCTAACGGCAAAAGACCCTATGGCATACAATGAAAATTCGGCAATGTGGTCTGCTATTGCCTCTATCTCCTTTGGACCGAATTCCGGCTGCTGGAAAAGTCTCTTGATGACAGGGGCAGCGTAAAGAAAATACAGGCACTGGCCCACAACACTCGCCGAACAGAGGCGTACCGTCTCTTCCTTCGGCTTCCGTCCGAGGAGCTGTCTCACGATCGAGGACAGACGCGTAAAGAGCGGACGGATCGTCTCTTCAACGACTGTGTCCAGGGCGTTTGTGGGCTCGATATATTCCCTTGCCATAAGCCTTCCAAACCGCGAAACCTCCCCTTCGCCGAGGATGCGCGTAACAAAGGACCTGATGAATGCCCTGAGGCGCTCTTCGGGAGGGTCAGTGGAGGCGGTGCCGAAATCAAGCGGGTATTTCCGGAAGGCGACCTCCTGCCGGTATTTCAGAACTGCAAGGTAGAGACCCTCCTTGTTCCCGAAGTGGTAATTTACGGCGGCTATGTTTACCCCTGCAGACCTGCATATCTCACGAATCGTTGTGTTCCTGTATCCGGACATTGCAAAGACCTCGCCCGCGGTTTCAAGGATCCTTTTCCTTGTATCCGCAGGTGTCTCGCCGGTCACGTTCGTCTGTTTTATAGTATCAAACATTTGTTTTAATCATTTGTTTAAAACATTTGTTTTAATTTGTCAAGACTATTTTGATGATTACGAATGTAGATAGCTGTCAGCAGCCAGCACACAGCCCCCAGCAATAAAACCGTAAGGCGTTAGGCGGGAGGCGTGAGGGGACTTAAGCATAGCGCAAAGCGCAGGGCGCATAGCGGAACACCCGTGAGGCCATCTTGAAGAATTTCCATTCCTTAAGTCGTCGCGAGAGTTTCTATTTCCCAAGTCATCGAGGAGCAAAGCGACGTGGCGATCCTATTGGTGAGATTGCCGCGCTCCGCTCGCAATGACAAAACGCCGCGCGCTGCTGGCTCGCAATGACACCTTTCACATTTTACAGGGTTCATATCCCCTTACGACTTACGATTCACGACTTACGGGTTTTTCGATATACGATGTTTCTACGTGATATATCCGGGATTATATGTGCGCTATAATGTTAGCCGCGCCGCAGCAAGCCGAACAGGCCATTCAATATATAATTCACGATGGACAGGACAACGCTGAAGAGCATGGCCGTCCAGAACCCGCTCACCTCAAACCCTTTTATAACGGATGAAGCGAGGAGAACAAGGACCGCATTGATCACAAAGGTAAAAAGCCCCAGTGTCAGGATGTTGATAGGCAGGGTTATCAGGATCAGGACGGGTTTGATAAGGATATTTACGATCCCGAGAAAAAGGGCTACGAATAACGCTGAAAAGAAACTGTTGACTGTCACGCCGGGGATCAGGTAAGCGGAGATCATAACGGAAGCGGCCATGAGAAGCCACTTGAGTATCAATATCATGGAGGACCGATCTGCATGTTATTCATGATGGAATTTTTCATCAGGGATCAACCGCAGGGAGAGATTCTCTGTTTCTTCTACAAGGCGCTCGAATGCGTCATGGATCTCTGTTGCCTTTTTCGATACATCATCAAGCGCATTGTACATTCTCTGCAGATTTTCACGGGCTGCATTGCAATATTCATTGATCTTCTTTTCATTCTCCCTGCACTCTTCAATAAGCTCCCTGTGCAGTTCAAGCTCTTCCGGTGTAAGGTTTTTTGCCCTTATCAGGTCCTCAACGGTCTTTATGTTATCCATCCCTGTTATCCTCCATCGCGGATTGTCGTCAGAAGATATTTTATTGTAACGATCTTTCTGAAAAAATGCAACAATGTAATACATCTTTTCGCGCAGGGTATGTCATTGACTTACCGGCTGATAATACGCATATTTATAGTGATTGATCGGCATCGTCATGGAAAAGGATAGAGAAAAGGATAGAGACAACAACCCGGAACCTGAAATCGGAAGAAGATTTCAGAACGAAACAAAGTATTCACCGGGGAAGATGGGCGGGTATACCCTTGACTGGGATTCCATACCGAAACCGTACAAACACTACGAGTCGCCTCTTGCGATCATTCAGTTGCCTGAACCGGATACAAAAAGCGGACCGGATCTGTGGAAGCTTCTTCAAAAAAGGAGATCCAGGAGGGAATACGGCGTGCACCGGCCAATCAGGCTCGCAGCACTTTCATCCCTGCTCTGGGCAACACAGGGTATTACTGCACGGTACGGCGATGCGTTCTTCAGGACCGCGCCCTCTGCCGGCGGCCTCTTTCCCGTTGAAACATATCTGAGCATACGGGCAGTAGAAGGTCTTGAACAGGGACTGTACCATTTCAGGCCCCTCACCTTTGATCTTGAATTTTTACAGAAAGGGGATTTCTCCCGAGAGCTTACCGAAGCCGCCCTTCAGCAGGACCTTATTCTCGATGCACAGGTCACGTTTATCTGGTCGGCGATCATCGCGAGGTCAAGGTGGAAATACCGCCAGAGGACGTACCGGTATATCTATCTCGACGCAGGCCACATCGCACAGAACCTCTATCTCGCGGCAGAGGCCCTGGGTCTCGGTGCCTGTGCAATCGGCGCCTTCTATGACGATGAGGCGAACAAAATTCTGTCCCTGGACGGCGTAGAGGAAACGGTCATCTATATGGCTGCTGTGGGCCGGCCGGCAGAGGTCAAATAACCGAATTAAGGGAGACGATCATGTACGAACAGGGAGTTATCAGACCGCCGAGCGAGGCTTCAAGCCTGCTGGTAAGGGTTACGAGAAATTGTCCATGGAATCAATGCATCTTTTGTCCTGCCTACAAAGGGACAACCTTCTCCAGGAGGACCGTAGAAGAGGTGAAAAAGGATATAGACAGTATGGCCGTAGAATATAGCGGTTATGCCAATATGATAAAATCGGCCTTTTTGCAGGATGCCGACAGCCTCGTGCTGAAGACGGCCGACCTCCTCGAGATCCTTACATACCTTAGGGAAAGATTTCCCGCCCTCGACAGGATCACATCCTATGCGCGCTCGACAACGCTGAAGAGAAAAAGCGTTGAAGACCTGAAGCAATTGAAGGATGCCGGGCTTACACGTATTCATGTCGGGATGGAGAGCGGCTCGGAAAAGGTCCTGAAGATGATAAAAAAGGGGATCACCCCGGAAGATATCATCGCAGGCGGCCGGAATGTTGTCAGTGCCGGCATATCCCTGTCGGAATATATCATGCCCGGTGTCGGCGGAAAGGCTTTCAGCGAAGAACACGCCAAGGAGACCGCGCGGCTTCTGAACGTCATAGAGCCCGATTTTATCAGGGTAAGGACCTTTGCAATGCACCCCCAGTCGCCGATGCAGGCGCTCGTTAAAGACGGGACGTTTGTGCCGATGACAGATGAAGAGATCGTTGCGGAGATCAGGCTACTCGTATCCAGTCTCAATGAGATGCGCAGTTATTTTTCCTGCGCCGACTTCAGCCTGAACCTGCTCATGCATGTTGACGGCCGTCTCGACGAAAAGAAGGGATATATGCTGGAAGAGCTCGATAAATTCCTGTCCCTCACAAAGGAACAAAAGCAGGCCTATTCGCTGCTGCGCCGTTCGTCCTACATGCAATACCCTATCGATGTCGTCTATAACGACGAACTGATGAAGCAGATACTGCCTGAGATCGAACGACTGGAGAAAAAGGACGAAGACGGTTTCAACAAATACATCAAGACCCTCATGTCCTACCAGTTGCCCCAGCCGCAGACGGATGAGTGGAAATGAAAACTGCCGACTAATCGTATATCGTATATAGTATGTCGTAGCTTTGGCATTGCCTCTCCTTTGGGTATTCGGTCATTCGCTGTTGGGTATTAATTGGTGATTGGTTATTCTATATTCGATATACGAAATACGATATACTACGGGTTTTGAGCTATAAGCCGGTTTACAAGCTGTGACGGCGTCACCAGCGTGAGCTTGATTGAGCAGCACGCGGGGTGCTTCGACAGTTCATGCCTCTTTCCGTTAAATCTTGCCGTGAGGTCCTCATCCACGGTGATCAGAAAATCAACATCATGTTCTATACAATGAACAATGTGGCGCACCTCATGTTCACGGCGATCACCCCCGTATTTTTTCATCACCGCCTCAACAACAAAATCGATATGCCGGGGATTCATGGGAAGCATAGGACAGCTCTTTTTGCTGAAGCCTACGACCCTGTTCAGTAATCCCAGGAGGCAGCGATTCTGCGCACCCTCTTCTCCTTCAAAGACAGGCTCGATAGAGCGTTGAAGGAGTTCCGATTCGAGGATCTTCCAGTTCAGGTCATATTCAATGCGCCTCAGGTCACGCCACCGGTCCTCCCCATACCACTCCTGAAAATGCCGTGCACAGTTGTGCAGTATCTCAACGTCATCTTTAGCCCGGTTTTGCGGTAGGGTGTCGTTACCCCCTTCACAGAGCACTTCTTCACGGATAAAAGAAAACAACGTATCTTCGGCGCCCTGTGTTCCTTCACGTTCCCGGTCAAGCACCTCGAGCTGGTCAAAGAGGTCAACGACCTGCTTCCATTTTGCCGTCAGGTCCCTGTCCACCCTATCCCATGTTTCAAAGGCCTCGATATTCTCCGTGATCATGTATGTGTCGGTAACGCAGCAGCCCTCAGTATTAAAGGCAATGACCATATCCATCTCCATCGCCTCTCCTGAGGTGACAAGTCTCAGACGATCCTTTTTATGATATCCCCAGATGACCTGCATGGCCTCCTGTTCAGGACCGGCTGCGTCATTTGCCGCTCCGGCCTTCGCGAGAAGGCTCAGGGTGTGATACCCGACATAGGCTGTTAAGCGATTTTGATTCCCCATATATCACCTGCCATAACATGGATAGTCCGGGAAAACACGGTATCAATCCATTATAGCAAAAAGACAAAAAAATTTTACATAAATTTCCGTTAAAATCTTTTCGCATTGCATTACACGGAGTTTGGTTATATCTTATAGAACCTTTTTACGGAATGGGTGTGGATAAACCAACAAAGGAGATTTATATTAATGGTAATATATAAAGGGGAGTAAAAGATGGCAGCAAAAAAGGATTATTACGAGACACTGGGCGTTGCAAAGGGAGCAACAGAAGAGGAAATAAAAAAGGCATACAGAAAGCTCGCCCTCAAATACCACCCTGACAGGAATCCGGGCAACAAGGAATCTGAAGAGAAGTTTAAGCTTATAAACGAGGCCTATGCGGTCCTCAGCGATCCGGAAAAAAGAAAGCAATACGACACCTTCGGCATGGGGGGCTTCCAGCAGAGGTACTCTGAGGAAGACATCTTCAGGGGTTTTAACGTGGGCGATCTTTTCAAAGACCTCGGATTCGGCGGCGGCGATATATTCAGTATGATCTTCGGAAGGCAAACGGGACGGACCGGCGGCAGGCAAAGGGCTCAGAGCTGGGACTTCGGAGACTACATAACCAGGGAACAGCAGCCTGAGCATGGTCTGGACCTCAATTACGAACTTGAGATCCCCTTTATGGACGCTATACGGGGTGGCGAAAAGAGGGTATCCTTTGCAACACACATGGGCACTGAAGATATCAACGTTAAGATCCCCCGTGGGATCACAACAGGGAAACGGTTGAGACTTCAGGGCAAGGGCAACAGGGACCCCAGGACGGGCAGACGGGGCGACCTCTACCTGACCATCAAGGTTGCCGAACATCCTTTTTTCAGGAGGGTCGGGAACGACCTTTACGTTACAAAAGAGATAAAACTGACCGACGTCCTCCTCGGGACAACCGTTGAGATCTCCACTATCGATGGGCCAAAACGTGTAAAGATCCCGCCGGGCCACTTGAAGGTGCGGTTACGTGGTCTTGGGGTACCGGATGCAGAGAAAGGCGGCAGCGGCGATCTCTATGTTGAGGTAAAAATGGATATGCCCGGGAAACTCACGGAGACGCAGAGACAGCTCGTCGAGACGTTGAAAAAAGAGGGCCTTTAATGCTCCCCAGAAGACACATCCTCGACATCTGGGAGCTTATCAAAGATGAGGACGATCTTGTGTCTATGGCAACGATCAGTCTCGCCTTAGATGCAGTAAAACATATAAATTCCGAACCGAAAAAGGACCATTTTGTGGAAGCCCTGGAACTCAACGAGTTCATCTGTTACATGTTCCCCGGGAAACGACCCAGAAACAGGGCATTACTGTTCCATATCGTCTCCGATCTTCTGGGGCTTTTAATATATGGGGTACCAAAGACACGAAAGTATACCATCAACAATATAGAAACAATAAATTACTCGTTGAAGAATATGACGGTCTACCCGATCATCGAAGTCTGGAACGCAATGAAATCCAAAGTTTATAAGAAAAAACACGGAGGCGGAAGCATTATCGAGGGTTTTGTCAAGAAGATACGGATCGAGATGGATACCATAAACCGGTATCCTTTTGTAGAAGACATATTCGCGGCATCGAAAGACCGCATCAAGGAATGGATCCCTGCCCTCGCAAGCTACTACGACAAGAGTAAAAGGATTGTTCAGAGCACCTATGATACATGGTGGTCACTCTGGCTCCCCGGGGGTGACCGGGAAAAGATCCTCACTGCGATGGTAGACAGGCTTTCCAAGCAGGCGGAACGGGACTTCGAGACAACGATCGATAAGGAGAAGATATTTGCCTCAATTATGCCCGATGCAGCCGCCAACAAACGGGAAAATGAACAGTTTTCCAGGTGGTTCAGGGAAGGCGTCGATCTTCTTTTAAAAATTTAGTCTCCCGCTATTGACAAAAAGTCATTGGTATCCTTATACTTTATTTAGCAATCTTTTTTCACAATTGCTAAAAACTATTTTTGCGAAAGGAGCGTGATACAATGAACATCAAACCATTATACGACAGGATCCTTGTGAAGAGAATCGA
>MVRS01000150.1 GCA_002067975.1 Syntrophorhabdus sp. PtaU1.Bin058
TTCCTGAGACGCAAAGATCAGGGCCGTTATGCCCTCGGTGGTCCACTTCGCATTCACATCGGCACCCTTATCGAGAAGGAGCTTGACGATATCCGTATGACCGTTCCAAGATGCCTTCATCAGGGCCGTCATACCCTCGTTGATAGTCTTCGCATTCACATCAGCACCCTTATCAAGGAGGAGCTTGACCACATCCGTGTGGCCTTCCTGAGACGCAAAGATCAGGGCCGTTATGCCCTCGGTGGTCCACTTCGCATTCACATCGGCACCCTTATCGAGGAGGAGCTTGACCACATCCGTATGGCCTTCCTGAGACGCATAGACCAGGGCCGTTATACCCTCGGTGGCCCACTTTGCATTTACATCGGCACCCTTATCGAGGAGGAGCTTGACGATATCCGTATGACCTTTATGAGATGCATAGATCAGGGCCGTTATACCCTCGGGGATCGTTTTTGCATTTACATCGGCTCCTTTATTAAGAATGAGCTTGACCACATCAGTACGACCTTCCTGAGATGCCTTCATAAGGGCTGTTTCACCATTTGTCGCCTTTGCATTTACATCGGCTCCTTTATTAAGGAGGAGCTTGACCACATCAGTACGACCTTCCTGAGATGCATAGATCAGGGCCGTTGCGCTATTGGTCGCCCTTGCATTCACATCGGCACCCTTATCGAGAAGGAGCTTGACGATATCCGTATGGCCTTTATGAGATGCCTTCATAAGGGCTGTGTCACCATCGGTTGTCCTTTTTGCATTCACATCAGCACCCTTATCGAGAAGGAGCTTGACGACATCCGTATGATTGTTCTGAGATGCCAAAAAAAAGGCTGTTACGCCATCGGTGGTCGTTTTTACATTCACATCAGCACCCTTATCGAGAAGGAGCTTGACGACATTAGTATAGCCTTCCTGAGATGCAAAGATCAGGGCTGTTGAACCGTCCACGGTCAACTTTACATTCACATCAGCTCCTTTATCAAGAAGGAGCTTGACTATATCCGCATGATTGCCCTCAGCCGCCCACCTAAGGGCTGTTGCGCCTTTGGTGGTTGTTTTTACATTCACATCAGCACCTTTACCGAGAAGGAGCTTGACCACATTAGTATGACCGTTCAAAGATGCCTGCATAAGGGCCGTTGCGCCATTGGCGGTCCTCTTTGCATTCATATCAGCGCCTTTGTTTAGAAGAGTTTCTACGGACGAAAAGTTGCCTTGCTCGGCGGCTTTGATTAATTCTGCATTAATATCTTCTGCCGCCGCTGTCTTTGCATGAACGGCAAGTACCAACAAAAGGCAGAAAATTATAAAGAACATTCGCTTCATGTACCCCCCCTCTTTTACAATGAATAGCGTACTTACTTGTTATTTCCCTGCCTTTTGATATCATAGAGTTGTTTCGTAAAGAAAGCAATATCATTCCGTAATCAAAAAGTAATCGGGTCAGGCCTTGCAATCCGGCAAATCACACGAAATGAAAGAGAAGGCGTTGTCGACAAAGAAGGTTCCGATCATCTTGGTGTCCATTATTCAACGGTGAGCAGGGCGGTGAAGAGGGCAGGGGATACGATGCATGATTGCAGGACCTGGCCTCAAGATGTGTGTTCACTGCCCGCAGAGGATCTTGAGGCGTTCTACTGCGGCCGGGAGGACGTCGCCGACCTTCTCATAAAACCGGATATGGACATATTGGTCAAAGGGCGTGTCGCCCTCATTGAGGATGATAAGCTTTGCGCCGTGCCGGAGCGCCTCTGCCGGCATGTCCGCGGCAGGCGTCACCACGAGGCTTGAGCCTACCACAACGAAGAGATCGCTTTTTTGGGAATGCTCGAAGGCGAGCGTGAGGTCCCGCTCGGGCAGTGGTTGCCCGAACCCGACGGTGCTTGAGACAAGCTCACCGCCGCATTTGCAGGAAGTAAAACCCCAATCGGTATCATATACCATGCCGCAGTGCGTGCACCGGAGCTTTGTGATATTGCCGTGGAGCTCGGCGATCAGCTCAGGCTTTATCCCTGATTTCAGATGGAGGTTGTCCACGTTCTGGGAGATCAGAAACTTAAGCTTCCCCATATTCTGAAGTTCCACGAGCGCATAGTGGCCTTTGTTCGGATCAAAGAGGTGCCATGGCTTGTCTGTCTGCCGTGGCGGCAGTCCTTTGTCTTTCCGCGTCCACACCCCGTCAGGCCCTCTGTAGTCAGGGAGCCCCGATTCCGTACTGATGCCCGCACCGGTGAAAAAGACAGGGTAACGGGATTTGAACATGAGCTTCGCGAAATTCTCTATCCTCTCTTCAATGTCTTTGTCCATCACTTTCTCCTGGCGATAGTAATACTATATGCATGATTTGCGGGAGAGGCAAGCACATGAATACCGGATACGGAATCAGCATAGCGCAAAGCGCATGGCGCATAGCGTCATAACCGTGAGGCGAGGGATAAGGACCGAGGAACGAGGGACGTCCGCTGCGCTGGGACGAAGGACGATAAAAATCAGAAGAGCAGAAGGCGTTAAAGTTTCTTTTGTTCCTTGCCATTCGCTATTAACTCTATGAAAATTAAAAGCCCCGCATCGCTGCGGGGCTTTTGGTAGGTTCGACAGCTTAATTAAGTTGCTTCAGGCGACCTCTTTTTCCTTGGCCTTTCTGACGATGGCCCTTTGATCCTCAGGAAGAGGCGGCGGAACGGGTTGGCCGACGATCTTCGTCACCGCGCCGAAGCGGGGAGGGCATGCCTCAAAGCAGGTCCCGCATTTTATACATTTGTCCTGATCGATGATGTGGACCTGGCCCTTGGCGCTGATGATCGCGTCCACAGGGCATCTCCTGGCGCAGGTCATGCACGCCTGGCACTTTGCCGGGTCGATATAGTACGAGGCAACGTCACGGAACATCTCGTCTATCTCGTTCTTAGTGAAGAATGCCTCGTATTCGTCCGGGTTCGTAAGGCGCGTCGCCAGTTTTTCATTCTTCAACACCTTGATGTACGGGAGCAGCTTTTTAACTCCCGCAAGCCTGGACTTCAATTCTTCAGGGTCGATCCCTTCGGCGGTGCCGAGCGGTCCTATTGCCTTCACGTTCTTGACAAAGTCATTAACGGATTCGACAAAGACGTTTGCCTCGGCGCCGGACATAAATCTCATCCATAACCTTTCGGGGTTCAATCCGATGTGTTCCATTATCTTTTTAAAGAGAAGCACCATATTCAGCGTATGGTAGTTCCCGTGAGTGATATAGTTACATTCACCAAGATGGCACGCACCGATGAATACTCCGTCTATTCCGTTCGAGAAGGCCCTGAGCACAAATCCCATGTCCACCCTGCCGGAACACATAACGCGGATGATCCTCATTTCAGTTGTATATTGCAGTCTGGAAACTCCAGCCAGGTCAGCAGCGCCGTACGCTCACCAGTTGCATGCAAAACCCAGTATTCTTGGTTTAAATTTCTGTCCTGCACTCATTCTTCTCACCTCCTTGTCTTGCAGGGCCGGTTTTATTTCCCGGCCGCAGCATCAATCTGTTCTATGATCTCGTCCTCCGGGACCACCACATCGATCTCGCTCAAAAGCTCTTCATCGGTATAGTGCTTAAGCGATATGGCCCCTGTCGGGCATTTTGAATTGCAGAGACCATCTCCTTTACAGAGGACGGGATTGACGAAAACCTTTTTACCCTGTTTTGTATCGCGAAGCTCCAAGGCGCCATAGGTGCAGATCGCAACGCAGGCCCCGCATCCCATACATCTCTTCTCATCCACCTGGCAAACAGAGCCTGAGGCCACGACGATGTCGTTCGAGAGGAGCGTAAGTACCCGGCCTGCGGCCCCGTAGGACTGGTTGATCGTTTCCTGTATGAACTTCGGATAATGGGCCAGTCCGCAGAGATAAACACCGTCCGTCGCAAACTCGACAGGTCTCAATTTGACGTGAGCCTCCTTGAAGAAGCCGTCGGGGCTCAATGTTACTTTGAATTGATTGGCGATCTCCTTGGTTGCCTCCGACGGGACAACGGCGGCAGCTAAGGAAATGATATCGGCATCAAGCTCGAGCTTTTTACCGAGAATATAATCGGTCGCAGTGACCTTGAGTACGGCACGGCCGTCCTCAGCCTTGCCGGGTTCCACCACCGGCTTGTCTTCCGGTTCGTAGCGGATGAACTTCACTTCTTTGCCCGCTGCCTCCCGGTAATAATCCTCGTTGAACCCATAAGTCCTCACGTCGCGGAAGAGGACGTAGATGTCCATCGCGGGGTTTTTCTCTTTCAGCATCAATGCGTTTTTTATCGACTCGCTGCAGCATATCCTGCTGCAGTAGTTCCTGTCTTCGTTCCTGCAGCCGACGCACTGGATCATCACGAGACTCTGTGCGTTTACGACCTTTTCGTCTCCGCCGACGATCTTTTCCTCCAGTTCAAGGTGGGTCATGACCCTCTCGTCCTGTCCGTAGAGGTATTCGGTGGGCGTGTAGAGATCGGCGCCTATGGCAATGACCGCTGCGCCGTGTTTTATCGCTGTTTCGCCCCTGTCGGATTTCACCGTGGTTACGAAATTCCCGACATACCCGGTAGCCTCGGTGATCGTTGCATTGGTATATACATGTATCAGGTGGTGCTTGTAGATCTTCTGTATCAGTTCACGGAGATATGCCTGGACATCCAGTCCCTGGAGGGTGGTATGGATCTTTCGCGCCATTCCCCCGAGGTCTTTCTCCTTTTCCAGCAGGTACACATCATGTCCCTGGTTCGCTATGGAGAGAGCGCTCGTCATGCCGGCAATACCGCCGCCGACCACCAATGCCTTCTTGTCAACGGGCAGGTCAAACTCCTGAAGCGGCTCCAGTTGGCAGGCGCGCGCCACCGACATCCTGATAATGTCGTGCGCCTTGTTTGTGGCCTCTTCCTTTTCCTTGGAGTGGACCCAGGAATTGTGCTCCCTGATGTTCGCCATCTCGTAGTAGTATTGATTGATCCCAGCCTCCCTGAGGGTATCGCGGAATAACGGCTCAAGGGTCCTGGGAGAGCAGGCAGCGACAACCACCCGGTTGAGCCCCTTTTCCTTTATCATGTCCGTTATTTCCTTGGCGGAATTCGTGGCGCATGAGAATAACTGTTCCTGAGCATAGACGACATTGGGCAGCGTCTTGCAGTATTCAACCGTTTCAGGGACATTGACGACCCTTCCGATGTTCGCCCCGCAGTGACACACAAAAACACCGATCTTCGGCTCTTCCTGAGAGACGTCCTTTTCCGGGGGATATATCCTTTCCTTTGCAAGATTTCCCCGCCTGTAGCCGAGGAGTTCGCCGACCTGGGAGCCGGCCCCGCTGGCACTGAACACCGATTCGGGGATGTCGATAGGACCCTGCAATGCCCCGCTCACAAAGACACCGGGCTTTGCGGTCTCCATCGGGTTTATGGGGTTGAGATCACAAAATTTGTGATCGTTCAATTCTATGCCATACATTTTGGCGATGTCCTCTACGCCGCGGGGAGGGTTCATCCCGATCGACAATACCACCATATCGAATTCTTCCTCTATTACCCCTTCTTCGGGCGTGGAATACCGTATGGTGACATTCTTTGTTACCGGGTCTTCCCTTACGATCGACGGGTAGCTCCTGAAGAACCGGACACCGGAGAGGTTCTCCGTCCTCTGGTAGTACCGCTCGAAATCCTTCCCGTATGAACGGACATCGTTATGGAATATCGTACACTTTGCATCTGCGTCATGGTCTTTTGTCAGGATCACCTGTTTCTGTGTGTAGGTGCAGCATACGGCGGAACAATAGCTGTTGCCGCCCTCGATAACCTGCCGTGAGCCGATGCACTGGATCCAGGCGACGTTATGGGGATGCTTCTTGTCGGAGGCGCGCAGTATCTCGCCTGCGTACGGCCCGGTAGAGCAGAGCAGCCGCTCGAAGTCCATGCTGGTTACCACGTTCTGGAACTCCCCGTACCGGTATTCCTCTCTCACCTTGGGATCGAAGGGTTCGAAACCGGGGGACAGAATGATCGCCCCTACGTTTATCTCTTCCTTCCGCGGCTCCTGAGTAAGGTCTATAGCGTTATTCTTGCACACTGCTTCACAGATGCGGCATTTCTTCTCTTTCAGATACAGACAGCTTTCATCGATATAGGTAATCAGGGGAATTGCCTGGGCGAAGTATACGTGGACCGCCTTATTAAGAGATATCTCCTGATTATATTGATCAGGGTATTGGGCCGGGCAGTATTCCACGCAGACAGTACAGCCCGTGCATTTTGTTTCGTCAATGTAT
>MVRS01000151.1 GCA_002067975.1 Syntrophorhabdus sp. PtaU1.Bin058
ATATCAGATAATAGAAATCCGTGAGGCGTGATGGAGCAGAGGGCGATAAGAGCGGATGCCGGTAATCTCTCGGACGCCCGTTATGCAGATATCATTGAATTCCGGATTGAACTGATATACAATGGATTTGGTAAACACTAAAGTTGAAGTACAATACAAATACAAAGATGCCGGAACGGGAAGTGCTCCAAAAGATGTATATTCCGTGTCTGCTATTGATATCAGGGGTCACGTAAATTTGGATTGGAGGAGATGATTATGGGGTTGGCCGGAAAGATCGCGGAATACATTGTCGAAGCCGATCTGTCGCGAATGCCTGCAGAGCTAATCGAGAAGGGAAAGTATTGCATCCTTGACGGTATCGGCTGTGGGTTGTATGGACTGGAGTTTGAGGCTACAAAGATTTTAATCGACCTTGCCCAGGAGTGGAATGGTCGACCCGAGGCTTCTATCCTGGGGGCAAGGGTAAAGGTACCTTCTGCAGCGGCCGCAAAGGTGAACGGAGTTGCAGTCCATGTTGCAGATTTCGACGATGTTTCAACTCACTTGCGGGGTCATCCTACCGCGGTAGTCCTCCCGCCGGCTTTGGCGCTTTGCGAGAGCAGGCTGAAGTCCGGAAGGGACCTGCTTCTGGCATATATCATAGGCATTGAAGTTGGAGGAAAATTAGGAAAGGTAATGGGATGGTCACATTATGGTGCGGGTTGGCATGGGACAGGGACCATTGGGACAATTGCCGCAGCCGCTGCATCTGCAAAGGTCCTGGGGCTGGATGAAACAAAGACAGCCCATGCATTGGCTATTGCCGTCTCAGGGGCTTCCGGCATTCGGGAAAATTTCGGTACCATGGTCAAAAGCCTCCACGCAGGTCAGGCCTCGGCCGTCGGCGTATTCGCCGCTCTCTTGGCTGAGAGAGGGTTTGTCGGCTCCCCAACGGCATTTGAAGGAAAATCTGGATTCTGGCGAGTCTATTCGGGAGAACACGAAATCGGTCGGTGGGTGGATGAACTCCACGAACCTTCTACGCTCATGGAGTTAATGTGCAAGAGATATCCCTCTTGTACGGTCACGCATCCCGCCCTCGATGTTCTGGAAGATTTAGCAAGAACAGACCCGTTTTCCTGGAAGGATGTGGAAGAGATCACATGTTTTATTACTCCCCTCAACGCTTCCGTCCTGGTCTACCCCAGACCCATAAACGGGCTTGAAGCTAAGTTTAGCCTGCCTTACTGTGTCGCAGCCTTCCTGGTTCATGGGAAACTGGATCTGTCCCATTTTGAAAAGGAAGCACTGGATGATCAGAGGGTAAGGCAGTTGATGGAAAAGATAAAGACCGTTCCTGATGAGAACCTGGGAGAACTCACCAGGACAAAGGACCTGCTGGCCCCCACAGACATACAGATAAGATTGAAGAACCGCACGATCTCAAAAAGGATGCTGGAAGCCAGGGGCAGTGCCTCCTCTCCGCTGCCGAATACGGAAATCCTGGAAAAGTTCCGGGTCTGTGCAGGGCGAATCCTTTCCACTGAGAAGGTAGGTGAAGCCATAGACTTGATTTTATCTTTGGAATCTCTTCCGAATGTGACAACCCTGATGGAGGTCCTGGCCCCTTAATCTTTTTCGCAGAACCTTCAAAGGCATACTATTACCATAAAGAAGCATCCACCACTTATTATCATACAATCCCGGGTCGAAAAAACAAGAAATGGATACGAAGAAATCAAAATATCTTCGAATCACCGGCATGGAAACGCAGTATGAGTACGGCTTAGGGCATATACCGGAGATGCAAAGGCAGTCCTGATCGGGGGGGTAAATCCATTATCTTTTTGACCCATCCATTATTAATATAATATATCAAATATGCTAAGTGACTTATCTTATTTGACATATTTTTTCTTGACAGGTTTTGCGGGCTCTGGTAGAGTTAGCGTTGTGAAAGTAAAAGAAATTGGGACAAAAATCAGGGATGCGCGGAAAAAAAGCGGGCTGACACTGGAACAGTTAGCTCGAAAAGTAGGTATAAGTCCCATAACCCTTCAGCGAATCGAGACCGGGAAAAACAGCCCTTCTGTTATCGTACTTGATGAGATCGCCTCTGCCCTTAACCGGCCCCTTTTTTCTTTTCTGAGGAATACAGGAAAGCCTCTCGTTCATATTAAATGCAAGGATCAACAGGTAGTGTCAAGCCGCTCATTAAAGAGCATAATTGTTGGGCCGCGAAGGATGATCGCAGATAATATTGTAGTGATTCAAGGCGAGTTAGAGAAAGGCAAAAGCATAGATCCCCATACCAATCCCGGCATTGAATGGGTTTATATCACAGAGGGGACATGTGAGTTCACGCTGAACGGTGAGAGCCATATCCAGGAAGCCGGGGATAGCGCATCTTACGATGCAAGGATAGAACATTCCGTTACAGCACTTAAGAAAATGAAGTATTTCGCCGTAATTGTGGAGGATCGGGAATAAGTTGATTGGATCGACAGGCTAAATAAACGTTACGCAAAAAAAGGGGGATTTGAAGATGACCACCTTGAGCATATGGCCTATCAAAATGGGAGTAGCACCGGATTCCGACAAATCCGGCTTAACCCATGGAATGAATCAAGGTGTGAAGATCGATACGGCGGTCATTGTATACGTCATAAAGGGGGCAAAGGAGAACATCATAGTCGATACGGGGATGGGCGACCCCGCATGGTCAGAAAAATACCACCATAGAAAGCTTCTTCAGTATCAGGATCTGGCGGGGGGGCTCGGAAAACTCGGATTACATCCTGACGACATAGATATCGTGATCTGCACCCACTTGCATTGGGACCACTGCTTCAACAATGATCTCTTCAAAAAGGCGAGGATAATCGTCCAGAAAGATGAAATAAGATATGCTATAGACCCTCTCCCCATGCATGCCCTTTTTTATGAGTCCCAGTTGATCAAGATGCGCCCTCCCTGGCTGAAGGCGATCGAGAACATTGAGCTTATTGAAGGGGATATGGAGATAAGCCCCGGCATAGACATAGTAAAGATCCCCGGCCATACGCCGGGATTCCAGGGTGTGAATGTAAAGACAGAGAAAGGCCATTACCTGATTGCGAGCGATTTCTGTCCGCTTTTTGAAAACTGGGAAGGGTCTCCCCCGTTAAAACATATTGTATCGCCTATTCATGTAAATCTTGAGGACTATTATCGCTCATTCGAGAAGGTAGAGAAGATAGCCGACTTCGTATTGCCGGGACATGATGAAAAGGTCTTTGATAAAGAATATTACCCTTAACATGGAGGAGATTTGAGATGCTGGCAGTCGTAAAGAGCAGGCCAGAGGTTGGGATTGAGATTATGGAGATGCCTGAGCCCGAGATCAGGAAGGGACACGTTATGATCGAGGTAAAGGCATGCGGAATATGCGGATCGGATCTACATTTTTACGACTGGGCGCCTCTTGCTCGCTGGATAACGTTACCCAGGATCCTGGGTCATGAAGTCGCCGGGACGATCTGCGAGGTGGGGGAAGAGGTCGAGGGATTCGCGCCTGGAGACAGAATTGTGGCTGACACCTGGGGCGGCTGCGGTAGCTGCTACTTTTGCAGGTTAGGGAGATTTAATCATTGCATGCACCAGACCAGGCTGGGCCAGCATGTTGACGGAGGGATGGCAAAATATGTGATAGTCCCTTCAAACAGCCTCTTCAAGGTTCCGGAAGGGGTCGATCTGCTGGAGGCATCGGTCATTGAGCCCCTGGGGGTGGTGCTGCGGGCCTTTGAACGGTGCGATATGAAGCCCGGCGACGATATCGTTATTATGGGGCCGGGACCCATAGGATTACTTGGGGTGATGCTGGCCAAACACAGTGGCGCTGCAACAGTCATTGCCTCCGGACTGAAAGATGATAAGGAGCGACTTGGATATGCGACAAAATTCGGAGCCGTCACTGTCACCGTGGGAGAAGAAAACCTGAAAGACAAAGTCCTCGAGTTAACCAACGGCAAGGGGGCGGACATAGTTATGGATGTCAGTGGCGGACAGGCTTCGCTGGCTGATGCCGCAAGCATTGTAAAGAGGGGCGGGCAGATCGGCGTGATAGGATTAAGCCCTGAAGGTATGTTTAATCCTTATGTCATCGTTGATAAAGAACTTACGATTCATGGTTCTTTCCGAAGACAGCCTTCCACCTGGTTCAGGGCCATAAAACTCGTTGCAAGCAAGGTTATAGATACCAGACCCATTATCACCCATGTCCTGCCGCTGCAACGTGCCGAAGAAGGATTCCGGACCTTGCTGCGCAAGGAAGGTCTTAAAGTCGTCCTCGTGCCTTAGCCAATCTTTTTCAAAAGGAGAAATAATGGAGTTTGCAGGTGAGGTAGTTTTAGTAACCGGATCAGGCAAGGGGATCGGTAAGGCCATTGCCACGCAGTTTGCACAGGAAGGAGCTTTTGTCTGCATTAATGACGTTGTGCGGGAAGATGCGGAAAGGACAGCGGAGGAGTTGGAGAAGCTCGGAACAAAAACCCTTGCCGTACAAGCCGATATATCGAAGGAGGAAGGGGTCAGGAACATGTTTGACCTGCTTTTCGAGCGATTCGGCACAATCGATGTACTCGTCAATAATGCAGGGGTTGGAGACTCCTTGATGGTTGAAGATACCACCTATGAGATGTGGAAAAAGGTGATCGACATAAACCTTAATGCGGCCTTTTTATGTTGCAAGGCCGTGATCCCTGTCATGCAAAAAAAGAGGCATGGAAAGATTGTCAATATTGCGTCCGTAGCGGCTAAAAAGATGAGCTATCACGGTGGAGCGGCCTACACAGCTTCAAAGGCCGGGCTATTGGGACTTACGAGACACCTTGCCTACGAGCTTGCCCCCTACGGGATCAACGTGAACGCCGTGTGTCCGGGCGCTACCCTCACCCCTCTTCTCAAGATGAGCACTTCTCCGGCTCAGCTGGAAGCAGAGTTGGTCCGATTTCCCATGGGGAGATTCAGTGAAGCTGAAGATATAGCCAACGCTGTTGTATTTCTTTGCTCAACAAAGTCCAGGATGATGGTGGGCCAGGCTATTGATGTTGATGCCGGCGAGCTTTTAGCGTGGACGGATTTTAATAGTTATCAGAAATATAGAAAGGATCGTTTGAGAAAGTTTCTCGGACAATAGATTTCTACAGTACCTATTTAAGAAACAGGGTTGATACTGTGCCGATACATCCGAAACCGCGGGTAAAGGAGTTCGAATATGAATATCAGGGAATTACTGGAAGCACAAACCGACAAGAATCCGGACAAGGTCTTCCTCTATTTTGACGAACAGGAGATTACCTATAAAGGGTTTAACGAAAATATCAATAAAGCTGCGAACGTATTTTTGAGCTTAGGGGTAAAGAAGGGAGATCGTGTCTGCTTTTTTCTGCCCAACTGTCCGGAGTATCTGTACGGATGGTTTGGATTGGCAAAAATAGGGGCTGTTCTGGTTCCCATTAATACGAATTACAAAACGGAAGAGACGAAATATATCGTGAACCACTCTGAAGCGCATATCATTTTAGTTCACTCTTCACTGAAAGATGTGGTGGATAAGATCAGATCGGAGACCCCTTTATTAAAAACGCTTCTCTTGCTCGGGGAAGATACCGGGGACCGTGCCTCTATCTCTTTCGAGAATGCCCTGCAAGGTGCCCCGTCGGACCTTGGTCCTACCGACATCGATGAAGACGATCTTTGTGAGATTATGTATACCTCCGGCACGACGGGCCCATCCAAGGGCGTCATGATGACCCATAGATACTGGATCATAAATGGTTATGGATATTCGTATCCCATGGATGTCAAGCCCGAAGACAGGGTGTTTACGTGCCTGCCTTTCTTTCACGCGAACGCGCAAGGCTACTCAACCATGGGGGCCCTTACGGCCGGGGCGAGCCTGATTGTCGTGGAAAGGTTCAGCGCCAGCAAATTCTGGGACCAGATACGGCATTACAAGGCAACCGTATTCAACTACATAGGGGCAATGCTCACGATCATCAGCAAACAACCGGAATCGGATAAAGACAGGGAGCATCGTGTCAGGGCGGCATACGGGACGCCTGCCATGGACAAGAAATTTGAAGAATATATGGAGCGAAGGTTCGGGATTACATTTGTGAGCGGATACGGTTTAACAGAGTGCGGTCTATGTTTGATCCAACCCCTCTATGGCCTTCGCAAAGAGAAGAGTATGGGCTTGCCGAAACAGATCCCGAGCTTTGGATTTGTGAATGAGATAAAGGTTGTGGACGAGAACGACCGGGAAGTTCCGAGAGGAACCGTCGGGGAGATAGCGATTAAGAATCCGGCGGTTATGAAAGGGTATTACAAGGATCCCGAGTTAACGAAGAAGGTCATCAGAGACAATTGGCTTCATACCGGGGATCAGGCTTGGATGGACGAGGACGGGTACTTTTTCTTTGCCGACCGGAAAAAGGATGTCATCCGCAGGAGAGGAGAAAATGTCTCTTCCCTTGAAGTGGAAACCGTAATCAATGCCCACCCGAAGGTCCTCGAATCAGCCGTTATAGGCGTCCCTTCAGAGTTTCAGGATGATGAGGTGAAGGCATTTGTGATACTCAGGCCACGCGAGACCCTGGAACCGCTTGATCTTATAAAGTGGTGTAAAGACAGGTTGGCCTACTTTAAGGTTCCCCGCTTTATCGAATTTCGTGAAGAACTTCCAAAGACACCTACGCACCGGATCCAAAAATACAAGTTAAAAGGGGAGAAGAGCGACCCCGGCAAAGACTGTTTTGATCTTCAAAAGACCGGCTTTAAGCTCAGGTAGAGTTAATAATGTTGATATCAAGGATGTGATCATCCTTTAACGAACGTATTAAAAGGGCATTAGAAAAAGGGCATTGAAGGCAAAACAAACATGGAAGGGAGGCTAACATGAAAGTAAAAAGAGGGAAGTTCGGTGTTCGGGTAGCAGCAGTGTTGGTATGCGCATTGTTTATGACTGGTTTTGTGTTCGTGGCTGTGCCGGCGACAGCCGCACCGGCCAACCCACCCAGCATTAAGATAGCTGTCGTATATCCTTTGTCAGGGGCCCTATCCCGTAACGGAAACTTAATGGTTCAGGGTATAAAGGCCGCCATGGGCTGGGTCAACGATAACGGGGGCATAAAGGCGCTGGGAGGCGCTAAACTGGTGCCCGTCATCGCTGACAGCGGCAGTACCGTAGAGGGAGCAGCAAGCGCTATGGATCGTTTAATCAGAGACCCCGAGATTGTAATGGCCATAGGGTGTTGGGCGAGCTCCCTGACCATGTCGGCCACAGAGATTACCGAACGGGCCGGTATTCCTCAGTTCAGCATCAGCTTCACGGACGCGCTCGATTCGAGAGGTTTCAAATGGGGCTTCTATGTAAGCCCTCCAAGCTCTGTCTTTGGAAGTCTGGGGATAGGCAGGGTGATCGACCTTGCCAAATCATTAGGGCATTCACCCAAAACGGCAGTGCTGATCTACGATAACCAGGCTGCCTCAAAGGCCCATGGTGAAGCAGTCAAGAAATACTTTGCCAATATCGGCATCAAGGTCTTGGGCGAAGAGGTATATACCATGGGAACCCTGGTCGATGCCACCCCGATTATGCAGAAAGTGAAGACCGCAAATCCTGATATAGTGATTTTTGCGCCCTCATCCATTCAGGAGGCGCAGTTGTTGCTCATGAAGAAACGGGAACTGAAGGTTAACATACCCTTTATTGGTGCCACGGGCGCACATGGCGACCCCTCTTTCCGGCAGGTGGGTACTCAATTCCTTGAGGGTTTTATCACCATATCAAACTCCTGGCCCCATAAACTAACCCCTCCGGAATGGATTAAACGCACCCTCGACCAGTGCCGCAAAGAATACTCCGATGAGGCCTTTATGGGGCAAGAGCTTACCCACGGCTGGAGCATAGTTCCTGTAATGGCGGAGATACTGGAGCGGGCCGGTTCGAGAAATCGCGAAGTGATAAGGGCGACGGCCCTGAAGATAGATATTCACAATGTTATGGCGACGAGGTCGTTACCCAAGCAAGGTATCGCTTTCGATCCAAACGGGCGTATAGCAAAAAAATACCAGGATGTATTGCTTGTTCAGTGGCAGGGGGGCGTCGCAAAGACTATCTACCCGCCGGAACTTGCCGTAGCAAAGCCTATCTGGTTCACGAAATAACGCGGGAAGAACTCATACACTATCGTGGATGGGGTAGCGTTATAAACACAGATCATACGAGCACCCCCGGCTCCCTTTGACAAAACGAGGAGCCGGGGGACGGGCCATCTTCCTCCTGCGACAGGGGTGGGATGGGAGTTGAGGTTAAGCATGGGAATGATCATCGAAGCAATAATATCAGGCGTTTTGGTAGGCGTATCTTACGCAGTCCTCGCTGCCGGACTTTCCTTGATCCTCGGTGTAATAAAGATTATCAATTTTGCCCATGCTGAATTTGCCGTGCTCGCCATGTATTTTCCAACTTACTGGTTTCTCAACTGGTGGGGCATAGACCCTTTTATTTCTGCCTTTATCGCTCTCCCCATATTCTTTGTTGCCGGATACATTACGCATCGACTGCTTATCGAAAAGTTCATCGGCGCCCCCGAAGCAGAGAACTTGACGCTGATCATCACCATGGGGCTTTCTCTGCTCATCTCAAACCTAATGCTCATAGGATGGTCAGGCACCCCCCGCATTATCAATCAGTCCTATACTATGGCAACGTTTTCCCTCGGTGATATCCTGATAAACCGCGCTCAGACTTATAGCCTCTTCATCTCCCTGGTATTGATAGCCGGCCTCTTCCTGGTGCTTAATAAGACATTCATCGGAAAGGCCATCAAGGCCGCTGCCGATGACCCGGAGGGCTGTGCATATATGGGGATCGATCTGCATTCCGTATACGCCTTTGCCTTTGCGCTGGGCATCGCAGTTACCGCGGCAGGCGGCAGTCTTATGGCCACTTACCGTCCTTTTCATCCATTCTTCGGAGAATCAATTATTATCATCCTTTTTGCCAGTGTTATATTGGGCGGCATGACCAGTATAACCGGCGCCGTCCTCGGCGGTCTCATCATCGGGCTGGTTCAGCAACTCAGCTTCCTGGTGATCCCCATTGCCCTACAAAACGTGGCTGTGTTTACAATTCTGGTGCTCTTTCTCTATTTACGTCCCGAAGGAATACTGGGTAAAAAAGGACGTGTTGTATGAAGATACAAGGAAAACAGCGCTTTTCATCTCGCTTCAGGGATTTTATCCCCATCCTTATTGTCTGCATGGCAGCAGCGCTGACGTCATATTTATTGGGCCCCGGCCGCTATACTCAGCGCATTATCCTGCTCGTCGTCCTCTGGGCTATCGCCTCTTCATCCTTTAACATTATCTCCGGCTACGGGGGACAGGTTGTGTTCGGCTACATGATGTTCGTGGGCACGGGGGCCTATACCACGGTTTTGCTTTTTAAGTTTCTGGCAGTATCTCCCTGGTTTGGGATGTGGGTTGGAGTCATTGCTGCCGTCGTTACAGCGTTAATCATCGGGTTGCCTACCTTGCGTCTCCATGGCGCCTTCTTCGCAGTGGCCACTGTGGCCTTTCCGCTCATAACGTTTCCCATCCTCAATCATCTGGGCTTTGAAGAGCTAAGCATCCCCTTTATCGGACACGGTGCGAGCTCAATGCAGTTCAGGGATATGCGGTTCTACGTGCTGATCGCCACTGCCCTCCTGGCCATAGTACTTGCTATAGCCAAGGTCGTTGAATCTTCCCGCTTTGGCTTCGCGCTAAGGGCCCTTAAGCAGAACGAGACTGCAGCCGAGTCGATGGGGATCAACACATACCGGACCAAGTTAATGGCCTTTTTACTCAGTGCAGGTATGGGTGCTCTCATGGGGACCTTGTATGCCTTCGGCTTACTCTATGTGCTCACCACACACTCCGTATTTGGGACCTCTATTATAGTAAAAATCCTGAGCATCACCATTGTAGGCGGTATAGCCACGGTTTGGGGCCCGCCATTGGCCGCTTGTCTCCTCGTACCCATAGGAGAATTCCTGAACTCCCAATTCGGAAACCAATACCCGGGGGTGCAGGACATTATCTATGGGGTTGCGCTTATCGCCAGCATCCTGTATATGCCGGAAGGCATCTGGGGCAAAATCCGCGGGGCCTTCCGTTCCCGGCCTCCAAAGTCACCAGTATCAACAGAACCGTTGACTGTAAAGGGTTTCACAGAGAAGGTTGCCGATAAACCACACGGCTGCGACTTGTTTGTGCCGGAACCTATACAGCCTGCAACTTCGCATAAAGGTACGGATGAGCCCATACTGAGGATGGAAAATATAAGCAAGTTTTTCGGCGGAGTTCACGCGCTCAGGGACGTCACCATAGAGGTGCCGAGAGGCAAAATCATAGGCGTTATCGGCCCCAACGGATCAGGCAAGACAACGCTCTTCAATGTGATCAACGGCTTCCTGAAACCGGAAACGGGACGGATCACCTTTGAAGGGCAAGACATTACCCGCTTGAGACCCCATAGTTCGTGTAAGCTCGGAATTGGCCGCACCTTCCAAGTTCCCCAGGTATTAAGCAGTATGACGGTGTTGGAGAATATCATGATCGGGGCCTTCAACGTATGGGGGAATGCGTCCAGGGCCCATGCCGAAGCCGAGAAGGTGGTTCATCAGGTGGGGCTCTCAAACCGGGCCCATGACAGGGCAGTAGGTCTTACCATGTGGGAAACGAAGATGTTGGAATTCTCACGCGCCCTGGCAACCCGGCCACGGTTGCTTCTCGTGGACGAACCCATGGCGGGATTGAACCCGGAGGAGGCAAACCGGATCGGAGAGATTATCACGGCCATCGGCAATAGCGGCATCACCGTTATCGTCATAGAACATATAGTCCACAGTCTCGTAAAGATAGCCGACTGGATGGTAGGTTTGGATGATGGGAACAAGGTGACCGAAGGATTACCCCGGGAGGTGATCTCCGACCCCCATATCATCGAGGCCTATCTTGGAGCAAAATGGAGAGAACGCCATGTTGGAAGTTAAAGAAGTCACAACGGAGTATAGCGGGATGAAGGCCCTTCACGGGGTATCGATGACGTTACGGGAAGACGAATTTGTTTCCATCGTCGGGCCAAACGGCGCGGGCAAGAGTACCCTTCTCAAGACCATATCCGGAACAGCGAAGGTGAGTTCGGGAGAGATATACTTTACGGGGACCGACATTACGCATATGAAGGCATACAAAAGGACCGGGTTGGGCATTATTCATATACCCGAGGGCCGGCGCGTATTCCCGTCGTTAACTGTCCTTGAAAACCTCGAGATAGGCGCATACCGTCCCGAGGCGCGTGATTCCGTCGATAAAAATCTTGAGACAGTGCTGAATATCTTCCCTGTGCTCAAAAAGCGGTCCAAACAACCTGCGGGGACCCTTAGCGGCGGCGAGCAGCAGATGCTCGCCATCGGTCGAGGATTGATGTCGATGCCGCGTTTTCTCATGCTCGACGAACCCTCTCTGGGACTTTCACCTGTCATGGCCGACCTTATCTTTGAAACAATCATGAACATCCGTCAGAGGCTGAAGTTCAGCATCCTTCTGGTGGAGCAGAGGGCAGTGGAGGCCCTGGAATTCTGCGACAGGGCCTATATCCTGGAATCCGGAAAAATAACGATGAGCGGCGACCGGGCAACCCTGGTGGGAAATCCTATGATACAAAAGGCCTATCTTGGCACCATGTAGAAAAAATCTGTCTGAAGGGTACAGAGATAATTTGGAGGGAGAGATACAATGGCGGACAAAATCAAAAAAGAAAAAGAAGGTGACAGTACCTTTTTCCATCCTGATCTATTAGAAGTTCCTCAAGGCGAACCTCCGTATCTGAAAGGTTATAAGTGTAAGCAATGCGGTAAACTCTGGTTTCCAAAATTCGATTCCTGTCCTAACCCGGATTGCTGGTCCGAGGAAATGGCGGTCATCCCTTTAAGCAGGAAAGGTACGCTATACAGCGTAACCGACGTCTATATCGGGCAACCTTCGATGAGGGAGTACATGCCTCTTATTGTGGGTTATATTGACCTTCCCGAAGGCGTGAGGATCTTTGCTCAACTTGAAGGGAAAACCGGCAGTTTTCAGTGTGGAGATGAGGTTGAACTCGTCATAGGCCCTGTACGGAACAATGCAAGAGGCGAGCCGGTAATCAGCTATAAATTCAAAAAGTCTCTTCAGGGATAAGGGAGGTCGAGCGATGGGTACGTTGCGGGATGTTTATATAATCGGCGTAGGCGAGACGGCATTTGGCATGCTGGACGATGATTACCATATCCTGGGACAGCAGGCGGTAAGATCTGCTATAAAAGACGCAGGTGTCTCCTGGCGGGAGATTCAGAGTGCCTTTGTAGGCAATGGGACAAACGGGATTACGACGGGCCAGAGGATCTTCAGGGACCTTGGGATGTGCGGCAAGCTGCCTGTAATCAACGTTGAAAGTGCATGTTCATCGGGGGCAATGGCGGTCCACTCCGCATATATCAGGGTGGCAGCGGGGATCGATGAGATTGCTATAGGCGTAGGATGTGAAAATGCATCGCTGCACAGGGAATCGGGCTCTGCCCCGGCGCCGGGAGAGGGGGATATCGAGGCCTTCTTCGGTGCTGTTATGGTTGCAAAATATGCGTTGAGGGCTCAACGTTATATCTACGAAACAGGGACAAAGGTTGAAAACCTGGCCCTGGTGACGGTAAAAAATCGACGACATGCAACGAACAATCCCTTTGCATGGAGAAAAGGGAAGATTACCGTCGAAGAGATCCTCAGCTCCAGAATGATATCCACGCCCCTTACATTAGATCAATGCTGCGCCATGACAGACGGTGCCGGCGCGGTGATCGTTGCCTCAGAAGAGATCGTGAAGAAGCTGGGTATAACAAAACCTGTAAGGATCGCAGCCTCGACAGTCGTCTCAGGCCCCTTTGACGTCGGGTTCAAAGATGAAACCGGTGACGATATCACGACGTTGGGCGCAAATAAGGCATATGAAGAATCCGGAATAGGACCGGAAGACATCGATATGGTGGAATGCCATGATGCCTTTACCATCTGCGAACCGTTATATTACGAGGCCATGGGTTTCTGTAAGAGGGGCGAGGGAATGAGGATGCTGCTGGACGGAGAGACAACCCATGGCGGAAAAGTCGTATGGAGCCCCCGCGGAGGCATGTTGTCCTATGGACACCCCATGGGGGCATCGGGAGCAGTGCAGATTGTTGAAAATGTCAGACAGCTCCGCAGAGTATGTACGGGATATCAAGTCGAAGGGGCAAAAACCGCCCTATCCCACGTGACGGGAGGGGGCGTGCAGGGAACCCAGCATGCGGCGTGCACAATACACATCCTGACTATCTGAAAGGGTTCCGTAACAGTCACGGAATCCCGGATCGCCCTGAGAAAGGCATATCTTTTGCGTTGGCCGTCTCCGCGCGGAGACGGCCAACGCAAATGTTCATTGTAATGGAAAACCCGACCTACCTGTTTAAACCCTCATAGAAAGAGCTCTCCTTTTTTCTCAGGTTATTCAGGTCCATGAGTTCGTTAAATTCACTAAAATGGATCATTCTATCCATGAAGCCGGCGGTAGTCCCTTTTGCCATAAGTTCATCCATTAGCTGCTTCACGGCCCAGGCAGCAGCATATAAGGCAGAGATTGGATACACAACCACATTGTAACCGATCTCTTCGAGTTCTTTCGCAGTCATCATAGGGGTCTTTCCGCCTTCAAGCTGTATTACTTTTGTCGGCGCATTTACCTCGCGGTTGATACGCAGCATCTGCTCTCTTGTGGTGGGCGCCTCAACAAAGATAAGGTCGGCCCCTGCCGCGCGATATCGGTTGGCACGTTCTATTGCATCGTCTATTCCATTGACTCCGAGCGCATCCGTACGGGCCATTATGACAAAGTCCTGGTCTATTCTCGCATCTACGGCAGCCTTGAGCTTGGCTATCATATCATCGGCCTCGATCACCTGTTTGCCCTCCATGTGACCGCACCTCTTCGGAAAGAGCTGGTCCTCTATGAACATTCCCGCAGCGCCGGCCTTTTCAATCTCACGCACCGTTCTCATCACGTTGAGGGTGTTGCCGTGGCCCGTATCTCCGTCTGTAAAAACGGGTATATCAACCGCTTCCACGATGTTCCTCGTATGAGTTACCATCTCCGGCAATGTGAGCAGGGACAGGTCGGGTCTGCCGAGAAGACATGCCGATGTCGGATACCCACCGAGCGTAACCGCCTTAAAACCTGCCTTTTCGATGATTCTGGCCGACGTCGCATCGTATGCTCCGGGCATAACAAGTATCTCTTTGTCCAGGATCAGTTTTTTAAGCAGCGTTGTTTTCTTCATATTATCCTCCAATCGATAATTCTTTAGATTTTTATTATTAGATTTCCGGTAAGTCACGTGCGCTCATACCGTTTAGGTGATACCCATCGGTTCATGATCAGGGGCCTTTATCTTCCTTGCTCATCTTTTTCATGACAGATTCAACAAGACCTCCTGCCGTAATCAACTCTGTTACAAATTCAGGGTAAGGAACGGCCGAGAAGACAAGATTTTTTGTTGTATTTCGAACCGTGCCCGTCGAGAGATCGATCTCAAGGGTATCTCCCGGATCGCTTGCATCCACTGCTTCCGCACACTCAAGCAAGGGCAGGCCGGTATTGATGGCGTTCCGGAAAAATATCCTTGCAAAACTTTTGGCCACCACAGCCGCAACGCCTGCGCCTTTTATTGTAACGGGAGCTATCTCACGGGAAGAACCGCACCCGAAGTTGGTCGTCGCCACAATGATGTCCCCCTTTTCCACCCTTTTTCCGAAATCGGGGTCTATATTTTCCATGCAATGTTTGCCCAACTCCGGCGGGTCGGTAATATTTGCATATTTAGCAGCGATAATCGCATCAGTATCGATATTCTTGCCAAACTTATGAACTTTTCCACGGATCATCGGTCAACCACCTCCTTGGGGTCTGTGAGCCTGCCGGTAATGGCGCTGGCTGCCGCTACCGCCGGATTGACAAGATATATCTCCGAGCGGGGGCTTCCCATCCGGCCTATAAAATTCCGGTTTGTTGTGGAGGCGCATCTTTCTCCTGCCGCCAGTATGCCCATATGGCCTCCCACACAGGGACCGCACGTAGGGGGCCCCACAACAGCGCCCGCCCTGACAAAGACCTCTATGAGACCTGCCCGAAGCGCTGCCAGGTAGACCTCCTGCGAGCCTGGTATAACGATGCACCGGATGCCCGGATGCACCCTTTTGCCGCGGAGTATACGGGCGGCATACTCAAAGTCCTCAAGGCGGCCGTTTGTACAGCTCCCGATCACGACCTGGTCCACCTCTATGTCGCTCACCTCGCTGATGCTGCGGACATTGTCGGGGCTGTGGGGTACGGCAACCTGGGGCTCAAGTTTCGACACGTCATAATCAACTATGGATGCATAGTCGGCCTCGCTGTTTGTCGTATAGACCTTGTACGGCCTTGTTGTCCTTCCCTTTACATAGGCCCTCGTTTTATCGTCCACGGCGACGATCCCTGTTTTGGCACCCGCTTCTATGGCCATATTCGCCATTGTGAACCTGCTGTCCATCGAAAGCTCTTCGATGGCCTCTCCGGTGAATTCCATGGCTGCATACAGCGCACCGTCAACGGTAATACGGCCGATGGTGTAAAGGATCAGGTCCTTACCGGTAACCCATGCAGGGAGCTTCCCCTTGTAGTTAAATTTAATGGTCGGCGGAACCTTCATCCAGATCTCGCCGGTAACCATCGCCACGGCGATATCGGTGGAACCCATGCCCGTTGCAAATGCACCGAGCGCTCCGTATGTACATGTGTGTGAATCTGCGCCCACCACAACATCGCCGGGCAGTACCAGCCCTTTCTCGGGGAGGTAGACGTGCTCAATCCCGCCATCGATCGCCTCTACAAACAACAGGCCGTGTTTTTTTGAAAACTCTCTCAGCCGCTTGATCTGCTCTGCAGCAGCGACATCTTTATTGGGAAAAAAGTGATCCATAACAAAAACGACCTTGCGTGGATCAAAGGGCCTTTTTGCGCCCATTCTCTCAAACTGATCTGCGGCAATATGGGCCGTAAGGTCGCTTGCCATGACCATGTCCACTTTAACATTTACAAACTCACCAACCCTGACCGATTCTTTCCCGGCATGGGCCGCCAGTATCTTTTCCGCTAAAGTCATTTAATCCTCCTCATAGGGTTTCGCCTGTGTTGCGACAGGATTACTCCCTTTCCGTCCGTTATATATACACACAGCCTTCCATGATCCTTCTCGCGGTCCGGTACATTACGGCCTTCTCCAGATCAAATGTCCCGCCTTCGTCACGACAGCGCACGTCCACAGAGATAAGACCCGAGAAGTGGCCGATCGTCACGGTTTCCTTGTCTTTATCTGTTGCCGAAATAAACTCGTTTGCGATCGAACCCTTTAATTTGGCGGCAACCCCCGTAGTGACACAGCCCGTTCCGGGATAGGCCTTGTGCATCATTCCGGCGGCGTATATCTTCGACATAATGGTAACGCCCTCCGGTTTCATGGGCTCTCCGGTGATGAAGTTCGTCCACGGTACAGGTTCCTGGACCAATGCCAGCATCGGCATGAAGGCGCTCTTCCCTTCCAGCTTTGCCAGGCGGGCTGCTTCGAGGCGTATCTGCTCCAGGGATTCTATCAATTTTCTGTCCGCGTCCATGTCCCTTGCCATTTCCGTCCCCTTGAGACCAAGGTCCCGGGCCCTTACAAAGACAACCGGCGTTGAGACATCGATGATGGTGGCCTCGATCTTGCCCACGTTTTTGACGTCGAGCACATCCTTCCTGTTTCCCGTCGGCAAAAGACTTCCCGTCAGGATGCCCGCAGTACCTGAATAGTCCAGGGATATCTTCGAGCCGGTGCCCGGCACGCCGTCAATTGCGTAGTCGCCCTCGTAGACCGCTT
>MVRS01000152.1 GCA_002067975.1 Syntrophorhabdus sp. PtaU1.Bin058
CGACTGGTATGAAGTGCTCGATACCACGGAATGTAACGCAATCAACAATTTTGGCGCCGGCGACCCCACGATCACCAAGTGCCTCCGCCATGCAGGCTCCGGAACCCATGCCACCCTGGATTTGAGCGTGATGAGAGGGAACGGCTGGGGCTGGCCGCTTGCAACGACCCAGTATACAGGCGGCAATGTATGGTTTAATGACGGTTCTGGCGACATGATGAACTGCATCAATGGCAGGGCAGGCGCAATCGGCTATGCTGACTGCGACCAGCTTGCCGCAGGCTCGGGAAACAGGATGACCCATGAGGTGAAGTACCAGGGCGTTGAATGCCGCAGGGCAAAGATCAGAAACTGCGAGTATGACTTCTGGTCGATCCAGTGGCTTTACTGGGATGCGGATACCGTTGCAGAACAGGGTGCAACCGACCTCGTGAACGAACTGATAGCCTTTGCATCAGATGCAACCAACCTGCCCTCAGGCAAGGCAAATTACTGGGCAGCGCTGGGCGAGATGAAGTGCATTAAGTATGGCGACTACGAATACCCTGGATTCCAGGGCGGCGGCACAGAGCTACCGTAATCACAGTGCCACACAGGAAATCGAAACAGTGACAAAAAAGGGGCGCCATGCGCGCCCCTCCATACACTATGAGCGGACAGAGGAAGGGTGAGAAGATGAAAAGCTCAATATTTGCAGCAGTTCTTCTTGCAATGGCAGTATTATTGGTGTCACCGGCGCACGCTCATATGGAGACATTCGAAGCAGGCAGCGGAGGCTGGTATACCTATTACATAGACAATAGCGGATATCCCTGGGGAGAACAGTCCGTGTTCAATGCAACAGGCGGAAATCCCGGTGGCAACATATCGGCGAATGTGTACAATAACATGAATAAGCGCCTCTACAGCCTTGATATAAGCGGCGCACGTTTCGGAGACCTTACAGGAGAGACCCTCAAGGTGGATTATAAGATCACGGGAACGGTAACAGGTCCCGGCTCTGAGGGCAAGGTCCGTTTTTACATCGGAAGCGACAGTAACAATTACTTCGTAAGCACCGATGCCTATAGCTGGGACCCGAATACAGGGGCAGGCTGGATGACACACGAGATCTCTGTTACATCGTCCGCTTTCAGCCCGTGGCCCGGCCAGACAGGCACGAAATCCTTTGAGGAGGTAGCTGCCCACCCGGCCTGGATAGGTCTTGTCTTTACCGATGGAGACTTCAACATGCTGGGGCTTGTGAGTACAGGCGGGGCCGTTATAGAGATTGATAACTTCGGCACTCCTCCTCCATCAGCGGTCCCTGTCCCCGGGGCAATATGGCTTCTGGGTTCAGGACTGGTCGGTCTGGTTGGACTAAAGAAAAGGATCCGCAGGTCATAAACATATATGATAAGGCTTAAACCAAAGAGGGGTGAAAAATGCCCCTTTTTGGTTTTATTATGTTCAGGCCCTTTATGTTTTTTAACGAGAAATTAACATCTACACAATAAAATTTTAATAATCAAGAGATAATCTGAATCCAAAAAGACAAGGGAATAGGAACAAGAGTGCATGGATGGGAAAAACACAGGCCATGACAAAACAGCGGCCGGCAAGAATCCTTATCGTTGATGATGAGGAAAACGTTGTCGATCTGATAACTATCAACCTGCAGCGGGATGGTTATCAGGTTGTTTCAGCCTTTACCGGTGAGGAGGCACTTGATCTGATCAAGACCGAAAGGCCTGATCTTATCATCCTCGATTTAATGCTTCCGGGCATCGAAGGCCTTGAGGTCTGCCGCCAAGTCCGTTCGATCCCGCAATATGCGGGCATACCGATCCTTATACTGAGCGCCAAGGTCACCGAGGTAGACCGTGTGCTCGGCCTGGAGATGGGCGCCAACGATTACATCACGAAGCCCTTCAGCGTGAGGGAGCTGGTCTCCAGGGTCCGCGTGTGGCTCCGGAAAAATCATGAGCCCAAGCAAGAGGTCGTGTCGCAGGAACAGGTCTTCTCGCACAAAGACCTCCGCATCAATTTCGAGCGATACGAGGTCACGATGGGGGGTAAAAAGATCTTGTTGTCCCCGAAGGAGATGAAGCTGCTCTTTTTCTTCGCAAGAAATCCGGGGAAGGTATATTCCCGTGACCAGCTTATCGACCAGATATGGGGAGAGACCTTTGTGATCCCAAGAAGCGTAGACGTCCACATCAGTCACCTCAGGAGACTCATTGAAAAAGATCCGAGAAAGCCTGCCTACATCGTTACCATACCGGGGGTCGGGTACAAGTTTGACGATTCCGAGTCATAGCTTATATGCCGAAGGTTTATCCCGGATAATTCATTGTGAGAGAAAGGCAGCATAGCGCAAAGCGCATGGCGCATAGCGGAACACCCATGAGGCGGAAAGAAGAGCAGAAAGCCCCGGCACCCTGATTTCTTTTTGTCTCTTACTATTCACTATTCACTGTTTTGCCTGTATTTCCGGCGATGGTCGGAGAGGCCCTTTTTGCGTCATGGTGCGCTTCTGCATGTGAGGGGAACCAGCGTACCCTTTTTTCATCAAACTCAACGACAGG